>JAGXTB010000051.1 GCA_018334165.1 Sphingomonadales bacterium | reverse complement strand
CGCGGCGCGGCTGCCAGCCGGTCGGCGGGGTAAGCTGCGCGGTCGGCACCAGCACGTTGAGTTCGGCGACAATCGCCGGGGTCAGATCATACTGCGGCGCGGCAACCAGCACCGAATCCGGAGCCAGCAGCAGCGTGATCCCGCGGCGGCCCAGCACATTCTGGACGGCCTGCGGCAGCTTGTCCGAGATCTGTTCGAGCACATAGGCTTCCGAAAGCTCGATCGGGGCCAGCATCTGCTTGATCTCGGTTTCGCCCTGGTTGCGCAGCTTCTGGATCGCAATCGCCTGGGTCTGGAGCTGGGCGTCAGGCTTCTTGGCGGTGACGTCGGCCTGAAGCTGATCGGCCAGCGGCTTGATCTGGGCGTCATACTGCTTCGCGCGCGTCTGGGCGGCGTCAAAGGTCGGCTTGTAGACGCTCTGACGCTGCTGCTGGGCAGCGCGGTAGGCGTTGGTATTGGCAACGGCGACTTCAAGGTCGGCAGTGCCGACACCAGGAAGCAGTGTGGCGCGCGGGGCCGCAGTCTGGCCTCCGGCAGCCGGAGTCGGAGCGGCCGGCTTCTTGGCGGCCTGGGCGTTGGCCGCACCCGCGGTCATTGCCAGCGCCAGCGCAAGACCGGCGACGGTGTTGAGGATCTTGGTCATCAGAATTGGGTTCCTACGTTGAAAGTAAATGACTTGGTGTCATCGCCATCGACCTTGAGCAGGGTCTGGGCGAAGTCGATACGGAAGGGCCCGAAGGGCGAATTCCAGTTCACCCCGATGCCGATCGAAACACGCGGCTTGGGCGAATTGCCGACGAAGAATTCCTGGAACGGGGTGCCGGCGGTGACCTGGTCTTGAATTCCGGTGCAGGTCGCGGGCAAGGTCGGAATGCCGGCCTGGTTGGGGGCATAGCCGGTTGTGGCGGTGCCGTTGCAGACCAGCTGGTACGGGAAGGTCAGCGGCAGCGGATTGGGCGAAGTCACGCCCCAGACTGCGCCGGCATCGATGAAGATCGACGGCCGCAGCCCCAGCTCCCTGGCACCCGAACCCAGCGGAATCTCCACCTCGGCATGCCCGATGTAGTAATAGTGCCCGCCGATCGCATCGTCGGTCCAGGTATTGCGGTTAGTGGTGAAGGTATTGTTGGTGACATCGAACGGCTTGCGGAACACGCGCGGACCGACCCCGCGGATATCGAAGCCGCGCATCTGCGGCTCACCCAGATAGAACCGGTCGGTCAGGCGGATGTCGTCCGTCCCCAACGCGGCGTTACCCTGGTCGCCGAGCGCGAAGATCGCTCCGCCTTCGGCCCGGACCGAGAAGATGAAACCCTTGCCCAGCGGATAGTACTGCGACGCATTGACGCGCCCACGGACATATTTGACCGAGCCGCCCAGCCCGGCAAATTCGCCGCTGAACGACAGAGCCCGACCACGCGTGGGGCGCATGCGGTTGTCGAGCGAGTCGTAGACCAGGGTCATGCCAAGGATCGAACTGGTCCGCTTGCCGATCGCATCGCACAGATAGCGGCCCGCAATCAGCGGGTCGCATTGCGACAGTGGCGGGTTCTGGCGGGTCGAGAAGTAGAGCGAAGGATTGACCGTCACGTCATCGAAATTGAGCGTGTAGCTGCCCACGAACGAGACATATTCGGTGAGCGGCAGCCCGGCGCGGACCTGGAACCCGGTTGTGGTATTCTTGTAGATCGTGTTGCGGTTTGAACGGAGGTAATTGAAGCTGTTGGTATCGCGGCGATAGATGTTGGCCGCCAGAGAGATGTTGCGATCGAACAGGTAAGGTTCGGTGAAGCTGACGTTGACTTGCTTCGAGTACCGCGAATAGGCCAGATTGAGCCCGATCGTCTGCCCGCGCCCACGGAAGTTGCGCTGCTCGATCGAGCCCTGGAAAATCAGCTTTTCAAGACTGGAGTAACCTGCCGAAAGCTGGAGCTGCCCGGTTGGCTTTTCTTCGACATTGGCTTCCAGCACGATCCGGTCAGGGGCCGAACCGGGCTTTTGTTCGACTTCGAACTTCTGCTGAAAATAGCCCAGCGAGTTGATCCGCGCGGTCGAACGCTTGACCTGCAGCGAGTTGAACGCATCGCCCTCGGCCAGGCGGAATTCGCGGCGGATCACCTTGTCCTGGGTCAGCGTGTTGCCGTTGACGTCGATCCGCTCGACATAAACGCGCGGGGCTTCCGCAATTTCAAAGGTCAGACCCATCGACAGGTCTTCCTTGTTGCGATTGTAGTCCGGCCGCACGTCGGCAAAGGCATAGCCGAAAGCGCCCAGCGTTTCGTTGAGCCGCTCGATCGTGTCTTCAACCAGCTTGGCGTTGTACCAATCGCCCTTCTTCATCGGCAGCTGGCTGGCCAGCCGGTCGCCATCGAAATCGCGCAGCTGGCTTTCGACCTTGATATCGCCGAATTTGAAGCGCGGGCCTTCCTCGACCACATAGGTCAGGACGAAGTCCTTCTTGTCCGGGGTCAGTTCGGCCACGGCCGAAACCACGCGGAAATCGGCATAGCCCTTGGTCAGATAGAACTGGCGCAGCTTCTGCTGGTCAAACGCCATCCGGTCGGGATCATAAGTGGTACCCGAAGAGAAGACCCGCGAGAAGCGGGCTTCCTTGGTGAACATCTCACCCTTGAGCTCGTTGTCCGCAAACGCCTCGTTGCCGATGATGTTGATCTGGCGGACCTTGCTCTTGGGCCCTTCGTTGATTTCGAAGACGATATCGACGCGGTTCTGGTCAAGCAACACCATCTTGGGCTCAACCGAAGCGGCAAAGCGGCCCTGGCGCTTGTAGAGTTCGATGATCCGCGTCACGTCGGCGCGGACCTTGGACCGGGTGAAGATCTGGCGCGGGGCCAGCTTGATTTCGGGCAGGATCTTCTCGTTCTTGATCCGCTTGTTGCCTTCCAGGATGATCCGGTTGATCACCGGGTTTTCCTTGACCTCGATCACCACCGCGCCGCCGTTGTTCGAAACGCTGACGTTGGAGAACAGTTCGGTCGCGTATAGGTCCTTCAGCACCTGGTCGGCGCTGGCCTGAGTATAGGGCTGGCCGACGCGCATCTTGATGTAAGACCGGATCGTATCGGCCTCCAGCCGCTGCGAGCCATTGACGGTGATCGACTGGATCACGTCCGCCGCAGGTGTGGGGGCGGGAGCAGCAACGGGTGCAGGCTGAGCGGCGGCCTGAGCCAGCGCGGCCCCGGGCAGCCCGGCCAGCACCGTGCTGCCCAGCAGGGCGACCGTCAGGCGCAGCCCTGCGTGCGAGCCAAAGTTATGAGCGGAAAGGCTGGAAATCATCGGCACGGTTGTTCCCGTCAATATGGTGCTGCCGCACGCGCAGGCGCAGCCAGAATAGATGTTGCCGCCCTCTGCCCGAAGCACACCGTCCGATCAAGCAAAGTTGCAGGAGCCATCCGCAGTTTTGTATCCCTCCCGCGGCCCGCAATTCCCTAGAGGAACATCTGGACCAGGTCGTTCAAGTTGACGAACACCGCAAAGGCCAGCACGATCGCCATACCCAAACGGAACGCCAGTTCCTGACTGCGGAGACCCAGCGGTTTGCGGCGGACAGCTTCCGCGGCATACATAGCCAGGTGCCCACCATCGAGCGTGGGGATTGGCAGCAGGTTAATGAATGCCAAATTAATCGAGATCAGCGCGGCGAACCCGGCAAACTCCAGCCAGCCCAGCGAGAGCATTTCGCCCGAGAACTTGGCCACTTTGGGCAGACCGCCCATTTCGCGAACCGAGCGTTCGCCAAAGACGATCTGCTTGAGCCCGATCGCCATCATCCGCATCTGCTCTAGCGAGCTTGTGACCCCGAACTGCAAGGCCCGCAGCGGATTGACGCGGGTGAATTCGGGCCGCGCAACCGCCGCAATCCCCAGCAGGCCCCGGCGCATCTCGTTACCGAATTCATCCTTGCTGACATCGAGCATCAGCTTGACCGGCATCTCGAGCGTCCGCCCGGCCCGGTCGATCGTCACGCCAACCGTCGCTCCGGGATAGAGCGCCACGCGCTGGCTGATGTCGGAAAAGCTCTCGATCTCGGCACCATCGACCGCGGTGATCCGGTCTCCAACCTGGATTCCGGCGGCCTGGGCGGCAGATTTCTCGGCAAAGCCGCCAACCACTGGCGGAGTATGCGGCACGCCATAGGCCATGGCGAAACCGGCAAAAATCAGCACCGCCGTCAGCAAATTCGCCAGCGGCCCGGCCAGCACGATAAACGAACGCTGCCACAGTGGCGCTCCGGGCATGGTGCCTTTGAGCTCATCCGCACTTTTGCCTTCCAGCGCGGCATCGGGCCGGCTTGAGGCATCGGCATCGCCCGCAAACTGGACATAGCCGCCCAGCGGGAGTGCAGCGATCCGCCAGCGGGTGCCGCGTTTGTCAATCCGGTGCCACAGCTCCTTGCCGAAGCCGACCGAGAAGGTCTCGGCCCGCACGCCGCACCAGCGGCCCGCGAGGTAGTGCCCCAGCTCGTGGATCACGATCAGCGGGCCAAGCAGCAGCAGGAACCCAAACAGGTAGAACAGGAATGAAGGGGAATCGACCAAGTCAGGCAAGCTCCAGCAATTCGCGCGCACGCATCCGCGCTTCGGCATCCACGGCGATCACATCGTCAAGCGAAGCCGGGGCGGCAGGCTCATAGCGCGAAATCATCGTTTCGACCATTGCCGCGATACGGGTGAACGAAACCTGTCCGCCCAGGAAGGCCGCGACCGCAACCTCGTTGGCGGCATTGAGCACCGCCGGCACTGCCCCGCCCGCCTCGGCAGCCAGACGGCACAGGCGCGTCGCGGGGAACCGCACTTCATCGGGCGCGCGGAACGTCAGTTCGCCCAGCGCAGCCAGATCGAGCGGCGCGCAGGGCGTATCCATCCGCTGCGGCCAGGCCAGGCAAGAGGCAATCGGCACGCGCATGTCCGACGGGCCGAGCTGCGCCAGGGTCGAGCCGTCGCGGTATTCGACCATCGAATGGACCACCGACTGCGGATGGACCACGATCCGCAGCTTCTCCAGCCCCACCGGGAACAAATGGTGCGCCTCGATAAGTTCGAGACCCTTGTTGAACATGGTCGCGCTATCGACGCTGATCTTGGCGCCCATATCCCAGTTGGGATGCTTGATCGCCTGCGCTGGCGTGGCGGCGGCCAGTTGCTCTGCGCTCCAATCGCGAAACGGCCCGCCGCTGGCGGTCAGCGTGATCGAGCGGACATGCTCATAGGAGTTGCCGGCCAGACACTGGAAGATCGCGTTGTGTTCGCTGTCCACCGGCAGCAGTGTCGCGCCGTGCTTGCGAACTGCCGCCAGCATAACGTCGCCAGCGGAAACCAGCGCTTCCTTGTTGGCCAGAGCCACTGTGCGTCCCTGCTCAATTGCCGCCATGGTCGGGGCCAGCCCCGCACAACCAACAATCGCGGCCAGAGTAATATCGGCCGGACGCGCGGCAGCCTCAACCAAGGCCCCCGCCCCGCCCGCTGCAGCAATGCCGGTCCCAGCCAAAGCCTCGCGCAGCTCTGGTAAACTAGTTTCGTCGGCTACCACCGCCACTTCGGCCGAAAACTCGCGCGCCAGCCGGGCCAGATCGGCAGCATTGCCATTGGCCGTCAACGCCACCACTCGCCATTTCGCAGGCTCGCGCCGGATCAGGTCCAGTGTAGAAGCGCCGACCGATCCGGTTGCGCCAAGGATGGAGATGGTTCGGGTCAAGTCAAAATGGCCTGATGTGGAGCAGAGTCGACACCCAGATCACAGGGAGCAGTCCGTCTACCCGGTCGAAAACACCGCCATGACCGGGAATGAGGTTAGAACTGTCCTTCACTCCAGCACGACGCTTAAGCCAGCTTTCAAAGAAATCCCCAACCTGCGCTATCACAGCAAGAATTGCTCCACTGATGGCTGCCCATGCCCAGATTTTTGCCAGCTCGACACCCTCTCGGGCAATCCCCGTATCATGTGCACGCAAGAAGAGCGCCAGTGCGATGACGCCCCAGACTGCCGCAGCAAACATGCCGCCGAGCAGTCCCGCCCACGTTTTCGAAGGGCTAATGCTTGGGGCAATTTTCGGTCCGCCAATTGCACGGCCACTAAAATAGGCACCGACATCTGTGAAAATCACGATACCGACAACTGTCAATACGGACACCAATCCGAGCCAACCATTGGGGTCATGAATCCACGAATAGCGCATGTCTGCCAGTGACCATCCAGCGAACCCGACATAGAGCGTCGCCAAGAACGCTCCAATCGCGCGAACTGGCCAACGAGGCGCAGCCAGCCAAATCAGGCGCAGGAATTCGCCCAAACAGATCAGGACTATACCCAATACAAAAAGTTGCCAGATGCGCCCTCCAAGCCACAGCGCCGTCCCCGCAACCGCAATCATCACAACGGCAGACAGAGCACGAACCCCAAGATCGGATTTTTTAGCTGGGGGAGCCTCAGTCACCACACAAACTCCAATTCCCCGTCACCCTGAACTCGTTTCAGGGTCCATGGTGCCGCAAACCCAGCTGCTTCCGATAACGGCCAAACGGCGCGGTCTCGCTGCCGCACAGCGCTCCGGTCTGCACCGAGAAATAGACCCTGAAACGAGTTCAGGGTGACGGGTTTGGTGGGGTTTGGTGTGGAACTACCGCCCACCATAGCGCCGCTCCCTGCCCGCAAAGTCCTTCAGCGCTTCTTCCAGATGCGCAGGCGTGAAATCGGGCCACAGCGTATCGACGAACATCATCTCGGCATAGGCCGCCTGCCACAGCAGGAAATTCGACAGCCGCACTTCGCCCGAGGTGCGGATCAGCAGATCGAGCGGCGGCAGCCCGGCGGTGTCGAGTTCGGCCTCGATGCTCTCCACGCTGACTGCGCCCTTGGCCGCGGCCTTGGCGGCGGCGCGGGCGATCTCGTCTTGCGAGCCATAGTTAAGCGCGACCACCAGCGCAGGGCCGGTGTTGGCGGCAGTGCGTTCCAGCGCATTGTCGATCAGGGCGACGATATCGGGGGCGAGCATGCGCCATTCGCCGATGATCTTCAGCCGCACATTGTCGCGCACGAATTCTTCGAGGTCGCTCTGGATGAAGTGCTTGAGCAGCCCCATCAGCGCCGAAACCTCGTCCTCCGGACGGCGCCAGTTTTCGGTGCTGAAGGCATAGAGCGTCAGCGCCTCTAGGCCCATCGCGCGCGCGGCGCGACTGACACTGCGGACCGCCTCAACCCCGCGCTGGTGCCCCACCGCACGCGGCAGGTGGCGCTTCTTGGCCCAGCGCCCGTTGCCATCCATGATGATGGCGACATGGCGGGCTTTGCTTGCCGCTTCACTCATCGGACCCAATCCAACGCCCGTTCGTGTCGACCGAAGTCGAGACACTTGTGCGCGG
>JAGXTB010000050.1 GCA_018334165.1 Sphingomonadales bacterium | reverse complement strand
CCCCTCCGTCAGCCGCTTCGCGTCTGCCACCTCCCCATTTGCGCTACGCGAAAATGGGGAGGAACTTATTCGGCCACCTTCACAAAGCTATCAATCACCCGCTTCGGCCCGGCCGTCTCAAACTCGATCTCCAGCTTGTTGCCTTCCTGCGCGGTGACCGTGCCGTAACCAAACTTCTCATGGAACACCCGCACTCCCAGGCCCAGATCGCTGCGCGGCTTGGCGGCAAAGCTCGCGGCAGAGCGGGTGGCTTCGGGCAGGCGTTTGGGGGCGGGGTCGAAATCGCGCGTGGAAGCGCGTTGCCAGCCGGGGCCGCGGCCGGTTCCGCGGGCAATTTGCGCGAAGGGATCGCTCGCTTCGCTCCACTGCGCGCGCCACAAGGACGCACCGCCCGATAGCGTGCTTTCCTGCTCGATATGCGCCTCGGGCAGCTCGGCGATAAAGCGGCTGGGGATTGAGCTGGTCCACTGGCCATAGATCCGCCGGTTGGCCGCGTGCAAAATCGTGCAGCGCCGCCGCGCGCGGGTGATCGCGACATAGGCGAGGCGGCGTTCTTCCTCGAGCGCGGAGAGCCCGCCTTCGTCGAGCGCGCGCTGGCTGGGGAAGACGCCTTCTTCCCAGCCGACCAGGAACAGGTAATCGAATTCCAGCCCCTTGGCGGCGTGGATCGTCATGATCGTCAGCTTTTCGGCATCGTCGGCCGCATCGTTGTCCATCACCAGGCTGACATGCTCGAGGAAATCGCCCAGCGTTTCGTATTCCTCCATCGCGCGGGCCAGTTCGGTCAGGTTTTCCAGCCGCCCGGCGCTTTCCGCGCTCTTTTCGGCCTGGAGCATCGCGGTGTAGCCGCTTTCCTCCAGCACGGTGCGGACCAGCTCGGCGGGCGAAAGCGCCTTGGCCGCATCGCGCCAGCGCGCCATGTCGCGCATCAGTGCGAACAGGGTGTTGCGGGCCCGGGGCGGCAATTCGTCGGTATCGACGATCTCGACCGCGGCCAGGCTGAGCGGAATACCGCGCGCGCGGGCATGGCGGTGCATCTTTTCCAGCGTCTTGTCGCCCAGGCCGCGCTTGGGGCTATTGTAGATCCGCTCAAACGCCAGGTCGTCGCTGGGCTGGGCGATGATCCGCAAGTAAGCGAGGGCATCGCGGATTTCGGCGCGTTCGTAGAACCGGAAACCGCCGACGATCTTGTAACCCAGCCCGATCGCGATGAAGCGGTCTTCGAACTCGCGGGTCTGGAACTGCGCGCGGACCAGGATCGCCAGCTGGTTGAGCGAGGCACCTTCGCGCTCGAGCCGCTCGGCCTCTTCGCCCACCCGCCGGGCTTCCTCGGGGCCGTCCCAGACCCCGACCACGCGCAGCTTATCGCCGCCGTTCTTGTCAGTCCACAGCGTCTTGCCCAGCCGCTGGCTGTTGGCATCGATCAAGCCCGATGCGGCCGCGAGGATATCGGGGGTGGAGCGGTAATTCTGCTCCAGCTTGACCACTTTGGCGCCGGGGAAGTCCTGTTCGAACTTCAGGATATTGGCCACTTCCGCGCCGCGCCAGGAATAGATCGATTGATCATCATCGCCGACCACGCAGATGTTCTTGTGGCCTTGCGCCAGCAGCCGCAGCCACAGGTACTGGACCTGGTTGGTGTCCTGGTATTCATCGACCAGAATATATTTGAAGCGCTGCTGGTATGTCTCCAGCACGTCGCGATGCGTGCGCAGAACGTTGAGCATGTGCAGCAAGAGGTCGCCGAAATCGCAGGCATTGAGCGCTTTCAGCCGGTCCTGGTAGAGCCGGTAGAACTTCTGCCCCTGGCCACCCGCATAGGCCTCGGCATCGGCCGCCGAGAGGTCTTGCGGATTGAGGCCCTTGTTCTTCCAGCGATCGATGCACTGCGCCAGCAGCCGCGCGGGCCAGCGTTTCTCATCAAGCCCTTCGGCCTGGATCAGCTGCTTGAGCACGCGCAGCTGATCGTCGGTGTCGATTATGGTGTAGTTCGATTGCAGCCCGGCCAGCTCGGCATGGCGGCGCAGCAGCTTGGCGGCGATTGCATGGAAGGTGCCGAGCCACGGCAGTCCTTCGACCCCGGGGCCGAGCAGGTTTCCGACCCGCTCCTTCATCTCGCGCGCGGCCTTGTTGGTGAAAGTGACGCACAGGATCTCGCTTGGCCAGGCGCGGCGAGTGCGGATGATATGCGCGAGCCGCGCGGTCAGCGCCGCGGTCTTGCCGGTGCCGGCCCCTGCCAGCATCAGCACCGGGCCCTCGGTCGCCAGCACGGCTTCGCGCTGCGGCGGGTTCAGGGCGTCTAACAGCGGATCGCCGGAGGAGTCGGAAGGAGGTTGCACGCGCGAACAGCTAGGGAACATTGGAGTTTGGCGCAAGGGTGCGATGGCGGGATTCGGTTGACACAGCGGGACGGCGCGGCAAGCGATACCTACCATGCACCCGATCCGCCAGAACGCCCGTGTCCTGACCGCTTCCCTCACTGGGACGGCGGTGGAATTCTATGACTTCTACGTCTTTGCGACGGCGACTGCGCTGGTCTTCGGGGCGCTGTTCTTTCCGGCGAGCAGCCCGGAGGCGCAGGGGATCCAGGCTTTCATGGTCTTTGGCCTGGCCTTCATCGCCCGGCCGATCGGGGCGATAGCCTTCGGGCATTTCGGGGACCGCGTGGGGCGCAAGGCGACGCTGGTGGCCTCGCTGCTGCTGATGGGGCTTTCGACGCTGCTGGTGGCCTTTCTGCCTGGCTATGCCGTGGCCGGGTTCATCGCCCCCTTGCTGCTGTGCATTCTGCGCTTTGGCCAGGGATTTGGCCTTGGCGGCGAATGGGGCGGGGCAGCACTGCTGGCGGTCGAGAACGCGCCCAAGGGCTGGGAAGCGCGCTTTGGCGCTGCGCCGCAATTGGGCGCGCCATTGGGGTTCCTGGCCGCCAATGGACTGTTCCTGGCGCTGGGGCTATGGCTGTCCGACGCTGATTTCCTGTCCTGGGGCTGGCGCGTGCCGTTCCTGTTCAGCCTGGTCCTGGTCGGCATCGGGCTGTGGGTCCGCCTGAACCTGACCGAGACGCCCGCTTTCCAAGAAGCGCTGAAGCACAACCCGCCGCCCGCAGTGCCGCTGGGCACCTTGCTGCGCCACCATTGGGGCGCGGTGCTGGCGGGCAGCGCGGCGGTGGTGGCCTGCTTTGCGCTGTTCTACCTCTCGACCGCTTTCGCGCTCGACATCGGCACCAAGCAGCTTGGCTACAGCCGAGAGAAGTTCCTCACGCTGCAACTGGGGGCCAATTGCTTTCTGGCACTGGGAATCGTGCTGGCGGCATGGCTGGCCGACCGGTTCAGTGCCCGCGGTGTGCTATTGGCCGGGGCCTTGTGTACCATTGCAGTGGGGCTGGTCTTCGGACCCGGCCTGCAATCGGGATCGGCTCTGGCGGTTTTCGCCACGCTCTCGCTGGCGCTGTTCACGATGGGTTTTGTCTATGGTCCCCTGGGTAGTTTTCTGGCCGGGCTTTACCCGGTTCCGGTGCGCTACACCGGGGTTTCGGTGGCCTTCAATGCCGGGGGAATTCTGGGCGGCGCAGCCACTCCGCTGCTCGCCAAGCAGATGAGCAACATGGGCCACGGAAGCTCGATTGGGCTGCTGCTGGCCGGGGCCGGGCTTTTCACCCTGATCGGCGTCAGTCTGTCGCGTCCGGCTGCTTGAACAGCGTGATCCGGGCCTTGCCGACTTTGCGATCAGCCTGCGCCTCAAGCCCTTTGATCTTGGGCACTTCATCGAAGGCCGTCTCAAGGCTGATCCAGGTGGCCGGCCCAATCCAGCCGAGCCGCTGCAACTTGTCGAGCGCCACTTCGCCCGCGCCCGAATGGTAGGGCGGATCAAGCAGGATCAGGTCGAGCGGCGCCTTGGCCGGGCCCAGGGCCATGACCGATGAGGCTCTCACATCGCAGCGAGCTTCGGCCTTCAAGTTGCTGATATTGCTGCGCAGCGAACGGATCGCTGCGGGATCCTGCTCGACAAAGATGCAGCTTGCCGCACCGCGCGACAGGGCCTCGATCCCCAGCGCGCCCGACCCGGCAAACAGGTCGGCCACGGCCAGTCCATCGAGTGTGCCAAGCCGGCTGACCAGCATCGAAAACAGCGTCTCGCGGGTCCGGTCGGCGGTCGGCCGGGTGGTCTCGCCTTTGGGAGCGACCAGCTTGCGCGCGCGCCATTCGCCAGCGATCACCCTCATTTGCGGCGGCTCTTGAGCACGCGGTTGCGGGCATGCTCGTGCGCGGCGCGCGGGGGTGCCGACTGCGGGGAAAGCTTGAGCGAATGCATGAATTTCTCGACTTCCTGGGTGCGGATTTCCACCGCCATGCCGCGCGGCAGGTCGAGCAGTTGGAACGGCCCATAGGCGGTGCGGATCAGGCGGCTGACTTCCAGCCCCAGATGCTCCAGCACGCGCCGCACTTCGCGGTTCTTGCCTTCGGTGATGGTCACTTCGATCCAGCGATTGCGCCCGGTTGAACGCTCGATGTTGGCGTTGATCTGGCCGTAACGCATGCCGTCGATTTCCACCCCCTCGCTCAGCTCTTCAAGCTGGGCCTGGGTGACATCGCCAAAGGTCCGCGCGCGGTAAGTCCTTGGAATGCCTGAGCTGGGCAGCTCCATCGCCCGCTTCAGCCCGCCATCGTTGGTCAGCATCAGCAGGCCTTCGGTGTTGAAGTCGAGCCGACCGACCGGCATCACCCGCCCGGAATTCTCAGGCATGGCATTGCGCAGCGCGTTGTAGATCGTCGGCCGCCCGGCTGGATCGCGCTCGGCGGTGATCAGTCCGGCGGGCTTGTGAAAGGCGAACAGCCGCGCAGGCTCGGCGGCTTTCACCTGCTTGCCGTCAACACTGACGCCCCTCAGAGAGGTCAGCAGCGTGTTGGGCGTGGTCACCACCTCCTCGCCCACTTTCACGCGGCCATCGGCGATCATGCGTTCAACTTCGCGGCGGCTGGCAACGCCCGCGCGGGCGAGCAGTTTGGCGATTCGGTCACCCTCGCGGGGAGCGTCTGGTTTTGTCATGCGCGGCCCATAGGCGCAAAGCCGCCTCGCGTCACCCCTCGGCCAGCGCCATCTGCTCCGCGCAGATTTCGTGGAACCGGCGGATCCCGCCTTCGAGTGTGCCGAGCGTGATCTCTTTCACCGCGCCGCTTTGCAGGCCCTGCTGGCCCAGCGCTGCGGCGCGAAAGTCTTCGGCTCCGAAGACCCCGCCGTCGAGCAGCTTCCAGCTGCGTTCCCAGTGATCGCGGGCCTTGTCGCTTTGCGGTTCCTCGGGGATCAGCATGAAATCCTCGACCAGGGTGCGGTCATGCCCCTGCGGCCACAGCGTCATGACGTTGATGTAATCGGGGCTGATCACCAGCACAGTCGCCGGAAACAGCTGATAGGCAAAGGTCCCGATCCGGCGCAGCTGCGCCATGTCCGCCAGATCCACGCTTTCCAGCTCGGCAGCGCGGGCCACGAAGCTGCGCTGGTGCGGGCCGATCAGATCGCCGCTGGTGATCCCGTCCTTGAAAAACGGCCCGATCGTCGCGGCATGGAGCCGGGCGACGTGGTAGCTTTCCAGGAACGCATCCATGATCAGCTTCCAGTTGGAAGCGACATCGTGAGTGCGGCGGCGGAACAGGTGCAGCTGAGCCATGCCGAAAGCATCGAAATCCGCGCCCAGTTCGCGGGCATGGGCGAAATCGGCGTCCTCGCGCGGCGAATACCAGATCAGCCCGCCAGCTTCGCAGCTTTCCAGTTCGACCAGCCCGTAGTCCGCCTTATCCAGCCCCGGAAAGGTATCGGGCCGGGGCAGCGCCAGCAGCCGCCCGTCGGTGGCATAGGTCCAGGCGTGGTAGGGACAGGTCAGCCGCTTGGAGCACTGGACATCCTGTCCCTCGACCAGCCGGGTCGCGCGGTGGCGGCAGACGTTCATGAAGACATGCGCCTTGCCGGCGTCATCGCGGGTGACCAGCAGCGGCCTGCCAGTCTGATCGTGCGGCACCGCCACGTTCGCCTTCGGCAGCAGCGCCGAGGGGCATAGCACTTGCGGTGCGCGGTCAAAGATCAGCGCCTTCTCGCGGGCCCAGTGTTCAGGATCGGTATAGACCGAGGCGGGCACCGTGCCGACGCCCAGAGTACTGCGCGTGCAGCCATCGACGATCTGCTGCGCCAGGGCGAGCTGGCCTGCGGTGGGGGCAAGGCCGGGGAGTGTGGTTGCTCTGTCCATCGGGGCTAGCCATAGCGCATTTCGCCGCTAGGTTCGCGGCAAAATTCACAGAGGGGTTCGCGATGTCGGTCGATCTGATCCGGTTCATTATTTTCGCTGGCGTGCTGGTTGGCCTGGCGCTGCTGGCAACGCGGATCCAGGCGTTCAAGCCTTACTTGCGCAAGAACCCGATCATCACCTTCCTGCTTGGCATTTCGAGCGGCTTTCCGCTGACCCTGCTGGTCGCGACGATGACCTTCTGGCTGGCCAAGGTCGGGATCGATACCGCGACGATCGGTTTCGCGGTCGCGCTGGGCACACCCTATACGATCAAGTTCCTGTGGGCCCCATTGGTGGACAAGCTGCCACTGCCGATCCTGACCCGCATGTTCGGTCAGCGCCGCGGCTGGTTGTTCTTCGTCCAGGCGCTGCTGTTTGTCGCGATCTGGCAGCTTGGCGCCAGCGATCCGCAGACCGGGCACCTTGGGCCATTCGTGTTCTGGGCGATTGTCACCGCGTTCCTGTCAGCCACGCAGGACATCGTGATCGACGCCTACCGGATCGAGATCCTGGAAGAGGATGAATTTGCCCACGGCACCGCAACCAACCAGTTCGGCTACCGCACCGGCAACCTGATTGCCGGTGCGGGGACGGTCTATCTCGCCTCTACCGAAGGGCTGGGGCTGGGCTGGGCGCTGGGCTATGGCCTCACCGCACTGGCAATCATTCCCGCAATCATCGGCGCTGTCTGGGCCGGACCGGGCAAGTTCGTTGATCGCTATGCCGAAGCCGCCGGGATGACTGCGGGGCAATGGCTCAAGGAAACGATCTACAATCCGTTCCGCGAATTTCTGGGTCGCCATGGGGCGTTCCTGATCCTGGGCTTCGTGCTGGTATACAAGGTCGGCGATGCGATGGGGCAGACCATGCTGGGGCCGATGATCGTCGATCTTGGCTTTGCCGACCTCGATTACGTCTCAGCCAACAAGCTGTGGGGCTTTGCCGCGCTGATCGTGGGTTCGGCGTTGGGCGCGCCGTTCATCCTGTGGCTGGGGATGGGCCGGGCGCTGCTGATCTCTGGTCTGCTGATGATGTTCTCCAACGTGATGTTCATGATCCTCGCCATGGTCGGCAACAATTACTGGATGCTGGTGCTGGCAATCGTGACCGAGAACATGACCAGCGGGATCGGGCTGACGGTGTTCACCACCTACCTCTCGGGCCTCTCAAGCCTGGCCTATACCGCGACCCAGTTCGCGCTCCTTTCCTCGTTTGCGGCCTTCGGACGGACCTGGCTGGCCTCGCCCGCCGGGGTGGTCGCCAAGGAACTGGGCTGGACCCTGTTCTGGGGCTTCACCGTGCTGGCGGCGATCCCGGGGATGCTGCTGCTCTGGCTGCTTTGGAACAAGGGTTACCTGGTCCAGTCGATCCGCCAGCCCAGCACCGAGGATGACGGGCATGAGGTGGCCAAAACCTAGTCCGGAAACTCCCGGTTGAGCCGCAAAACTTCGCCCGCGAGGTAAAGCGAACCGGCGATCAGCACGTCGCCTTCGCCCGGCAGAGCCTTTAGCGCGGCCTCGACATCCGCGAAGGGCCGCACCGGCAGATCGGCATGGGCGGCGATGTCTGCGGGGCTGTGCGCTTCGTGACCCGGTGCGGGGACCACCGACAAGCTGAGCAATTGTCCCTTGAGCGGCGCTACGATGGCCGCCGGGTCCTTGTTGGCGAGCATGCCGGTGATCAGGTGCAGCGATCGTGGCGGATTTGCCGCATCTGCTTCTACCCCGCCGAAAAAGCGGGCAATCGCCAGTCCCGCGTCGGCGTTGTGCCCGCCGTCGAGCCACACATTTCGCCCCGGTGCCAGTGCAGTCAAAGGCCCCGGCCCCAGCAGTTGCAGCCTTGCAGGCCAGCGTGCGGCGGCAATCCCCGCTTTCAGGGCTGCCTCGCTGATCGGGAGCGCGTTCTGCCTGCGCAGCATGGCAATTGCCAGTCCAGCGTTCTTGATCTGGTGATTTCCTGGCAACGCCGGAGGCGGTCCATGGAAGTAGCAGGCCTCGCCTTCGCCATAGACCAGATGGCGGTCGCCGCCGCCGGATTTGGCGGCCCAATCGGTGCCGAACTCGAACAGCGGTGCGCCAACCCGTTTGGCGACCTCGTGGATCGCTGCGCGCGCTTCGGGCGCATAGAGGCTGCCCATCGTAACCAGTGGCACCCCCGGCCGCGCGATCCCGGCCTTCTCGAAGGCAATTCGCGCCAGCGGTTCCTGCGGCACGCCCTCTTCAGGGACCAGCAGGAACTCCTTGTGATCGATCCCCAAGGTCGCAATCCCGCAGGCGGCCTGGCCACCCAGCACATTGGTTGCATCGAACCGCCCGCCCAGGCCGACCTCAATCACGCAGGCGTCCGCCGGAATGCGGTGGAAGGCGAGGAATGTCGCGGCGGTGGTGACTTCGAAGAAACTGGGGGAGAGGTCCTCGCCCAGATCGAGAACTTCCTTGAGGAGATCGGCCAGCAGGTCGTCCGAAATCAGCTCTCCGGCCACGCGGATGCGTTCGTTGTAGCGCACCAGATGCGGCTTGGTCGCGGCGTGGACGGTGTAACCCTCGGCCTCCAGCATCGCGCGCAAGTAGGCGCAGGTGCTGCCCTTGCCGTTGGTTCCGGCGACATGGAACACCGGTGGCAGGGCCTGGTGTGGATTGCCGAGGCGCGCCAGCAGTTCGTGGATCACGTCCAGCCCCAGCCGCCCGCTCGGCAGGCTGAGCGCGCCAAGCCGGTCCAGCTGCGCCTGAACGCGCGGATTGTCGGAGATCGCGAAGTCGCGCAAATTACCCCTCCGTCAGGCCTTCGACCTGCCACCTCCCCGAGCAAGCTCGAGGAGGATTTGAGACTGACTTACCATAGATCCTCCTCGAGCTTGCTCGGGGAGGGGGACCGCCCGCGAAGCGGGTGGTGGAGGGGCCATCACGCCGCTGCCTTTGCGCCCAGATAGTCAAGCACAGAGGCCAAAGTCGCCCTCAACTCATGCCGGTGCACCACCATATCGACCATGCCGTGTTCGTGATAATACTCGCTGGTCTGAAAATGGTCAGGCAGCTTTTCGCGGATGGTCTGTTCGATCACCCGCCGCCCAGTAAAAGCGATGGTCGCGCCCGGTTCGGCAATGTGGATATCGCCCAGCATGGCATAGGCCGCCATCACCCCGCCCGACGTTGGATCGGTCAGCAACACGATATAGGGCAGGCCAGCCTTGCGCAGGCGGCTGATCGCCACGGTGGTCTTTGGCATCTGCATCAGCGCCAGCACGCTTTCCTGCATCCGCGCGCCGCCTGATGCAGTGCAGACAACATAGCCGCATTTCTCACGGATCGCGGTCTCGACCCCCGAAACGAACGCCGAACCGACCGCCATGCCCATCGATCCGCCCATGAACGCAAAGTCCTGCACGCCCACTACTGCCTTGTGTCCGTCGATGCTGCCCAGCGCATTGGTCAGCGCGTCGGCCAGCGGACGATCGGCAGGATTGCCGGCCCGGGCGGCTTTCAGCCGGTCAGGATATTTCTTGGTATCCTTGAATTTGAGCGGGTCTTCCTTGACCTTCGGGTTGTCAAGAATGGTGAAACCTTCGTCGAGCAAATGCGCAAACCGCGCGTCGGCCCCGATCCGGCCGTGATGCTCACAGCGCGGGCAAACGCTGAGGTTTTCCTCGTATTCCTTGGTGAACAGCATTTCCTTGCACGAAGGGCAGCTCGTCCACAGGTTGTCGGGGGTGTCGCGCTTGTCCTGAAACGGCAAGGCTTTGCGAACGCGGTCGATCCAGCTCATGGTTTGGCCTTAGCGGACTGTTCGGGCCTTTGCGAGTGGGGATGTGTTTGAATGGTTCACGCGGAGGCGCGGAGACGCGGAGGAGTTGCGCTCGCGGCGAAGCCGCCTTTCATTCCTTGGATACGTTTGACGCCAGGCTGAATTGAATGCCTGCGGCGGCGTTCAGACTCTCTCCGCGTCTCCGCGCCTCCGCGTGAGCCTAATCCTACCTGGCCGAATGCACAGCATCCGCCAACGCCCGCGTCAGTTCGCGCACCGGCCCGGCGGCATTGGCGCCGTGCTGGCCGACCAGTTCGACCAAAGCCGAGCCGACCACCACGCCGTCCGCAACTTTGGCGATAGCAGCGGCCTGCTCCGGGGTGCGCACGCCGAAGCCGACCGCGACCGGGATTTTGGCGTGCTGCTTGAGCCGGGCCACGGCCTCGTCAATGCTGGCCTGCGCGGCCTGTTGCAAACCGGTGATGCCCGCGACCGAGACGTAGTAGAGGAACCCCGAGGAACCCTCGAGCACGGCGGGCAGCCGCGCGGCATCGGTGGTGGGGGTGGCGAGCCGGATCAGGCTGACCCCGGCAGCGCGCAGCGCGGGGCCGAGTTCCTGGTCTTCCTCGGGCGGGATATCGACGCAGATCACGCCATCGACCCCGGCCTGTTGGCACTGGTCAGCGAACCAATCGGCCCCGCGCGTTACCATCGGGTTGGCATAGCCCATCAGCACCAGCGGTAACTCGGGATGGCGTGCACGGAAGGCGGCAGCGATACGGAACAGATCAGCGGTGGTGGTGCCAGCCCCAAGCGCGCGCAGATTGGCGGCCTGGATCGCCGGGCCATCGGCCATCGGATCGGTGAAGGGCATTCCCAGCTCGATCACGTCAGCGCCGCCCTCGACGAGGGCGTCGAGGATTTCAGCGGTCGGGCCATCGCCGCCGGTGACGAAAGTGACGAGGGCAGGGCCCTTGGCGAAAGCGGATTGGAGGCGGGTCATGGCTTAGCCCTCTCCCCTTCAGGGGAGAGGGTTGGGAGAGGGGGCCGCATTTCGTCAATAACTGCCGCCAAATTCATCAAAACACCTTCCAAATTTTGCATCACTTCGACATTTGAATATCGCACAACCCGGTAGCCCCGCGTTTCCAGAAAGCTCGTCCGCAACGCATCACGCGGATCATCAATATCGTGGGTCTCACCATCAACCTCAACCACCAGCTTTGGATCGTTGGCGGCAAAATCCGCAATATACTCGCCAATCACCTTTTCGCGGCGAAATTTGACCCCCATGAATCGCTCCGCCCGCAGCTCCAGCCACATCCGCAGCGCCGGTTCAGACATTTCCTGGCGGTTGGCCTTGGCAAATGCAGTCAATCTGGCGTCGCGCACTGCCCCTCTCCCAACCCTCTCCCCTGAAGGGGAGAGGGCCATTTAAAGCTCCACCCCCAGATGCTCCGCGACCGAGAAGATGTCCTTGTCGCCGCGGCCGCACAGGTTGACCAGGATCACGCTGTCCTTGGGCATTGTGGGCGCGATTTTCATCACCGCGGCGATGGCGTGGCTGGGTTCCAGTGCGGGGATGATGCCTTCGGTGCGGCAGAGCAGCTGGAAGCCTTCCAGCGCCTCGGTGTCGGTGACCGAGGTGTAGTCCACCCGGCCGACATCACGCAGCCAGGCGTGTTCGGGGCCGATCCCGGGGTAGTCGAGGCCTGCGCTGATCGAGTGGCCTTCGATGATCTGGCCGTCTTCGTCCTGCAACAGATAGGTCTTGTTGCCGTGGAGGATCCCCGGGCGCCCGCCCGCGAGGCTGGCGGCGTGGTCCTTGTCGAGGCCATAGCCGGCCGCTTCGACGCCCAGCATCTTCACATCAGGATCATCGAGGAACGGGTGGAACAGCCCGATCGCATTGCTGCCCCCGCCGATCGCCGCGATCAACAGGTCGGGCAGGCGTCCGGTGCGGGCGAGCATCTGGGCGCGTGCTTCCTTGCCGATCACCGACTGGAAATCGCGGACCAGCTCAGGGTAGGGGTGCGGGCCGGCGGCAGTACCGATGATGTAGAAGGTGTCGTGGACGTTCGCGACCCAGTCGCGCAGCGCTTCGTTCATCGCGTCTTTCAGCGTCGCAGCCCCGGCGGCTACGGGGCGCACTTTTGCGCCGAGCAGCTTCATCCGGAATACGTTGGGCGCCTGGCGGGCCACGTCGGTCGCGCCCATGAACACCACGCATGGAAGGCCGAAACGTGCGCAAACCGTGGCGGTGGCGACGCCGTGCTGGCCTGCCCCAGTCTCCGCGATGATCCGGGTCTTGCCCATCCGCATCGCCAGCAGGATCTGGCCGATGCAATTGTTGATCTTGTGCGCGCCAGTGTGGTTGAGCTCGTCGCGTTTGAACCAGATCTGTGCGCCGCCCAGCTCCTCGGTGATGCGCGGGGCGAAATAGAGCGGGCTGGGGCGGCCGACGTAGTGTTCCAGCAGATCGTCGAACTCGGCCTGGAACGCCGGGTCGGCCTTGGCCTTGGCATATTCGCGCTCAAGATCGAGCACCAGCGGCATCAGCGTTTCGGCGACATAGCGTCCGCCGAACTGGCCGAAGTGCCCGCGATCATCAGGCTGGGTGCGGAAGGAGTTTGCTTGTGTAGGGGCGGTCATGACCTGGCCGCGTTGGCAGACTGACCCGACGAAGTCCAGACTCTGCGCGGCCTGAGGTGCTTTGCAGGCGCAGGCCATAGGCTTCCGCGGCATTGGTAACCTGTTGCCACTTTGCCACAAGGTGTCCGGAATTTGTAATTATCGAACAAGCCGTTCATTGAACGGCAAGGTGCTGCACCCCATTTGCCGCCTCGGTTCATGGCCCGGCGCGATTGCCTTCAGGCCTTGCTCAGTCCGACGGTGTTACCAACAGGTAACACATTGTTTACGAATAGGATGAGCATCAACTGCCGCATTTGTACAATTTTTGTGAGCCGTTTGACGGACTTATACAAGTAATGTTGCCTGAATGCCACAGTGCGACGGTTCATTGTATGAATTTTGTCACGTTCATCTGGCGTCAAGGGTTAGGGATGCTACATGGCCCTCACCAAAGGGGCGCAACCACCCTCTAGTTTGGAGAATGATTATGAAGAAGATTATCCTGCCCGTCCTGGCTTCGCTTGCGTTTGCCACCCCGGCTCTGGCCAACGAAGGCCGCATTGAAGCTCGCGGCGGCGTGATCTGGTCGAACGGTTCGAGCGAAGACACCTGGGGCATCGCCGCCGGTTACGATTTCGACCTCGGCAGCTCGGCTTTTGCCGGCGTTGAAGTGTCGGGCGACAAGATCGGCACCTCGGGCACCAAGGTTGCCTTTGGACTCACCACCCGTCTCGGCGTGAAGGCCGGTGAAGGCACCCGCCTGTTCGGCGCTGGTGGCTACACCACCGAAGCCTGCAATGGCTGCGATGGTCAGTGGAACCTGGGTGCCGGCGTGGAACAGAAGGTTTCGGGTCCGGTCTATGTGAAGGCCGAATACCGCCACTTCTTCGAGAATGACATCGTTCTCGGTTCGGACGCGGTCGCGGCCGGCGTCGGCGTTCGCTTCTAAGCAAACGCGGCTTTAAGCCAAACAGCGGGGCGGTCCGGAAACGGGCCGCCCCGTTTTGCATGTGGGGCAGATAGATTTGGGCTTATTGGCAGGGCTGTGCGATAGTGCGGCCAGCAATCAGGCTTTTGAAACGATTGGACTTCAGCCGATGAACCTCAAGCACTTCTCTGCGCCGCTGGCCCTGGCCGCCTTGATCGCTAGTGCGGCGCCCGCCATGGCCGGTGCCCGGGTTGAACTGCGCGGCGGGATTCTGTCCGAAGGCGGCGATACGGTAACGGTCGGCGGGCTTGCGGCGGGCTATGACTTTGACTTTCCGGGGCCGGTGTTCCTGGGCGGCGAAGTGTCGATCGACAACAATTTCACCAGCCTCAGCAATGGCTCCGCTGACCTGCTGGTTGGCCTGAGCGCACGCGCCGGGATCAAGGTCGGGGTTGGCGGGCGCGCCTATGTCACCGGCGGCGGAACGCTGCGGTCGGTTGAGAATTCGCCATACCATGCCGGGGCGGGCTATCAGCAGGCGATTGGCCCCAGCCTCTACCTCAAGGCGGAGTACCGCCACCTTTTTGCCACTGGCGTCAACGATCCGGGCGATCTTGTGGTGGCCGGTGTGGGCTTCAAGTTCTAGCCGCGCACTGCCTGGCAGAACCGGGCGATCAGGGCAGCGTCCTTGACGCCCGGACCGCTTTCAACGCCTGATGAGCAATCGACCATGGGCGCTGCGGTGGCGGCGATGGCCTTGGCGACGTTGTCAGGATTGAGCCCGCCCGCCAGCCCCCACGGCAGCGGCGCTTTCCAGCCTGCCAGCAGCGACCAGTCAAAACTGAGGCCCATCCCGCCGGGAAGTGTGCCTTTGGGTGTCTTGGCATCAAGCAGCACGAAATCGGCCGCGCCCGCAAAACGCGCAACCTGGTCCAGATCGGCGCGGCTGGCGATCAGCAGCGCTTTCCAGACCGGCAGGCCGAAGTGCTGACGGACTTCAGCGAGGCGCTCGGGCGTCTCCGCGCCATGAAATTGCAGCGCATCGAGCGGCGCGGCGGCGAGCACTTCGGCCAGCTGGGCGTCGCCGGGATCAACGAAGACTCCGACGCACCGGGTCTTCCCCGCCGCCTGCCGCGCCAGTTCTCCGGCCTGTCCCGGTGTCACGTAACGCGGCGAGGGCGGGTAGAAGTTGAGCCCGGCATAGTCCGCCCGCCCGGCAATCGCCGCTTCGAGCGTTTCGGCGGTGGAAAGGCCGCAGATCTTGATCTGGGGGGCAGGCATGACCCGCCCCCTAGCGAAGCGGCAGTTACGGCGCCAGTTCGAACTGCACCGTCACATTGGCCCCGGCCTCAACCTCGCCGGCCGAGATCGGGGTTGGGGCTGCCTCGGCAGCCATGGACATCTTGGCATAGACCGGCATCGGCGGGGTGTAGCCACTGCCTTCGCTGATCGAGATGATCCGCACCACGCGCAGACCGGCGGCCTTGGCATAAAGGTCGGCGCGGGCGCGGGCGTTCTTCATCGCGGCCACGCGGGCTTCGTCATTGGCAGCCGAAGGATCGGCCATCTGGAAGCTGGGTCCGCTGACCTGGTTCGCGCCCGAGGCGACCAGCGCGTCGAGCGCCTTGCCGAAGCCCTTGATGTCGCGGCTGCGGATGGTGACCGTGTTGTTCGCCTGATAGCCCACAATCCGGGGCTCTTGCGTGACCTGGCCATTGGGACCGATCACCGGCTGGCCGTAAACCGGGCTAAGGCTGATCTGGCTGGTCTGCACGTCCTTGTCGGCAATGCCTGCCTTCTTGAGCGAGGCGATGACGCGGTTCATCGCCGCGGCATTGGCGGAAAGCGCTTCCGAAGCAGTCCTGCCTTCGCTGACCACCCCGGCGCTGAACACCGCCAGATCGGGCACGCGGGTGCTCTTGCCGTCGGCGGAGACGGTCAGCAAAGTGCTGGTCGCGGCAATTGCGGGCTGGGTATCGTGGGCCATGGCGGTTCCCGGAAGCGAGAGGGCAAGGGCAAGCGGGGCAAGGGCAAATTTGAGCAATTTCATCGTGTTACTCCTTGGAGTTGCCGCCCCCTATGCAGCGCGGAGCCTTTCGCGTGGCTGAACCCTAAAGCGTCGCTTCAATCGCCCGCGCGGCCGCCGCAGGGTCTTCGGCCCGCGCAATCGGCCGTCCGATCACAAGCACAGAGGCCCCGGCATCGCGGGCCTGGCGCGGCGTTACCGAACGCTTCTGGTCGCCCAGCTTGCCATCGGCGGGCCGCAGGCCGG
>JAGXTB010000049.1 GCA_018334165.1 Sphingomonadales bacterium | reverse complement strand
CCCGTGCCCCTCCACCATCCTCTGCGAGGATGGTCCCCCTCCCCTAAAGGGGAGGAATACGCCGCGCCTTCAGCACCTTGATCCTGGGCTCGAGCATCTGGCCCTTCATCACCCCTTCGCCCTTGGTGGGCGAGCGCGGGCTGTCATAGATCTTGCGCACCACATCCATTCCCGAGACCACGTGGCCAAAGGCCGCATAACCCAGCTGGGCTTCGGGATTGGCGCTTTTGGGATCGGCGTCGAAGCTGGTCAGGTCGGACAGCAGGATCGAAAAGTCGGACCGCGCGGTGCCCGGGGCGTTGCGGGCCATGGAAAGCGTTCCGGCCTTGTGGGTCAGACCGGTCACGCTGGTCGGCTCATGCGCGATTGGCGGCAGCAGCTTGAGCGGGAAATCGTTGAGCCCGCCCTGGACCAGTCCGTTGGGCTGCTTGCCCCAGTCAAGGTGCATCGCCCGGTAGAACACCATCCCGTCATAGCGCCCGGTATCAACATAGCGCATGAAGTTCTTGACCGTGATCGGCGCGGCCTTGTGGTTCAATTCGACCACGATCGAGCCCAGTTCGGTCACCAGCTCGACCTGCACGGTGTCGCCCAAGGGCGGCGGAGGCGGGGGAGCGGGCGGGGCCTTCACCTTGGGCTTCGGCTTGGCGGCACCGCTCAGCGCCAGCAACATGGCGGGCAGGGCGGAAAGGACGAATCGGCGTTTCATGCCGCGATGATGCCGCATGCTTGGCCGCTGCGCTACAGTCCCGCTTTCGAAATCCAGTCATGGAAAATCCGCACCGAGCGCATTTCCAGCGCGTGGGGGCGGCAGATGAACCAGTAGGAATAGGGGCTTTCCACCTCGACATCGAACAGCTTGGCCAGGCGGGGATCCTGGCTGCGGTGGAAGTGATCATCGTGCATGATCGCCACGCCCAGGCCATTGGCTGCGGCCTCGAGGATCATCTGGCCCGAATCGAAATGATCGACCGCCGCTGGTTCCAGCCTCGGCATGCCCAGCGCCTGTTTCCAGGCCACGAAACTGTCTGGCAGTTCGGTGTGGATCACGAAGGTCTGGCGCGACAGTGTCGCTTCGTCGGGATCGGGGCCGATCTCTTCGGCCAGCGCCTTGGAGGTGAAGGCATAGACCCGGTTGTGATCGAGCCGCACCGCGTGGAACATCGGATCGGGCTGCTTGGCCAGCACGATCGCAGCGTCGAGCGTATCGCCGACGCGGGTCTCGAGGTGCGGGCTGGTATCGATATCGATATGCAGGCGCGGGTGGGCCTTGCGCAGTTCGGGCAGGCGCGGGAACAGCCGCTGGGTGCCGAACAAGGGCAAGACGCCCAGGTGCAGGCGCAGCACCTTGCTGTCCTCGACCTGGCCCTCGACCGCGGCCGCCAGCTCGTCAAAGCGGGGGCTGACCGCATCGTAAAAGGCCTGGCCATCGTCGGTCAGCCGCATCGCCTGATGCTGGCGGGTGAACAGCCGCTTGCCAATGAAATCCTCCAGCGCGGCGACCCGGCGCGACAGCGCGGAGGGGCTCAGGCCCAGCTCGTCAGCGGCGGCGCGGGCGCTGCCCAAGCGAACGATCCGTACGAAAGCTTCAATCGCGCGGAGCGGTGGAAGACGGCGTATAGCCACTACACCAACCCCGACTGCCCTGAGCTTGTCGAAGGGCTGCCTTTCTTCCGCGGCGCAGCGCCTGCTTTCAAGAACAAGGACGGTCCTTCGACAAGCTCAGGACGAACGGATCTGGAATTCAAGGGAATGGTCATGCCGGATCAGTCTTCCGGGGTTTCGTCCTGGGGAGCAGGCGGGTGGAGGCGCAAACGGGTAACGCGTTTTTCATCGCCTGCAACAATTTCCAGCGTCCAGCCGCTGTCATGTTCCAGCATCGCGCCGACGCAGGGGACTTGCCCTGCCAGCAGGAAGGCGAGGCCCCCCAGCGTATCGACGTCTTCCTCAACCTCGCCGAGGCGGGGGTCAATTGCTGCGCCAACATCGTCCAGCTCGGCCCGGGCATCGGCTTCCCACATCCCCGATTCGAGCGGGACCAGCAGGGCCTCGGGTGCGTCGTCGTGCTCGTCCTCGATTTCGCCGGTGATTTCCTCGACCAGGTCTTCGAACGTGATGATCCCGTCGGTGCCCGAATATTCATCGACCACCACCGCCAGATGGACGCGGCTGGCGCGCATGTCGTTGAGCACGTCGAGCGCGCCCCGGGCATGCGGCACGAACAGCGGCTGGCGCAGCAGGGTGGTCCAGTCCTTGGGGCTCTTGCCGCTGGCCAGGAACGGGAAAACGTCCTTGATCAGCACCATGCCGATAATCTCGTCGAGCGTATCGGCATAGACCGGCAGGCGCGAATGGCCGTGTTCGGCAAAGGCTGCGACGACTTCGTCCCAGGTCGCGCTTTTGGGCAAGGCGATGATCTCGCCGCGCGGGATCGCGACATCGTCGGCATCGTGCTCGCTGAAATGCAGCAGGTTGCGCAGCATCTGGCGTTCGAGCGGGGAAAGATCGCCTTCCGCGTCCTCGCCGCCGTCTTCCTCGTGCTCGTCGATCGCTTCTTCCAGCTGCGCGCGCAGCGACTGGTCCGGCTCGGCCAGGCTCTTGAGGCGGCGGACCAGGCTCGCCAGCCAGTTTCTACTGTCTCCGTCTCCGGAAGCTGATTCGGCCATGGCCGCCTTGAATTCCCTATGCCTCGTCGTGGTCGCCATATGGGTCGGCAATGCCCATCAGCGCAAGCGCCTTTATTTCGAGGCTTTCCATTTGCCGCGCGTCTTCAGGAGAGGTTTCATGGTCGTAGCCGGCGAGGTGGAGCAGGCCGTGGACGATCAGGTGCGCGGTGTGGTGTTCAAGGCTGATGCCCTTTTCGGCAGCCTCACGCGCGCAGGTTTCAAGCGCCAGCGCCAGATCGCCGAGCAGTTCGGGCGGGCCTTCGGAAGGCAGTTCCAGCAACTCCTCCCGCTCCAGCATCGGAAACGAAAGCACATTGGTCGGCTTGTCCTTGCTCCGCCATTCGCGGTTGAGCACGTGGACTTCGGCGTCGTCGGCGAAGAGGACCGAGGCGGAGAGGCGTGGGTGTGCGAGTTCGGGGGTGACCCGGGCCAGCGTGGATGCGGCGCGTTCGGCCAGGTCTTCCCAGTCGGGCGGGACGGGCCAAGGGGCTTCAATCGCAATATCGAGGTCCAAAACCAGTCTCCTGCGGCGCCGGGCTGGCGCTCGCACCCGTCAGCCAGCTTTGCCTGGCGGCGTTATCGCTGCCATGCATATTGCCTTGCTCTTCATGCCGGGAAGATCGGGCCGTTCGAACCAAATGACCGTGTATTCAAACTGATCCCCATCCGGCATCGGCCAGGTCCGGGTCCTGGTCTTGCCATAAACCAGATTGCGGCCGGGGAACTCGGTGGAATCGAGCTTCGGTTCGATTGGGCCATAGGCGGCGAGGAACAGCTCTTCCTTGGCCGCGCAGCCGTCTTCCAGCCCCAGGTCGTAACGGATCCTTTTGAGCTTCTTGTCCTCGAAATAGAAATCAACCGGCAGCCTGGTGTCTTTCACCATCACTTCGCCAGTGACAAGCCGGCGCTGTTTGCCGATCCGCTTGTCCTTGTCGTCGCGCGCGGCCTTGGCAGTTCCGCCTGATGCGGCAATGACCTGCTCGGCGGTCATGTCCCATTTGGTATATTGCCAGTCCGCCAGCGCAGGCGTTGCAACGCCCACCAGTGCCAAGGCTGCCACGGCCAGTCTCATGCCTCTTCTCCCTCGTAAGCCTCGACAATCCGCCCGACGATCGGGTGGCGCACCACGTCGGCCACGCTGAACCGCGTGATCGCGATGCCCTCCACGCCTTCCAGCCGGCCGACCGCGTCGTTCAGCCCGCTCATCGCCGGACCGCCGGGGATATCGACCTGCTTGGGATCGCCGCAGACCACCATCCGGCTGTTCTGGCCGAACCGGGTGAGGAACATCTTCATCTGTTCGCGCGTGGTGTTCTGCGCTTCATCCAGGATGATGAAGCTGTCGGCCAGCGTCCGCCCGCGCATGAAGGCGATCGGCGCAATCTCGATCTCGCCGCTGGCCAGCCGCCGTTCGACCTGTTCGGGCGGCATGCAATCGTAGAGCGCATCGTAAAGCGGGCGCAGGTAGGGATCGACCTTTTCCTTCATGTCGCCGGGCAGGAAGCCCAGCCGCTCGCCCGCTTCGACCGCCGGGCGGCTGAGGATCAGGCGCTGGACCGATCCGGTGATCAGCTGGCTGACCGCTTGCGCTACCGCGACATAGGTCTTGCCGGTACCCGCCGGGCCGAGCGCGAAGATCACGTCCTTGCTGGCCAGCGCGCGCATGTAATCCACTTGTGTGGCGCTGCGCGGGACGATGGTTTTCTTGCGGGTGCGGATCATGATCGGCGGGGCGCCGTCATCGCCGCTGACGATGCCTTCCAGCGTGGGTTCGGCCGACATGGCAATGATCGAATCGACCGCGCCAGGATCCAGCTCTTGGCCCTTGAGCAGCCGTTGGTGCATGGCTTTCAGCACATCACGGGCGCGGCCGACGGCGTCTTCGGGGCCTTCGATCTGGGCCCGGTTGCCGCGGGCCGAGATGAACACGCCAAGGCGGTTCTCGATCTGGACAAGGTTGGCGTCGAACTGGCCGAACAGCGCGCCAAGGATCGTCGCTTCTTCGAATTCAAGCTCGGCCCTGGCCCGGCGAGGGGCATCGGGACGGGTGGGCGCCTCATGATAGGCGCGGGCAGGTTTGCGGGCCATGCGCTCCTTTCTTGGTGGGCCGGGAGTTGGCCCTGAGTCGGGAGGATAGGCGGATGGCTGGTTCGTGCAAGCGGGGGTGTGACTGGTTGGCGTGGATAATTGGATCACGCGGAGACGCGGAGACGCGGAGAGGTCGTGGCTGCGGCGAAGCCGCACTCCCAATCTATCGATCGGTTAAACGCAACCTCTGAGAATCTGAAGGGCCTACGGCCAAGCGCAACATCTCCGCGTCTCCGCGTCTCCGCGTGACTCCTGTCAAACCAACCGGGCCGAAAGCGAATTGGCTCCAGCCTCTAGCAGTTCCACCTCTACCAGGTCGCCAATCGCAGCATCGCCGGTGAAATGGACCGATTGCAGCCACGGCGACTTGCCCAGCCACTGCCCGTCATACTTGCCCTTGCGTTCGACCAGCACCAGGCAGCGCTTGCCGACCGAGGCCTGGTTGAAAGCGAGCTGGGTGCGGTTGAGCGCGGCCTGGAGACGCTGGAGGCGCTCGTCCATCAGTGCCGGTGCCACCTGACCATCCATCGTCGCCGCCGGCGTGCCGGGGCGGGCGGAGTATTTGAAGCTGAAGCACTGGGCATAGCCGACCTGCTCGACCAGTCGCAGCGTGTCTTCGAATTCGGCGTCGGTCTCACCGGGGAAGCCGACGATGAAGTCGCCTGACAGGGCAATGTCGGGACGGACCGCGCGGACGCGCTCGAGGATCGCGAGATAGCTGGCTGCAGTGTGGCTGCGGTTCATCGCCTTGAGGACGCGGTCGTTGCCCGATTGCACCGGCAAGTGCAGGAATGGCATCAGCTTGGGTACATCGCGGTGCGCGTTGAGTAACGCTTGTGTCATATCGGCCGGGTGGCTGGTGGTATAGCGAATGCGGGCCAACTCCGGGATCGCGGCCAGCGCCTCGATCAGCTTCTCGAGCCCCCGGCCCATGTCGTCCCGCCAGGCGTTGACGTTCTGGCCCAGCAGCGTGATTTCCTTCGCACCAGCTTCGACCAGCTTCTTCGCTTCATCGACCAGTTCATTGAAACCGCGCGATACTTCTGCGCCGCGGGTATAGGGCACCACGCAATAAGTGCAGAACTTGTCGCAGCCTTCCTGCACGGTCAGGAAGGCGCTGGGGCCAACCTTGCGCCGGGCGGGCAGGGCATCGAACTTGGTTTCGGTCGGCATATCGGTATCGACCGAGCGAAGACCTGCGACAGCCTCTGAAATCATTGCCGGAAGTCTATGATATGCTTGCGGTCCGACCACCATCGAGACTGACGGTGCGCGGGCCATGATCTCTTCGCCCTCAGCCTGGGCCACGCAGCCGGCCACTGCGATCAGCGGTGCAGTGCCATCCGCGCGCCGCAGCCGGCCGATGTCCGAATAGACCTTCTCAGCAGCCTTTTCGCGGATGTGGCAGGTGTTGAGCACGACCAGGTCGGCCTCTTCGCCTTCGGGCGCGGGCTGGATGCCCTGCTCGGCCAGCAGCTCGGCCATGCGTTCGCCGTCATAGACGTTCATCTGGCAGCCGAAGCTTTTGACCCGGTAGGTCCTGGGGGGCGGGGTAGGGCGCATGGGCAGCGGCCTATAGCTGCCTTTGCCGCGCTTTCAAACCTCTGCCTTGGCCTCGCCCTTGGGCGCCACATATCCCACCATCGGCAGGTCATAGCGGAACGGGCGCAGCGGCTTGCCCAGCGTGGCAACCAGCTTCTCTTCGATCATGCCGCGGACCTTGGCCGCGATCGCCTTGCGTCCGCCGACATCGTGCGGGTCGAACGGATCGAGGAAATGGACATGGACCGGGAAAGTCCCGGCCCGCGCAAACAGGCGCCGGGCGTTGGGGATCCCGGTTTCCCGGTCCATCCAGGCCTGCCATTCGGCAATTGCGCCGTAATCGATCACCACCGGCTGGACCAGCATGCCTGGCGGCGGCGGATCGAGCACCGAGAGCATCGAGGTCTTGAACGGCAGCAGCGAATGCCCGTCGGTTACCGTCCCTTCCGGGAAGATCACCACCGACCAGGTATCGGCCAAGGCCTCGCGCAGTTCGTTGATCTGCGATGCGATGTTCAGCTTGGCCTCGCGCTTGACGAAGACCGTACGGTTGAGCCGCGCCATCCAGCCCAGCATGAACATGTCGGCAATCTCGGCCCGGCTGACAAAGGCCGATCCGGTCAGCCCGCCCAGCACCGGAATGTCGAACCAGGATACGTGGTTGGGCATGAAGAACACGTCGCGGCGCAGCGGCACGCCGTGAACCCGCACCCGTGCACCAATGATCCAGGTCGCCGCGCGCAGGAACAGCTTGGGGAAGGGCGAGCCGTATTTGACCAGGCGGAACAGGTAATGCAGCGGCACAACCACCACCATGACCAGCGCCAGCGCGATCGAGCGCGCCCAGATTCTGAACTCACCCGCAAGGCCTACCGGCAGCGGTGTTCCGGCGGCGTGATACGCGATGGCTTCGTTCGAATCGAAGGGAGGGTGCTGGGGCATTCAGCCGACCACTACACGGCCAATGTGAAAGCGGCGAGACATCAGCCCACCAACTCGCGCTGGATTGCCTCGCGCGCGGCCTGGGCGATGGTCTTGCGGTTTTCCAACTGGGCACCGCTCAGCGGCTCGAGGAAGTGCACTTCAATCCGAACTGGCCGGCCCCGAGCCAGAATTCGCAGGAAATTGTCGAGCCCGTGCTCCTCGCCCACCCAGGCCACATCTGCGGCTTCGGGGCCATAGTGCAGCAAGACCGGCTGGATCGTGATCGCTTCGGGCAGCGGCTCGAACGCAGAGAGCAGCGAGCTTTTGAACGGGAGCAGGCCGGTGCCGTCGCTGGTGGTGCCTTCGGGAAAGATCGTCAGTGCGCCGGTATCGGACAGTGCGGTGCGCACGGCTTCGACCTGGCGGGCCACGCTGGCGCGGTCATGCCGGGCAACGAAGACCGTGTCGGCCATCTTGCACAGCCATTTGAGCACCGGCATCGAGGCGAGGCCGTCGTGCCCCACGAAAGCCGTCCCGGTGGCGGCGGCGAGCACGGGAATATCGATCCAGCTGACATGGTTGGCCAGCAGGAATACTCCGCCCGGCGCCTTGCGGCCGTGGTAGGCCAGGTCCACCCCGGCGATCCAGCCGACCACCGCCAGGAACGCCCGCGGCCAGGGGTTGCGATGGCTGAACAGGCGGTGGACATAATACAGCGGAACGCAGACCAGCAGCAGCAGGGCCATCAAGGCGACGCGAATTGTTGCCCTGAGCCACCCGGTCAGCGAAATCCGCCGGGGGCGAACCAGCGCGATGGCCATCAGCTATCGCGCTCAAGCTTGACGCCGTAGAGTTCCATCCGGTGATCGACCAGGCGGTAGCCCAGCTTCTCGGCGATCTGGCGTTGCAGCGCTTCCAATTCGGGATCGACGAATTCGATCACCTTGCCGGTTTCGACGTCGATCAGATGGTCATGGTGGGCTTCGGGTGCAGCTTCATAGCGCGAACGGCCGTCGCCGAAGTCATGCTTGTCGAGAATTCCGGCCTCTTCGAACAGGCGGACAGTGCGATAGACCGTGGCGATCGAGATCTTGGGGTCAATTGCCGATGCCCGTTCGTGCAGGCTTTCCACGTCGGGGTGGTCGGTCGCTTCGGACAGCACTTTGGCAATCACTTTGCGCTGTTCGGTGATCCTGAGCCCGCGTTCGGCGCAGAGTGCTTCGATGTCGATCGGCTGTTGCACGAAAAAGCCCTGTCCCAAATGAATTGCCCCGCCGATCATAGACCGGCGGGGCG
>JAGXTB010000048.1 GCA_018334165.1 Sphingomonadales bacterium | reverse complement strand
CCCCAACCCCTCCCCATCGGGGAGGGGCTTTGCGACACCGGCCAATGCCATCACACTCTAAACAAACGCCGCAGCCTTCCTGAGCAGCTGATAGGCCTCGACCACCGCTTGCAAGCGCTTCTCGCTCGACCGGTCGCCGCCGTTGCGGTCCGGATGCAGCGCGTGGACCAGTTCGGTGTAGCGTTTGCGCAAGGCCCGGCGATCAGCCTCCAGCTCCAGCCCGATCACCTCCAGCGCCTTGCGTTCGTCGGGAGTGAAGACCTTGCCGTCGGCCCGCTGCGCCGGCCGCCTGGCCCGCGCGCGCTGGCTGATCGCTTCGAGTGGGTCGGAGTAGTCCGCCCAGCGCGGCGCGGCGTCGATCCCGGCGGTGGGCGAGAAAGCGCGGGTCTGGCGGTCCCAGCCGTGAATCGGGTTTTGCGCGGCCATGATCTCTTCGGGGCTCATCCCCATGAACCAGTCATACCCGGCGTTGAATTCGCGGACGTGTTCCAGGCAGAACCAGCGATAGTCGCCCGGCCCGTCAAAGCTGGAACCGCGCGGGCCCGGCGCGCGGAACTCGCCCGGCTCTGGACAGCCAGGACGTTCGCAGGCTCGGCCGGGTGCCTCAACCCGTCCATGGAATCGATTCCGCATCACGGGCTTCCCCATGACGCGGGATCGGTTAGAAGGGAAGCCATGACCGGAACCCTCGCAACCGAAATCGAAACGCTGCTGACCGCCGCCTTCGCCCCCACCCGCCTGGCGGTGATCAACGACAGCGCAAAACATCACGGCCATACGGGCGACGACGGATCGGGCGAAAGCCACTTCACGATAGAGATCGAAAGCGCCGCCTTTGCAGGCGTCTCGCGGCTTCAGCGCCAGCGCCTGATCAATGCCGCGCTGGGTGACATTCCGGGGCAGAGAGTCCATGCCCTGGCGATCAAGGCCAGCGCGCCGGGCGAGTAAGGGGAGGAACCAGCCAATGACATTCGCAGGACAGACCGTCTGGATTACCGGCGCTTCATCGGGCATCGGCGCCGCCTTGGCGCGGGCTTTGGCAGCGCAAGGTGCGCGGCTGGTGCTGTCGGGCCGCAACGTTGAAGCCCTGCAGGAAGTGGCCGACCACTGCGGTGAGACTTTGCTGTTGCCGTTCGAGACGACCGACTATGCCGCGCTGCCCGGCGCGGTGGCGAAAGCCTGGGAGTGGTCGGCCAAAGACTCTGGCGGCATCGACTTGCTGGTCAACAACGCTGGAATCTCGCAGCGCAGCCTGGCGCAGGACACCAGCTTTGCGGTTTACCAGCAGATTGTCGCGGTCGATCTGCTTGCGCCGATAGCGCTGACCCAGGCATTGCTGCCGCGGATGATCGAACGCGGCAGCGGGCGGATCGCGATGATCAGCTCGATCGCGGGCAAAGTGGGCGTGCCGATGCGCACCGCCTATTGCGCCGCCAAGTTCGGGATCGCGGGCTACGGCGACGCCTTGCGCGCCGAAGTGGCGCACCTGGGCCTGCAGGTTCACAACATCTACCCCGGATCGGTTGCCACCGACGTTTCGCGCAATGCGCTGACTGCCGATGGATCGAAGCGCGGGGTTTCGGACAAGGTGATCGACAACGGCATTCCGCCCGACGTGGCGGTGGCCCAGATGATCGACGAGATGCTGGCCGGAACCCGCGAAATCATCGTTGCCGAAGGCGCCGAGAAAGCCATGGGCGAAGCCCGCCGCACGCCCGATGCGCTGCTTGACCAGATTGGTGGCTTCATGGCCGCCGGTTACGTCCAGCGGATGAATGACGGAGCGGAATGATGCGGCGCGTAACGCTCGGCAACGGGATCGAACTCGACGTCCTTGACGAGGGGCCGCGCGATGGACCGGTGCTGATTTTCCTCCACGGCTTTCCCGACAGCCACCGCACCTGGCGGCATCAGGTCGCGCGTTTTTCCGACCGTTATCGCTGCATCGTGCCTGATCAGCGCGGCTATCGCGGATCGTCCAAGCCCGAGGGGGTGGAGAACTACACGCCCGACAAGCTGATCGGCGACATTTTCCTGCTGGCCGCCGCGCTTGATGTGGGCAAATTCACCATCGTCGGGCACGACTGGGGCGGCGCGATTGCCTGGGGCGTGGCCTCGATCGGGCAAGGCATGGGCCGGGTCGAGCGCGCGGTAATCCTCAATGCCCCGCACCCCACGATCTTCCCCAAACTGCTCTACACCAACCGCCAGCAGCGGCAGGCCAGCCAGTACTTTCGGCTGTTCCGCGATCCCGCCAGCGATGCGATTGTCGAACAGTTCGGGCTTGGCGGGGTCCTGCTCAAGGCCTTTGGCGAGACGCCTGAGAACCCCAAGATGGAACCCGAAGAACGCGCCGCACTGATGGCCGACTGGGAAAACCGCGAGGCCGCGATTGCAATGCTCAACTGGTACCGCGCCAGCCCGATGGAAGTGCTCGACATGGACGCGCCTTACGAGCTGCCAGCCGGGTACCAGCCAGTTTCGATCCCCAAGCTGACCATCCCGACGCTGGTGGTCTGGGCCATGGACGACATCGCCCTGCCCCCCGCCAACCTGGACGGGATGGACGAGCTGATCGAAGATCTGACCGTGGTCAAAGTCCCCGGCAGCGGCCACTTCGTGCAGTGGGAAGCGCCGGATCAGGTGAACGCAGCGATGGAAGCCTTTCTGGCGAGCAAAGGATGACTTAACCCGTTCGTCCCGAGCGAAGTCGAGGGACCGCGGCTGGGCAGTCCCTCGACTTCGCTCGGGACGAACGGTTAGGGGGAACAAGATGGCCAATACTCCACCACCCCACCCCGGGATCGGCGCGGCGGTCGCTGCGGCCGAGCGCAAGGCGCGGCGCTCGCTCTTGCGCAATCATGGCGGTGGCCATGCGCCGGTCAGCTTTCTCGAGCTGTTCTTCGACCTGGTCTTCGTTTTCGCGATTACCCAGCTGTCGCACTTTTTCGGCCACCACATCGGCTGGCTGGGCTTTGCCGAGAGCCTGATCCTGTTCCTCGCGCTGTGGTGGGGGTGGATGTACACCACCTGGGTCACCAACTGGCTCAATCCCGACCGATTGCCGGTGCGGCTGATGCTGCTGGCGCTGATGCTGCTGAGCCTGGGCATGGCGGTGGCACTGCCCGGAGCCTTTGCCGACAAGGCGCTGGTCTTCGCCGGATGCTATGTCGCGATGCAATTGGGCCGCAGTGCCTGGGTGGCCTTTGCCTTCAGGCAGGAAGGCGCCAGCAACGCGCTCAACATGCTGCGGATCACGCTGTGGTTCTGCCTCTCGGCTCCGTTCTGGATTGGCGGGGCGCTGGCCGGAGGGGCAATGCAACTGGCGCTGTGGACTGCCGCGCTGGCGATCGAATATACTGGCCCCTTCGCGCTTTACCGCGTCCCCGGCCTGGGCCACGCGCGGATCAGCGACTGGGACATTTCGGGCAGCCACATGGCCGAGCGCTGCAGCCTGTTCATCATCATCGCACTGGGTGAAGGGATTGTCGTGATGGGGGCCAGTTTTGCGGGTGGACCAGGCGATCTGGCCCATGTCCGCGCGCTGGTGACTGCCTTCCTCACCTCGGCGCTGATGTGGTGGCTCTATTTCGATATGGGGGCAGAGCGCGGTTCGCGGCTGATCGCCGGGCACGCGCAAGTGGGCCGGATCGCACGCAATGCCTATACCTATCTGCACATGCCGATCGTGCTGGGGATCGTGATTGCCGCGGTGGGCGATGCGCTGTTGCTGAAGGCCCCCACTGGCCCGGCCAGCCCTTCGCTGGTCGCCGTTCAGACCGGTGGCGCGATGCTATTCCTGACCGGACTCGGGCTGTTCAAGCGGTTCTCCAACCCGATGGGCAACTTTCCGATGTCACACCTGGTGGCGATCGTGCTTTGCGCCGGGCTTGGGGCGGCGGCGATGTCCGGCGCAATACCGGCCCTGCGCTTTGCCGCACTGGGCGCTGCAATCCTGCTGCTGACCGCAGTGTGGGAATGGGTGTCCTATCACGGCGGCTGGGTTGAGCGTGCCGAGGCACTGGGCCTGCCGGTGCCGCGCGCGATCGTCGAGCGCGCCGAGCGCCGCCGGGCACAGGTTGAGGCCGAACGCGGTTAATTAGGGACAGTCCCTATTTAAATCGTCCGCTCGCTGCCGCCCCAGCCGATCCAGGCACCATGCGGATGCGCGCGGGTGACCACCACCGGCTCTTCGCCGCCCGGCCAGAAGCGCACCACCATCTCGTGGATGTGCAGCACCCGGTTGGCCTCAAGCGCGACCCAGGCGAGCGGCCTGTCGGGTGTCGCACACGCACCAGCCGCTTCCATCGCCGCCGTTACCCGCGCCTGCTGATCCTCAGGGACATATTGCCAGACGATCGAATGCATCAGCATCCGGGTGGTCCCGGCCACTTGCGGTTTCGCCAGTTCCGCCTCAACGAAGTCGGCGGCGTTCATATGCACCAAGTCGGGGGCCCGCTTAGTCGCTTCGGCTATCGCTGCTTCCAGCCGCTCGAACCGAACGGTGTGTTCGGGCCAGATATAGGCCTTCAGCCGCAGCGCCTGCTCGGGATCGGTCAGGTCGACCGGCGCGACATCGCAGCCCTTGGTGGAGGCCACTTCGATCGGGTGGCTGGGCGGTGCATCGCCTTGCCATTCGGGCTGAAAGCGGATTGCCCCCGGTTCAGGCCCGACCTGCACACCGCCCAGATCGTAGTGATAGCGATCGAGCATCAGGTTGATCCCGGCGCTCGATCCGATCTCAAGGCATTCGAACCGGGCGGGCAAGCCCATGTCGGCCAGCCACAGCATCGCGGCGATGAAGTTGGCCGAGCGGCCGGCTTCGTTGGTCTGCGGCGGGCCGTCGAGCCAAGGGAGCAGCGCGGTCTCGTGCTGGTGCAGTGC
>JAGXTB010000047.1 GCA_018334165.1 Sphingomonadales bacterium | reverse complement strand
TGTCCGCAATGAGACGCCCCCACCGACCCGCTTTCAGCGGGCCACCTCCCCCAGAGGGGGAGGATTGAATTGGGGCTGCAAACCCTGCACAGTCCCCCCATGCACAAGACCCTGATCGCGCTCGCCGCGCTGACCGCCGCTTCGCCCGCCCTGCCGCAGGCTTCCGCCGCCATTGCTGCGGGCAAGGCCCAGCCCTCACCGCTCGCGCCCAGCGAGATCGTTGCCCAGGCACCCAAGGCGGACTGGACGGGGATCGCCGCGAGCGACCTCCTGGTGATGGACCTTGCCCCCGATGCCAAAGGCAAGCCGCGCCGGGTGGTGATCCAGCTGATGCCCGCGCCGTTCAGTCAGGGCTGGATCGGCAATATCCGCAAGCTCGCCGCAGCGCGGTTCTGGGATGGCACCGCGGTCAACCGGGTCCAGGACAACTATGTTGTCCAGTGGGGCGATCCCGATGCCGAGGACAAGGTCAAGGCGAAGGCGTTGCCCGAGGGTTTGGCGGTGATGTCGGAGAGTGACTACAACACAATTGTCAGGGAATCACTCGATAGAAAACGACGCAGTGAGACGTCGCGAATGGCGAATGGTCCGGATTTAGGACCCGACGCCTACGCTCGGTTCACAGGACACCATCTCGGTTGGCCGGTGGCGGCAGAGGTAATTGAGGAAGGAGCTTCCCGTTTGTGGCCTGTCCACTGCTACGGCATGGTCGGCGTTGGCCGCGATCTCTCTCCCAACACCGGTTCGGGCGCCGAACTCTACGTGGTGATCGGCCATGCCCCGCGCCATCTGGACCGAAACATTGCGCTCGTGGGCCGAGTGATCGAGGGGATCGAGCACTTGTCCTCGCTGCCGCGCGGAAAGGGGGCGCTGGGGTTCTATGACCTGGCGCAGGGCGACGAGCGGACCGGGATCGTCTCGGTCCGTTTGGGCGGCGAGGTGAAGGGCCTGCCCGCTTACGAATACCTCTCCACCGAAAGCGGCAGTTTCGCCAAATACGCCGACGCCCGCGCCAATCGCCGCGATGCGTTTTTCATTCGGCCGGCCGACGGGGCGGATATCTGCAACATTCCGGTGCCGGTGCGGAAGGCGAAGTGAAGTTGGTTTTCGCAAAGAGCGCAAAGGAAGCAAAGACCGCAAAGGCGTTACTCTTGCTGCGAAGCAGCCTGGTATTAGTGCTTCAGCCAACCCCATTGGTCCGATAGAGCTGCCTTCGGCAGATTGCGAAACCTCTCTGCGAACTTTGCTTTCTTGGCGTTCTTTGCGAGAACCCATGACTGAGACCATCACCCACACCGGACCCCTCTGGCGCTGGACTACACCGTCGGCACCAGCCGCCTGGTTCTTCATCACCATCGACGGCGCGGCGGGGGAGGCGCTTTCGGGGACGGCTTTGATGCGGCGGCTGGAGAAGTCGATTGGCGGCTTCGGCTCGCTCAAGGTTGCGGCGCAGATCGGAGATAGTGTGTTCAAAACCTCGCTGTTTCCCAGCAAGGAGCTGGGCTGGCTGCTGCCGGTCAAGGCCGCGGTGCGCAAGGCCGAGGGGGTGAGCGAGGGGGATGTAGTTGAGGTTGTGCTGGAGGTTTGACCTTTGCTCTGTGCGGAGCGGTTGAAGGGGTTCACGCAAAGATCGCAAAGAAGAAAGGCCGCAAAGACGCAAAGAGGTAGCGCCATCGGCGAAGCCGCTGCACATCTACCGAGGCTGCGTTTGGCGCGAGGCGAGAGATTTGCCGCGGCTCCGCCGCCAGCGAGACATCTTTGCGTCTCCCCTTCTTCTTTGCGTTCTTTGCGTGAACTATTCCTCGCGAGAGTTCGCACGCGAGGTTGAGATCACCCGCACGTACCCCTCCACCACTTCGTGGTCCCGCTGTGGCCCAAGGGCCACGCCTACGGCTCCCCCGTTTCGGGGAGGATCAGGCTTGCATCAGCTCGATGCGGTTGCCGAAGGGGTCGGTGACAAAGCAGCGTTCGCGGCCTTCGACCGGGTCGTCCGGCGTCACCGCCAGACCTGCTTCAGTAAGCACTACCGCCATCGCGGCCAAGTCATCAACCAGCAGCGCCGGGTGCGCTTTCCTGGCGGGGCGGAAATCGGTCTCCACTCCCAGGTGAACCTTCACCCCCGGTGCCTCAAACCAGCACCCGCCGCGCGCAGCCAGCTTGGGCGGCTTGGGCACTTCGGGCAGGCCGAGCAGACCGGAATAGAATGCCCGCGCCGCCTGCTCCTCACGGGGCGGCATGGCCAGTTGGACATGCTCGATCCCGACAACCTGTGGCTTGTTGTTGGTGGCTCCGCTTCGGCTTTGCCTCCGCGACCGCATCAGATGCGCTCCGCCTCGGCCACAGCGTCGCTGGCACGCAGCGCCGAGACGATGCGGGTCAGGTGGGCGAGATCGTTGACATCGAGATCGACCTCGTAAGTCGAGAACAGCTCGTCGCGCCCGGTGTTTTCCAGCGCGGCGATATTGGCGCGGTTGCCGGCGAAGATTCCGGCGGCTTCGGCGAGCGTGCCCGGGCGGTTGTAGAGCACCACCCGGACCCGGCCGACCGCGCCGGTGGTGCGTTCGCCCCACGACAGGTCGAGCCAGTCGGCATCGACCCCGCTGGCGAGCTTGAGGCAGTCGATCGAATGGACTTCCACCCCGGTGCCCGGCTGGCGGATCCCGACGATCCGGTCGCCCGGCACCGGGTGGCAGCACTCCGCGAGGTGAAAGGCCATGCCCGCAGTGAGCCCGCGGATCGAGATCGCGCGGTCCTGCTTGGGCCAGTTTTCGGGCTCGGCCATGTGCTTGGTGCTGCCGGGGACCAGGGCTTCCATCACCGCGCGGTCCTCGATCTTGGCGGTGCCGATCGCGATCATCAGCTCTTCTTCGCTCGTAAGGCCGAGCCGCTTGACCGCGTCCTTGACCGCCTTCTTGCCGATCTTCGACGGCAGCCGCTCGATGATCTGGTCATAGAGCTTGCGCCCGATCATCGCCACTTCCTGGCGCTCTTTGGCGCGGACCGCGCGGCGGATCGCGGCGCGGGCCTTGCCGGTGACGACGAAGCCCAGCCAGGCGAGCTGCGGGCTGGCATTGCGGCTCTTGATCACTTCAACCACGTCGCCGTTATTCAAGGCCGTGCGCAGCGGCATGTGCCGCCCGTTGATCTTGGCCCCCACCGCAAAGCTGCCCAGATCCGAATGCAGCGCATAGGCGAAATCGACCGGGGTCGAGCCCTTGGGCAATTGCAGCAGCTGGCCCTTGGGAGTGAACGCGAAGATCCGGTCCTGATAGATTGCCAGCTTGGTATGCTCGAGCAGTTCTTCGGCATCGTGGCTTTCATCGACGATCTCGATCAGGTCGCGCAGCCAGCCGACTTGCCCGTCGGGCCGCACCCCGCCCTGCTTGTAGGCCCAGTGCGCAGCCAGGCCAAACTCGTTGGTGCGGTGCATTTCCTGGGTGCGGATCTGCACTTCCATCCGCATCGAATTCTCGAAAATCAGGGCGGTGTGCAAGCTACGGTAGCCGTTCGACTTGGGGGTGGAGATATAATCCTTGAAGCGCCCCGGGATCATCTGCCAGGTCGAATGCAGGATGCCGAGCGCGCGGTAACAATCGCTATCGCTTTCGGTCAGCACCCGGAAGGCCATGATATCGGTGATCTGTTCGAAGCTGACATGGCGTTCGGCCATCTTCTTCCAGATCGAAAAGGGGTGCTTTTCGCGCCCCGAAACTTCGACCTTCAGCCCGGCTTCGGCCAGCGCCTGCTTGATCGCCAGCGCAATCGCATCGACCTGCCCGCCCTCGCTGGAGCGGATCTGCGCGAGGCGGCCGGTGATGATCGCATAGGCCTCAGGCTCAAGCTGTTCGAAGGCGAGCAGCTGCATCTCGCGCATATATTCGTACATCCCCACGCGCTCGGCGAGCGGGGCGTAGATATCCATCGTCTCGTGCGCGATGCGGCGGCGCTTGTCCGCGCTCTTGATGAAGTGCAGCGTGCGCATGTTGTGCAGGCGGTCGGCCAGCTTGACCAGCAGCACGCGGATGTCTTCGCTCATCGCCAGGAAGAACTTGCGCAGGTTCTCCGCCGCGCGCTCGTTCTCGCCCATCGCCTCGATCTTGGAGAGCTTGGTCACCCCATCGACCAGCCGCGCGACTTCGGGGCCGAACAGCTTCTCGATCTCTTCCGGGGTGGCGAGCGTATCCTCCACGGTATCGTGGAGCAGCGCGGTCACGATCGTTTCCTGATCGAGCTTGAGCTCGGTCATCAACCCCGCGACTTCGACCGGGTGGCTGAAATAGGGATCCCCGCTGGCGCGCTTCTGGCTGCCGTGCTTCTGGACGGTATAGACATAGGCACGGTTGAGCATGGCCTCGTCGGCCTCGGGATCATAGGCAAGAACCCGTTCAACCAGTTCGTATTGGCGCAGCATCGCGGCCACTGTGGCGGGAAGAGGGGGGGAAGGGCAAGAGCTTTGCGTCAGACTCCGCTGATCAGGAAGTCGAGCGCGTTGATGATGGCGTAGCGTTGGCTCTCGAGTGTGCCGACTGGGCGGCCAAGTTCAGACACTGGGATTGTCCCCGCGAATTGCGTGAGAAGCTCGTAGTCGCGGCCAGCAATCTCAAAACGCGGGTTAAGCGGTGTCGCGCTTGGTTTCGGTGCATCTTCACTTGGAACCAGCGGAGCGACGAACCGAGTGGCGTAGTGCTCCATCAGCTCGGTCTGGCAATCGACCCAAAAGCCGGATCCATCCGGCATCGCGTAGTAGTCAAACCGCGCCATCAAAATTGCCGGTAGCGCGCCAGTGGCAAGCCATGCTTTTCCACCCAGGCATTCGAAGCCTCAGCCGCAGCGCGGTTTTCCTCGATCCAGCGCCGACCACGTTCTTCCTTGAGCGCAGCTTCGAGCCCCGCCTCGCAAGCGCGTGAGAGGTTGATGTCGAGCGCCTTGGCCTCGGTCACCAGATCGACGGCGAGCGAGACGTTGGTTGAACGGCGGACGGATTTGACGGGTGCGTTCATGCGCACAAATTATGCGCATGAACCGCGCGCGTCAACTCCACTTCGCCTCGGGCGGCAGGCTCATCAGGATGGCATCGACATTGCCGCCGGTCTTGAGGCCAAACAAGGTTCCCCGGTCATAGACCAGGTTGAATTCGGCATAACGCCCGCGCCATTCGAGTTGTTGCTGCTTGTCGGCCTGGGTGAAGGCTTGGCCCATCCGGCGACGGACCAGCTTGGGGAAGACGTTCAAAAACGCCTCGCCGACGTCGCGGGTGAAGGCGAAATTGGCTTCGAACGCGGCATCATCGGCGCATTCGAGGTGGTCGTAGAAGATCCCGCCGACCCCGCGGTGGACACCGCGGTGGGGGATGAAGAAGTAGTCGTCGGCCCAGGCCTTGAACTTGGGGTAATAGGCCGGATCGTGCGCGTCGCAGGCGGCCTGGTAGGCGGCGTGGAACTCGGCCGTGTCCTCGGCATAGGGGATCGGCGGGTTAAGGTCGCCGCCGCCGCCGAACCAGGCCTTGGT
>JAGXTB010000046.1 GCA_018334165.1 Sphingomonadales bacterium | reverse complement strand
CCGCCACTGTCTCGCGGCTCGGAGGATTGGCGAGTAGCTGGCTGACCTCGATCGCAATCGCCAGTTTGTCGCGCGCGGCGAAAGCGCCCCAGGCCGGATCGGTCAGCAGTTCGGTCGCGCCGGGGATCGGGGTGGTCACCACCGGGGTGCCGCAGGCCAAGGCCTCGACCCAGGCATTGGCCAGCCCTTCGCTGGCGGTGGGCAGTACGAAGACATCGGCGGCGTTGAGCACGATCGGCAGCCGGTCATGCGGCACCGCGCCAAGGAAGCGGACCCGGTCCGCCACGCCCAGCCGTTCGGCAGTTGACTTGAGTGCGGCCTCATCCGGCCCTTGCCCGGCCAGCAGCAGCACCGCATCCGGCAGCAGCGGCATGGCCTCGATGGCGTAAGTCTGCCCCTTGCGCGGGATCAGTGCGCCGACGCAGGCCAGCACCGGCGCATCGCGCGGCAGGCCCAGCTCATCGCGGCACATCCGGGGATCGTAAGGTCGGAACAGGTCGGCGTTGAGCCCGGTGCGGTGGATCGTGATCTTGGCCCGGTCGATCCCCAGTTCGGCCATATCGTCGGCCAGCCCTTCGGCGACCGAGAGCAGGCCGGTAGCCTGACGGCCCGCCGCCAGTACCTGTTCGGCAACGCCCGGGGACTTGCCCCAGTGATGGATATCGGCCCCGCGCGCCTTGATCGAGCTGGGTAAGCCCAGTGCCTGCGCCACTTGCACCGCGGCTGGCCCATCGGGGTAGAAGAACTGCGCATCGATCAGATCGAATGGCGCTTCGGCGTGAAGCTTCCTTGCCAGCGGCAACACCGCACGGGCGACCGACCGGGCATTGAAGCGCCCGCCGATCCCCGGCAGCAGCCGGAAATGCGGGCGCAGCACAGTCACCCCGCCGCGCTCCTCCGCCTGCGGCAGGTCGCCGAGGCCGCGATAGCGCGGGTGCAGTGAAAGCGGGAAGGGCGGGAGCCCAATCGGGTTGACCTGCACCAGCTCGACGTCGCCGCGCTTCACCACCGCTTGCATCTGACGCTCGACAAATACCCCGAAATTGGGGGTCAGGTCGTTGGGATAGAGCGTCGCAATCGATAGGACGCGAAGGTTTCTCACAGCTTGCGCACCAGCATTTCAGCAACCGCGATCCAGGCCGGATGCTCGACCACGACCTGCCGCGAGCCAGCGCCCGGGGCGAGCACCGCGACCCGCGCCTCATCGCGGTCGATCATTCGTCCGAAGGCAAAGCGTCCGCCGGGGCGGGGGACCAGCACGTCGCGGTTGAGCAGGCGCGGATAGTCTTCCGGCCCGTGGCGGCGCAGCCACAGCTGGTCTCCGGTACGGTATTCGCCTGCGCCGTGCTCGACGTCGAGCGCGACGAGGCCAGTCTCGCCGCCCAGTGCCGAGGGCAGGATTGCATCGCGCGGGGCGGGCAGGGCCTCGGCTCCGTCGCTGGTCAGGCGGGCGACATATTTGGGGACATCACTCTCCTCGCCGCGCACCAGCAGCTCCGCCTCAACTTCCAGCGCGCGGGCGATCTTGTTCATCCAGCTGAGCGAAAGCTGGCGCATGCCCGTCTCCAGTCGCCCGATCGTCTGCGCAGTGGTGGGGGGCGAGCAGCGTTCGGCCACGTCGGCCAGGGTCAGGCCCTTCTGGCGGCGGATATCGCGGATGCGGTTGATCATGGCTTGCGTCTCTGTAACCAAATTGGTTTTATCGCTTTCCTACAATATGGCCTGTTTGGCAAGTCTGTTGGCGACTCGGACCACCAGGGAGAATGCCATGCAGCGCCAGCTCGTCGAACGCGAACTCACCGAAGCAGGCCCCGCGCGCCACGCGCCGGGCAAGGGGCGGCGCAGTGTTACGGTCAACCTGGCGGAAAGCGTGCTCGGCTGGCTCCATGCCCGCGGCCACCTCAGCGACGCGCAGTTCGCTGCGGGCGAATGCTTGCGCCGCGATTTCGAACGCGCGCAGCTTTCGCAAGGGGTGACGATGCGCTGGGACCCGGTGCGGGTAACCGGCGGCGGGGCAGACCGGGGGCTCAATGCCAGCGAGCGCCAGGTCGCCGCCAAGCTCCGCTTCGATGGCGCGGTCGCGGCGGCAGGGCCGGGGCTCTCGGATATCCTCTGGCGAGTTGTCTGCAGCAGCGAAACTCTCCCCACCGCCGAACGCGCACTCGCCTGGCCCGCGCGCAGCGGCAAACTGGTGTTGCGGATCGCGCTGGACCGCGTGGCGGGCTTTTACCGGATTGGGGGCTAGTCAACCTTCGACCAGCTCCGCCAGTTCCAGCCAGCGTTCTTCGGCGGCGTCCTTTTCGGCGCGGGCCCCCTCAATCGCCTTAGTCAGCGCAGCGAACTTCGCCGGGTCGCGGGTGTAAAGCGCCGGGTCTGACAGGGTCGCCTCATCGCGCGCGATCTGGGCGAGAATTTCCTCGATCCGGGCGGGCAGCAGGTCGTAGTCGCGCTGGTCCCTGTAGGTCAGTTTGGCCTTTTTCGGGGGAGGCGTCGGCGCGGTGTCTCGACTGCGCTCGACACGAACGGGTGTGGTTGAAATTGGGCGCTTCTGGCGCTGCTTTTCCCAATCGGCATAGCCGCCAGCCACCACATCGACCTTGCCGCTGCCGTCGAGGCCAAGCGTGATCGTGACAGTGCGGTCGAGGAAGTCGCGGTCGTGGCTGACGATCAGGACGGTGCCGTCGTAATCGGCGATGACTTCCTGCAAGAGGTCGAGCGTTTCGAGATCGAGGTCGTTGGTCGGCTCGTCGAGCACCAGCAGGTTCGACTTGCGGGCAAATTCGCGCGCCAGCAGCAAGCGGCTGCGCTCGCCGCCTGACAGCGTGCCGACTCTGGCATCGACCAATCCAGGTTCGAACAGGAAGTCCTTCAGGTAGCCCTGGATATGCTTGCGCACCCCGCGCACATCAATCCAGTCACCGCCTTCGGCCAGCACATCGCGCACGCGCTTGTCGGGGCTCATCAGGCTGCGCTGCTGGTCGATCACCACGCCGTCGAGCGTCTTGGCGAGGGTGACGGTGCCGCTATCGGGCGCCAGCTCGCCAGTCAGCAGCTTGAGCAGGGTGGTCTTGCCCGCACCGTTCGCACCCACCACGCCGATCCGGTCGCCGCGGGTGATCCGCAAGGTGAAGTCCTTGATGATCGTGCGATCGCCGAACTTCTTGCCGACCTTGTCCGCGACGATCACCGCCTTGGTCTTTACATCGTCGGTGCCGAGCGCCAGCTTGGCCGCGCCTTTGGGGCTGAGCATCGCGGCGCGCTGCGCGCGCATTTCCCACAGCTTTTCCAGCCGCCCCTGGTTGCGCTTGCGCCGTGCGGTGACCCCGCGTTCCAGCCAGTGAGCTTCGATCTTGAGCTTGGCATCGAGTTTGTCAGCCGCGCGGGCCTCTTCGGCGTAGATCGTTGCCATCCAGGCTTCGTAACCGCCGAAACCGATCTCCTTGCGGCGCAAGGCTCCGCGATCAAGCCACAGCGTTGCCTTGGTCAGCCGGTCGAGGAAGGTCCGGTCGTGGCTGATCGCCAGGAACGCGCCCTTGTAACGGCCCAGCCAGTCTTCCAACCAATCAATCGCGGCCAGATCGAGGTGGTTGGTCGGCTCGTCGAGCAAGAGCAGGTCAGGTTCGCTGGCCAGTGCCCGGGCCAGGGCAGCCCGGCGCCGTTCGCCGCCGCTGGCGCTGTCGGCCGGGCGGTCCATGTCGATGCCCAGCTGGCCGGCAATCGCCTCAACCTCGTGCCGCGGCGGGGCATCGGGGCCGTGCAGCGCGAAGTCCATTAGCGTGGCATAGCCGGTGAAGAACGGGTCTTGCTCCAGCATGACAATCTTGGTGCCCGGCTGGATCGAACGACGGCCCTTGTCGGCCTCAATCTCGCCCGCGATCAGCTTGAGCAAGGTGGTCTTGCCCGCGCCGTTGCGGCCGATCAGCGCCAACCGGTCGCGCGGGCCGATGAACAGGTCGAGCCCCTGGAACAGCCAGCCTGAGCCCTGGATCAGGCTCATTTCTTCCCAGGCAAGGATCGGTGGTGCGGCCATAGTGCGCGCGACCTAGGGGCAAGGACCCAAGTTGACAAGCCGCGCGCGCCGCCCGAAAGCTCCATTCATGCGTACAGTCTGGCTCAATGGCGAGTTCCTCCCCGAAACCGAGGCGAAAGTGCCGATCTTCGATCGTGCGCTGCTGTTCGGGCAGGGGGTTTACGAAGTGACCCCGGTGATCGACGGTCATTTCTGCAATTGGCCGCACCACGCCGCGCGGCTGGCGCGCAGCATGGCCACCGCGCGGATCGCGGATGATACCGATTGGCCGTCGGTGATTGCCGAGCTGATCGCGCGCAACGGCCTGAACGAAGGGCGGGTCTATCTGCAGGTCACCGGCGGGGTCCCGGCGGACCGCGATTTCCTCTCGCCGTTGGAAGCGGTAACGGCCACGCGCTTTGCCTTTACCCAGGTCGCGCCGCTGGTCGATATCCCGGCCGCGCGGACCGGCCTCAAGGTCATGCTGCACCCCGATGGCCGCTGGGCGCTGCGTTCGGCCAAGACCACGCAGTTGCTCTATGCGGTGCTGGCCAAGGAGGCCGCGCGCGAGCAGGGTTATGACGATGCCTGGCTGGTCGAGGACGGGGTGGTTACCGAGGCGACCAGCGCCAATGCCCACATCATCGACGCCCGCGGGGTGCTGGTCTCGCACCCGGTCGATCACGGGGTGCTGCCGGGCGTGACCCGGATCTGCACGCTGCAGATCGCGCGCGAGATGGGACTGGCGGTTGAGGAACGCCCGTTCACCCCGCAGGAACTGTTCGCCGCGCGTGAGGCTTTCGTTTCGGCCGCGGGATCGCTTGTCCTGCCGGTCACGGAGGTCGACGGCAAACCGATCGGCAATGGCGGGCCCGGCACGGTAACGACCGAGCTTCGGCAGCGTTACATTGCCTTGCTGAAAGCCAGCTAAGCCATTCACACCGCGTTCAATCCCTAAGGCCTATTGCCCGGATCACCATGAAGACACTTGCCCCCCTGCTGATCCTTTTGCTCGCGGCTCCGGCCATGCCGGTTCAGGCTGGCCCCGGCGGAAATCCCCAGGAACAGGCCCGCAAGGAACTGCGCGCGGGCAACATCCGTCCGATCCGCGAGATCGAGGGGCGGGTGATCCCGGCGATGCGCGGTGCGCATTATCTGGGTTTCGAATACGATCCGGTGGCGCTGGCCTATCGGCTGAAGTTCATTCGCGATGGCCATGTGATCTTCGTCGATGTCGATGCCCGCAGCGGCGAAACGATCCGCAAGTCGCGGTGACCTTGGCTTGACGCTTCGGGCCTTTCGGCCCATTTGAAAGCAGCGGACTTTTGGGGAAATTTGCACATGCGCATCCTGATCGTCGAGGATGAACCGACCCTCGGCAAGCAATTGAAGAATACGCTGGAAGCCAACGGCTATGCTGTCGATCTGTCGGTCGATGGCGAGGACGGGCATTTCATGGGTTCGAGCGAGGAATACGACGCGGTGATCCTCGATCTTGGCCTGCCCGAGATTGACGGGCTGACCGTGCTCGGCATGTGGCGCAAGGAAGGCCGCAAGTTCCCGGTGCTGGTCCTGACCGCGCGGGACAGCTGGTCGGACAAGGTCGCGGGCCTCGATGCCGGGGCTGACGATTACCTGGCAAAGCCGTTCCAGACCGAAGAGCTGATCGCCCGCCTGCGCGCGCTGATCCGCCGTGCTTCGGGCAACACTTCCAGCGAACTCACCGCCGGCGATGTCCGGCTGGACACGCGTTCGGGCCGGGTCACGCTCAGCGGCGAGCCGGTCAAACTGACCGCGCAGGAATACAAGCTGCTCAGCTACCTGCTCCACCACAAGGGCAAGGTGGTCAGCCGGACCGAGCTGATCGAGCACATCTATGACCAGGATTTCGATCGCGATTCGAACACGATCGAAGTCTTCGTCACTCGCATCCGCAAGAAGCTGGGTGCCGATGTGATCACCACCATCCGCGGGCTGGGCTACAGCCTTGATGATCCGGCGATGGGCAGCCGCGGCTAAGCAATTGCAATGAGCGAGGCGTCCCCAGCCACGCCCGCCCAAGGCGCAACTCCCCATACCGGCTCGCTTGCGCGACGGATGATGCTGATCGCTGCGGGCTGGATCAGCGTGCTGCTGCTGGGCGGCGGGATCGCGCTCGATCAGACGCTGACCGGCCTGGTCACCCGCAATTTCGATGCCCAGCTCTCTTCGATGCTCAACGGCATGATCGGCTCGGCCGAGGTCGGGCTGGATGGCGAGGTGTTCCTCAACCGGCCGCTGGGCGATCAGCGCCTGCTGGAGCCCAACAGCGGGCTCTATTGGCAAATTAGGGGCGACGGCCACGAGGATTTCGCCTCGCGGTCGCTGTGGGACCGGGCGCTCGATGTGAAGACCGGATACCTCGAGAAGGATGTCCACACCTACGAAAGCCACCAGTTCCCGGGCGAGACCCTGCGGGTGATGGAACGCTCTGCGACCTTGCCGGGCAGCGACACGGTCTGGTGGTTCACCGTCGCCGAAAGGCGCGCCAACCTTGATGAGCAAGTCGCGCGGGTCCGCCGGATCCTGGTGCGCAGCTTCGCGGTGCTGGGGCTGGGCCTGCTGGTGATGGCGGCGCTTCAAATCTGGTACGGCCTTGGCCCCCTGCGCGGGGTGCAGCGCGCGATCCAGAAGATGCGCGGGGCGGGGACCAACCGCGTGACCGAGCCACTACCCTTGGAAGTGCAGCCGCTGGTACAGGAACTCAACGCGCTGCTCGCCCATACCCAAAAGCAGGCCGAGGAAGCGCGCACGCACGCGGGCAATCTGGCCCACGCGCTCAAGACCCCGCTGACCGTGGTGATGAACGCCGCCACCGCCAAAGCGCCAGACCTGGCCGATACGGTCATCCGCGAAGCGGCGGTGATGCGCCGCCAGGTCGATCACCACCTCGCCCGCGCCCGTGCCGTCGGCCGCCGCGCGGTTGGCCAGGCCCGCGCCAGCGTCAGTGAAAGCGTCGAGGCGGTGCTGCGCGCGGTGACCGTGCTCCATGAAAAGACCCGCTTCGACCTTGATGGCAACCGCGCGGCCTTGGTCGCGATCGAACGCCAGGACCTCGACGAAATCCTTGGCAACCTGATCGAAAACGCGGCCAAATATGGCGGCGGATCGGTCTTCGTCACGCTCGATCCCACAGGTGAGCCGGGCTGGTGCGAGATCTGGGTCGAAGACGACGGCATGGGCATCCCCGAAGAAGAACGCACCCGCATCTTCGATCGCGGCGCGCGGCTCGATACCGGCAAGCCCGGGACCGGCCTGGGTCTCGCGATCGTGCGCGACGTGGCCGAGATCTATGGCGGCGGGGTGACGCTGGACGAAAGCGAGGACCTGGGCGGGCTGCTGGTCAAACTGCGGCTGCCGCGGGTGGGGTAGGGCGCTACTTCGCCTCCGCCGCCTGCTCATGATGGCGGATCACTTCCTGGATGATGAAGCGCAGGAACTTTTCCGAGAATTCCGGATCGAGCTGGGCGTCTTCGGCCAATTTTCGCAGCCGCGCGATTTGCGCTTCCTCGCGACCGGGGTCGCTGGCGGGCAGGGCGTTTTCGGCCTTGTAGGCACCCACCGCCTTGGTGATGCGGAAGCGTTCGGCGAGGATGTGGATCAGCGCGGCGTCGATATTGTCGATCGAGGCGCGGTATCCGGCGAGGACGGGATCGGGCTGGGCGTCGGACATATTCATCCCGCTAGCATGCAATTTTGCGCAACGCCATTGCCCGCTTTGCACTTGCGCTTGCGCCAAAGAGTCAGCAAGGCGGCACTGATGAGCGCCGATGTGATCTCCCTTCGCCCCCGCGCCAGCGAGCCTTCGCTGGCCCCGATCATGGCGCTGACCGCGCAGGGCATGAACGCGGTCAACCAGGTGATCCTGGAACGCATGCAGAGCGAGATCCCGCTGATCCCCGCGCTGGCCGGTCACCTGATCGCCGGCGGGGGCAAGCGGATGCGCCCGATGCTGACCCTTGCGGGCGCGGCCTTGGTCGATTACGGCGGCACCCGCCATCACAAGCTGGCCGCCGCGGTGGAGTTCATCCATACCGCGACCTTGCTCCACGACGATGTGGTCGATGGCAGCGAGATGCGCAGGGGCAAGGCGGCCGCCAACCTGATCTTCGGCAATCCTGCCACTGTGCTGGTCGGCGATTTCCTGTTTACCCGCAGCTTTGAGCTGATGGTCGAGGACGGCTCGCTCAAGGTGCTCAAGATCCTCTCGGGCGCCAGCTCGGTGATTTCGGAAGGCGAGGTCGATCAGCTGACCGCCGCGCGCCAGATCGAGACCAGCGAGGAACGCTACCTCAATATCATCGGCGCCAAGACCGCCGCGCTGTTCGCCGCCGCCACCCGGATCGCCGCAGTCGTTGCCGAAAAGAGCGAAGCTGAGGAGCGTGCGCTGGAAGACTATGGCCGTAACCTTGGCATCGCTTTCCAGCTGGTTGACGATGCGATGGATTACGATTCCGAAGCCTTCGAAATGGGCAAGGGCAAAGGCGACGATTTCCGCGAGGGCAAGATGACCCTGCCGGTAATCCTGGCCTATGCCCGCGGCAACGATACCGAACGCCAGTTCTGGCGCGACGCGATCCAGGGCCACCGCACGTCGGACCAGGACCTGGCCCACGCCGTGCGCCTGATTGCTCGCCACGACGCCATCAGCGCCACCCGCGACCGCGCCCGGCATTTTGCGCAGCGCGCGATCGATGCGATTGCCGGATTCCCGGCGAACGAGGCCCGCGCGGCAATGGCTGAAGCGGCGGAATTTGCGGTGACGCGGCGGGCCTAGCCCGGCAAGCCGCCCACCTGTCGCAGCGCCTCGCCCAGTGCCAATGCGGCTGCTGTCGCCAGGTTCATTGACCGCACCTCGGGCCGGATCGGCAAGCGGACGCGTTCGTCGCAGGCCTGCGCTACTCCGGCTGGCACGCCAGCGCTTTCCTTGCCGAACAGCAGCACATCGCCGGGCCTGAACTCGAACTGATAGGCATTGGCAGTCGCCTTGGTGGTGAACAGCACCAGCCTTGCAGCCCCAATCGTCTCGCGAAACGCCTCGAACCCGGCATGGCGGGTGAACTGGACATGGTCGATATAGTCCATCGCCGCGCGGCGCACGCGCTTGTCGTTCCAGGCGAAGCCCAGCGGCTCGATCAGATCGACGCCCGCGCCCAGATTGGCACCCAGCCGCAGCACGGCACCGACGTTGCCGGGGATCTCGGGCTCAAAGAGGGCGATACGCATGGCTTTGCGATTGCCGGGCGTGGCGCGAAGATGCAAGCGGAACCGCTCGTCCCCGCCGCGCCACAACTTGCCGATCACTGCCCTTCTGGCGCGGTGAGCCGAGCGGCGGATTCAGCCAAATTTAACCACGGCGCGTGCTATCTGAGCGGGCTTTGGGGGTCATTCGTTTGGAGACAAAACGAAGGGCCATAAGATGATTGAATATACCAATTCCCGCCCGCTCCGGATCATTGGTCCGCACACCGAGGTACTCACCCGGGACAACCTGCCGCCGCCCGATACCACGCGCTGGGTGGCAAGCCGCAAGGCGCAAGTGGTGGCCGCCGTGCAGTCCGGGCTGATGAGCCTGGAAGAGGTGATGCGGCGCTATAACCTCAGCCTTGAGGAATTCTATTCCTGGCAGCACGCGATGGACCGCGCCGGGGTGAAAGGGCTGCGCGTTGCCTGGTCGCAGCAGGACCGCCTCACGCGGCGCCGCAACCAACAGCGCGCGGACCAGCTGGTCGCAGCCTGAGATTCGGGTAGCTGGTTTGGGTCAAGATCCCCCTGAGGGGAGGGGAACTCTTGTCCTTTGAGACTGGAATAGTTCACGCAGAGGCGCAGAGAAGAAAGTGGAGGCGCGGAGAAATTCGTTTTCGCGGCGAAGCCGCGCCCCTCCCCATTGCCTGGGTCAACCCCGATCGTCGCGGAAATGAGTGAACCTTCGGCTCAGAGCCCCTCTGCGCCTCCCCTTTCTTCTCTGCGCCTCTGCGTGAACCAATCTTAACGCCTTGACCAACCGCACCACCCCCGGCACGTTCGGTTGCAAGCAGCAACCAGAACTTCCGGGAGAACTACCGCATGGAACGTCGCCGTTTGGGCAAGAGCGCGATTGTCGTGTCCGACATTTGCATGGGCACGATGACTTTCGGCAGCCAGGCCGACGAAGCCACCTCGCTCCGGATTCTCGACAGGTGTTTCGACGAGGGGATCGATTTCTACGATACTGCCGAAGGCTATCCGGTACCGCCCGATCCCAAATGGGTTGGCCGCACCGAGGAGATTGTCGGCAAGTGGCTCAAGACCAAGCCGCGCGATGCGATCGTGCTGGCTACCAAGGTTTCCGGTCCCAGCCACGTCTGGTTCCGCAGCCCCAAGCGCGCCGGAATGACCGCGCTGGACCGTCGCAACATCATGACCGCGGTGGAAGAGAGCCTGCAAAAGCTCGGCACCGATTACATCGACCTCTACCAGACCCACTGGCCCGATCACCAGCTGCCCTATGATGAGACGATGGAAGTGCTCGACGAGCTGGTCCGCGATGGCAAAGTGCGCGTGCTGGGCTGCTCGAACGAGACAAGCTGGGGCCTGATGAAATCGATCCAGACCGCCGAGCGGCTGGGCACCGCGCGCTATCACACGATCCAGAACAATTTCAGCCTCAACAACCGCCGCTTTGAAGATGAATTGGCGCAGGTCTGCCGGATGGAAGGGGTCAGCCTGATCCCCTATTCGCCGATCGCGGGCGGGGTGCTGTCGGGCAAATACAACGACGGCGCCCGGCCTGAAGGTGCGCGGTTCAGCCGGTACCTGGGGATGGAAGGGCGGCAGGCGGAAATGGGCAAGCGCTTCGTCAACGAACGCTCGCTCGCCTCGACCGCGCGGTTCCATGAGATTGCCAAAGAGGCCGGGATCGATCCGGTGGCCATGGCGGTTGCCTGGTCCAAACAGCATGACTTTGTTGCCTCGACCATCGTCGGAGTGAGCAAGGAAGACCAGCTCGGCGCGATCTTTGCGGCCAAGGATCTGGTGCTGTCAGGCGAAGTGATGAAGGCGATCAACCGGGTCTCGAAGGAAATTCGGTACCCAATGGGGTGACATTGGCCGCGCGGAAAGTTCGGCTGGCCGCATAGCACCTTGCGCCAGGTGCTTCGATTGCCAGCCATTTCCCTGGGTTCGTGCAGGAGGGCCAATTGGGCGTAGTGTTGAGCGCAGCGGCGCTGGTCTGGGCCAGCGGACAGCCGGTAGAGGCCGCGCCCGCGCCGCCGCAGCCGGCGCCAGTGACTGCCCTTGTCCAGGCCGAAGAGACGCCTCCTGCTCCCGATGGCCAGACCATCACCGTCACCGCGCGGCCCAAAAGCGATCCGATCCAGGGCGCGAACGCCGCCAGCTTCAAGGTGGCCCAAGCGGTCGATAACAAACTGGTCGGCCCGGCGGCGGAGACTTACAAAAAGCTGCTGCCCAAGCCCGCCCGCGCGGGTTTGGGCAATTTCATCCGCAATATCGGCGAACCGGTGGTGGCGCTCAACTTCCTGCTCCAGCTCAAGCCCGGCAAGGCCGCTGAAACGCTGGGCCGGTTCGGGATCAATTCGACGCTGGGGGTGGGCGGATTGTTCGACGTGGCCAAGGGCAAGCCATTCAACCTGCCGCATCGCCGCAACGGCTTTGCCAATACGCTGGGCTTTTACGGGGTCGGGCCGGGGCCTTACCTCTATTTGCCGGGCATCGGCTCGACCTCGCTGCGCGATGTCGTCGGCGGCGCCGTTGATGGGGTCATCCTGCCGATGGGGATCGGCGCGCCGTTCAACAAGCCCTATTACACCATCCCCAACGGGTTGGTCCGCTCGCTCGACCGGCGGGTAGAGCTCGATTGCCAGATCAAGGCGCTCCAAGCCGCCGACGATCCCTATGCCGCAACCCGCGCCTTCTATCTCAAGAAACGCAAGGCCGAGATTGACGCGCTGCACGGGCGCGGCAAGGGGCCGGAAGTGCCCGAGCAATGCAAGGATCAGCTGAGCGGGCCTGCTGAGGTCAAGCCCGCACCGGCAGCCGCTCCGCCGGTCGCGCCGGTGCCCGAACCGGCGCCTGCTCCGGCCACGCCCGGCTGACCTATCGCGAATGGACGCCAGCCCCTATGGGCAGGGTGTGAGCCAGCTTCCGATCCATTCCGTTCTGCCGCAACTGCTCGCCGCGCTAGGTGCGGGCAACGCGGCGGTGCTGATCGCGCCGCCGGGGGCGGGGAAGACCACGGCGGTGGCTCCGGCCTTGCTCGACCAGTCGTGGTGCAGCGGCACAGTGATCGTGCTCAGCCCCCGCCGCGTTGCTGCGCGCGCTGCGGCGGAGCGGATGGCGGAATTGCTGGGCGAGGCAGCAGGGGAGACTGTCGGCTACCTGACCCGGCTCGACAGCAAACGCAGCGCCAAGACCCGCGTGCTCGTGCTGACCGAGGCGATCTTTGTCGCCACAGTGCTGGGCGATCCGGAACTGAAAGGCGTGTCGGCAGTGCTGTTCGATGAGGCGCACGAACGCCATCTCGACAGCGACCTGGGGCTGGCACTGGCGATCGAGAGCCAGTCTGTGCTGCGCGAAGACCTGCGGCTGGTGGTGATGAGCGCGACCATTGACGGCACCCGCTTCGCCGGATTGCTGGGCGATGCCCCCATGGTCGAAAGCGAGGGCAAGGCCTATCCGCTGGCGATCCGCTGGCTGGGCGCGCGGCCCGAACTGAGGGTTGAAGACACCATGACCTCCGCCGTGCTGACCGCCTGGCGCGAGGAGCAGGGCGACATCCTGGCCTTCCTGCCCGGCGTGGGCGAGATCGAACGGACCCGCGAACGCTTGGCCGAGAAACTACCCTCGGCGCTGGTCCTGCCGCTCCACGGCCAATGCGAACCTGCCGCCCAGCGCGCGGCGATCAAGCGTGATCCTGAAGGGCGCCGCCGCATCGTGCTGGCCACCGCAATTGCCGAGACCTCGCTCACGCTGGACGGGGTCTCGGTGGTGGTCGATGCCGGGCTGTCGCGCCGGGCTGAGTTCGACAAGGCGGCCGGGGTGACGCGGCTGGTCACGCACCGGGCTTCGCAAGCCGCCGCCGCCCAGC
>JAGXTB010000045.1 GCA_018334165.1 Sphingomonadales bacterium | reverse complement strand
CTGGTGAAGCGGCTCGAGGAGCTCGGCATCGGCCGCCCCTCGACCTATGCCGCGACGATCCAGGTGATCAAGGACCGTAACTACGTCCGCACCGAAAAGAACCGCTTTTTCGCCGAGGAGAGCGGCCGCCTGCTGACCGCCTTCCTCGAACGCTTCTTCCCGCGCTATGTCGCCTACGATTTCACCGCCGGGATGGAAGAAGAGCTCGACACCGTTTCGGACGGGCGCGAGGACTGGAAGGACCTGCTGTCCAAATTCTGGAAGGATTTCAAACCCAAGAGCGACGAAGTGATGGAACGCAAGCCCTCGGAAGTGACCGAGGCCTTGGATGAGTTCCTGTCAGACTACCTGTTTCCGCCAAAGGAGGACGGCACCGACCCGCGCAAATGCCCGCTGTGCGATACCGAGGGCCGCAGCGGCGGCCGCTTGGCCCTGCGCGGCGGACGCTTCGGGGCCTTCGTGGCCTGCGCCAATTACCCTGAGTGCAAATTCACCCGCAAGTTTGCGCAGCCCGGCGGCGCGGCGGCGGGCGAAGAGGGCGAGCTCGGCAAGCACCCAGAGAGCGGCGAACCGATAACCCGCAAGGTCGGCCGCTTCGGCCCCTACATCGAAATGGGCAGCGGCAAGGAAGCCGCGCGCAGCTCGATCCCCAAGGACATTCCCGAGCTCGATCTCGGCTGGGCAGTCAAGCTGCTCAGCCTGCCAAGGACGATCGGCAAGCATCCCGAGACGGGTGAAGAAATCACCGCATCGCTAGGTCGTTATGGCCCCTACCTCGCGCACAATGGCAAATACGCCAAGCTGCGTGGGACTGCCGAAATCTTCGAAGTCGGCATGAACGCCGCAGTGGTCAAGCTGGCCGAAGCCGCGAACGGCGGGGGCCGGGGTGCCCGCGCAGCCGCCGAACCGCTCAAGACCTTTGGCGCGCATCCCGAAAGCGGCGGGGTGATGAAGCTGATGGCCGGACGCTATGGGCCTTACGTCACCGACGGCACCACCAACGCCACCCTGCCGCGCGACAAGCAGCCCGAAACGCTGACTGAAGAGGAAGCGGTCGTGCTGATCACCGAACGCGCCGCCAAGGGCCCGGCCAAGGGCAAGGGCCGCAAGAAGGCCGCGCCGAAGAAGAAGCCGGCGGCGAAAAAGCCTCTGGCGAAGAAGAAGTAACCCCTCCGTCAGCCGCTTCGCGCCTGCCACCTCCCCATTTGTGCTTCGCAAAAATGGGAAGGAACCGGTAAGAAGAAGTTCCTTCCCAAATTCGCGTAGCGCATTTGGGGAGGTGGATCGCCGCAGGCGAGACGGAGGGGTAAATTGCCACGGAAACGAATCCCACGCGACCTCTCCAAAGCCCGCGAGTTACGCGACAATCTCTCGCTCCCCGAAGGCCTGCTCTGGCGTCTGCTCAAGGGCTCACCCGACGGCGTCCACTTCCGCAGCCAGCACCCGATCGGTGACTATGTGCTCGATTTCTACTGCGCCAAGGCGAAGGTGGCGTTCGAGATCGACGGAATTGCGCACGACATGGGAGACCGGCCCGAACGCGATGCCGCGCGTGATGCCTGGCTCAAAGGATTGGGGATCGAAGTGGTGCGCATTCCGGCAACCGATGTCCTGAAATCGCCTGAGGACGTCGCCGAGAGCATCGTGCGCTATTGTAAGCGTTGAAGACCCCTCCGTCTCGGCCTGACGGCCGATCCACCTCCCCATTTGCACTACGTGAAAATGGGAAGGAACTTCGTGGCCTTGGTCCCTTCCCACTTTTGCGAAGCACAAATGGGGAGGTGGCGCGCGCGTAGCGCGTGACGGAGGGGCTCTTTGCCTCTACAGCGACCCCATGGCCGAACAATTCACCAAACACCGCCAACCCTGGAAAGCCGACGAAGTCGCCAAGCTGCGCACATTGGCTGCCAAGGGCAAGGGCCTCAAGGAAATCGCCAAAGCGCTTAGCCGCAGCGAGGAATCGACCAAGGAACGCGCGAAGATCGACGGGATCGGGATTGCGAAGCTGCGTTAGCTACTTCACCCACTCCAACCCCAATTCCTCGTAGATCTCCTTGTCGTCGCTCCACTTCTCATCGACCTTGACGTGGAGGAACAAGTGAACCTTTACCCCCAGCAGCTCGCTCAGTTCCTTCCTCGCGGCCTCACCGATCGACTTTAGTTTAGAGCCGCCTTTGCCCAGCACGATGCCCTTCTGGCTGTCGCGCGCGATGACGATCTGCTGGTGCACTTCGACCGAGCCATCCTTGCGCTGAGTGTAGCTCTCCGGCCGCACGGTGCTGTCATAGGGCAGTTCGTCGTGGAGCTGGCGGTAGAGCTGTTCGCGGGTGATTTCGCAGGCCAGCAGGCGCTCGCTGGCGTCGGAGACCTGGTCTTCGGGATAGTGCCAGGCGCTTTCGGGCATCAGTGCCGCCAACCGCGTCTTGAGTTCGGCCACGCCGTCGCCGGTCAGCGCGGAGATGAAGAACACCTCGTCAAACTGGCCTTCTCCAGCCAGCGCCTGGGCAGTCACCAGCAGCGGCTCCTTGGCCACTTCATCAACCTTGTTGAGCACCAGGATCTTGCGTTCCGGGCGGCCCTGCAGGCTGGCGAGGATCGGATCGAGGTAATCCAAACGCTTCTTGCGGCCATCGACGACCAGCAGGATCGCATCGGCCTCGGCCGCGCCTTCCCAGACCGCGTGGACCATCGCCCGGTCCAGCCGCCGCTTGGGTTCGAACAGGCCGGGGGTGTCGGCCAGGATGATTTGCGCCGGGCCTTCCAAGGCAATCCCCATCAGCCGCGCGCGGGTGGTCTGCGCCTTGGCGCTGACGATCGCGACTTTCTGGCCGACCAGGGCGTTGACGAGGGTGCTCTTGCCCGCATTGGGCGCGCCGATAACGGCGACGAGGCCGCAGTGCTGGGACTTCGCAGGTTCGATCAAAACAAAAAACTCCGTTCGCCCTGAGCTTGTCGAAGGGCCGTCCTGTTCTACTAGCGCACCGCTTACCTTCAAGAAAGGACAGTCCTTCGACAAGCTCAGGACGAACGGGGAAGCGGGCTAACCGTACTTTGTCATAAAGGCCTCAGCCGCCGCCGTCTCGGCCTCGCGCATCGAGGTGCCAGTTGCTTCGGCTTCCCCCACGCCTTTGACTGAAACCGCCACCGTAAACCGCGCCGCATGATCCGGCCCGGAGCGTTCGACCAGCCGGTATTCGGGCATCTTGCGGCGGTTGCCGGCGGTCCACTCCTGCAGCGCGCTTTTGGGATGCTTGGCTTTGCCGGCCTTGCCTGCGACCAGGTCTTCCCACAGGTGGCGGACCATTTCGGCGGTCGCCTCGAAGCCTTGTGTGACGAAGCTCGCGCCGATCAGCGCCTCCATCACATCGCCCAGAATATTATCGCTGTCCTGCCCGCCATCATCGCGGGCCTGCTTGCCCAGCTTGATATGTTGGCCCAAGCCAATCTGGCGTGCCACCGCGGCGCAGCTGGTGCGGCTGACCAAGGCGTTGAGCCGCTGCGAGAGCTTGCCCTCGTCCCCGGTGTCGAGCTTGTAGAGCCATTCGGCGATTACCATGCCCAGCACCCGGTCGCCCAGGAACTCCAGCCGCTGATAGTCACGCTCATGGCCGGTGCTGCCATGCGTCAGCGCCTCGAGCCAGAGGGCTTCGTCAACCGGCGGGCGGCCCGCCAGGTCACTCAAGAAAGCGTGGGTTTCGGTTTCGAGCATGTCCGATCCCCTTTAACCGTTCGTCCCGAGCGAAGTCGAGGGACTTCGGCCTAAATCCAACCCCCGTTCGTGTCGAGCGAAGTCGAGACACCACGGCGCGGCATCTCGACTTCGCTCGGGGCGAACGGGGTGGGGTTCAGAACGTCCCGCCCAGCCGGTCCCAGCGCGCGGCGGTGAACCAGGTCCAGGGCTTGAGCCATTCGGCGCTGCCATCGGTGGACCACATCATCACGGTGGCCCGGCCCAGCAGGTTATCGACCGGGACAATCCCGATCCCGCCGCCGGGTTCGGCCGGATAGCGGCTGTCCTGCGAATTGTCGCGGTTGTCGCCCATCAGGAAGACGTGGCCTTCGGGAACGATGAAGGGATCGGTATCGTCCTTGGGGTGCGCGCCCAGATCGAGCACTTCATAGCTTGTCCCGCCGGGCAGCGTTTCGGTGAAGCGCGGATAGCGGCAGACGTCAGCGCCTTCGGCATTCTTGGCCATGAACTGGCTGGAATAGCAGCGGGTATTGGGGCTGACCGCCACTTCGAAATCGGCGATCCGCACTTTGGGCACGGCCTGATTGTTGAGCCACAGCTGACCGCCCTTCATCTGCACCGTATCGCCGGGCAGGCCGATCACGCGCTTGATCCAGTCCTGATCGCCATGCGCCGGGGCCTTGAACACCACCACGTCGCCGCGTTCGGGATTGGAGGCGATGATCCGCTTTTCGGGCAGCAAGGGCACGCCGAACGGCAGCGACCGCTGCGAATAGCCATAGGGCCACTTGGCCAGCAGCAGGTAATCGCCGTTGATCAGCCGAGGCACCATCGATTCGCTGGGGATATAGAACGGCGCGAAGATGAAGCTGCGGAAGATCACTACGGCCAGGGCCAGCTTGAGCACGAAGACGGGAAAGGAGTCTTCCTTCTTCACCTTCTTCACCTTCTTTGCAGTGGCATCGGCCGGAGTATCGGCGGCGGCCCCGGGGGCGGGTTGTGCGGGTGTGTCAGTCATCGGCACTGTCCTTGTTGGCCTACAGGGCGCGCGTCAAGTCCTATGGTGTGTTATATGAATAGAACACTAACGGCACCTGAATACGTTTTCCCCGCTTGGCCCGGGCCGCTCAGGCGGGCATAGGCGCTTTCGATGAAGGGCAGGAGTTTGGCGATGAGCGACGCGATTGCAGCACAGTGGCAGGCACTTGAGGCGCTGCCCACGCGCAGGCTGAAGGAGCTGTTTGCCGACAAGGCGCGGCTCGGTCGCTGGTCGAGCAAGCTGGAGCTTCCGGGCGGGGCCGTGCGGTTTGACTGGTCGAAGACGCACCTTGATGCCGATAACGCTGCGGAATTTCTCAAGCTCGCTGAAGCGGTTGGTTTTGCGCAGAAGCGCGGCGCGATGTTTGCCGGCGAAGTGATCAACTTGACCGAGGGCCGCGCGGTGGAGCACACCGCGCTGCGCGGGGTAGGGCGCGAAACCAGCACCGAGGAAGCCTTCGCGCTGCACCTTCGGATGAAGAGCCTGGTCGAGGCGATCCACCAGGGCGCGCTGGGCGAGGTCAAGCACCTGATCCACATCGGCATCGGCGGATCGGCGCTGGGCCCGGCCTTGGCGATCGACGCGTTGACCCGCGACGGGGCGGTGGTCGATGTCCACGTGGTCTCCAACATCGACGGCTGCGCGCTGGAAGCCGCCTGCAAGGCCTGCGACCCCGCCACCACGCTGATCGCGGTGGCCAGCAAGACTTTCACCACCACCGAAACCATGACCAATGCCCGCTCGGCGCTCGATTGGCTGGAAGCGAATGGCGTGACCGATCCCTATGGCCGGGCGGTGGCGCTGACCGCCTATCCTGACAAGGCGGTCGAATGGGGCGTCGATGAAACCCGCGTGCTGCCGTTTTCGGAAAGCGTCGGCGGGCGCTATTCGCTGTGGAGCTCGATCGGCTTCCCGATTGCGCTGGCGCTGGGCTGGGATGAATTCGCCCAGTTCCTTGATGGCGCAGCGGCGATGGACCGGCATTTCCTCGAGAGCAACGGCCTCGACAATTTACCGCTGCGCGCGGCCTTTGCCGACCTCTATTACACCCGTGTGCGCGGCGCCCAGACCCGCGCCTGCTTTGCCTATGATGAGCGGCTGCGACTTCTACCAAGCTATCTCCAGCAGCTGGAGATGGAGAGCAACGGCAAGCGCGTGAAGGCCGATGGCTCGCCGGTCGATGGCCCGACCGCGCCGATCACCTGGGGCGGGGTGGGGACCGACGCCCAGCACGCGGTGTTCCAGTTGCTGCATCAGGGCACCAACCTGGTACCGGTCGATTTCATTGCTTCGATTGCGCCCGGCGATGACTTGGATCCTGCGCATCACAAGAGTCTGCTGGCCAACTGCTTCGCCCAAGGCGCGGCGCTGATGGCGGGCAAGGAAAGCAAGGACCCGGCCCGCGCCTATCCCGGCGACCGCCCCAGCGCGACGATCCTGTGCGAGGAGCTCAACCCCGCGACGCTGGGGGCTTTGATTGCGTTCCACGAACACCGCACTTTCGCCAATGCCGTCCTGATGGAGATCAACGCCTTCGACCAGTTCGGGGTGGAACTGGGCAAGGAGATCGCCAAGGCCATCGATGCTGGCGGGGCGACGTTTGACGCCAGCACTGAGGCGTTGCTGGTGGAGGCGGGGATCAAGTAGGGCGGAAACACCTTGCCTCCCAGATCCCGTCACCCTGAACTGGTTTCAGGGTCTATTTCGCCAATGGCCCACCCGGTGCGTGGAGCGAGCTGACGGCCCGGTTTGCTTGTGCCTGACATTGCCGGGTGAGCACCTCGATGGACCCTGAAACGAGTTCAGGGTGACGGAATTGGGTTGGTTGGGCAAACTTCACCTATCAGCCCAACCACCAAAACCGTTTGGCAAACCGCCCCCCGACACCCCATATCGCGCCGCATGACAGACTTTGACTATGACCTGTTCGTGATCGGTGCCGGCTCTGGCGGGGTCCGCGCCAGCCGCATTGCTGCCTCGCACGGTGCCCGCGTTGCCGTGGCGGAGGAATACCGCGTTGGCGGGACCTGCGTGATCCGGGGCTGCGTGCCCAAGAAGCTGCTGGTCTATGGCTCGCACTTTGCAGAAGACCTGGCCGATGCCCGCCGGTTTGGCTGGGATACCAGCGCCGCGACCTTCGATTGGCCGACCTTGCGAGACAATGTTGCGGCGGAAGTTGACCGGCTCGAAGGGCTTTACGGGCAAACCTTTGCCAACGCCGGAGTCGAGGTGATCCGGGAACGCGCGGTGGTGGCGGGGCCCAACACGGTTCGGCTGGCTAGTGGACGCGAGATTACCGCCGGGCATATCCTGATCGCCACCGGAGCCTGGCCGAGCGTGCCCGATGTGCCGGGCGCCGAACTGGGGATTACCTCGAACGAAGTGTTCCACTTACCTGCGCTGCCCAAACGCGCGGTGATTGCCGGGGCAGGCTATATCGCCAACGAGTTCGCCGGGATCTTCAACGAGCTTGGGGTCGAGGTTACGCTCGCAACGCGCGGCGACCGGATGCTGCGGAGCTACGATCAGGAGATCGTCGGCAAGCTGCTCGATATCAGTCGCGACAAGGGCATCGACGTCAGACTCAATTTCCCGTTCAAGGGCGTGGCCAAGCAGGCAGACGGCACTCTGCTGGTCGATGGCGGCGATGCAGGCATGATCGAGACCGATCTGGTGCTGTGGGCGATCGGGCGCATGCCCAACACCAAGGGGCTGGGACTTGAGAGTGCCGGTGTCACCCTAGACAAGGACGGCGCGGTGGTGGTGGATGACTACAATCACACCAACGTGCCCAGCATCTATGCCGTCGGCGATGTCACCAACCGGGTTCAGCTGACTCCGGTGGCGATCCGTGAGGGCCATGCCTTTGCCGACACCGTGTTCGGAGGCAATCCGCGCACGATTGACTACGCGGCAATCCCCACCGCAGTGTTCAGCAATCCCCCGATAGCCGGGGTTGGCCCGACCGAGGATGAGGCGCGGGCACTTTATCCCGCGTTGCAGGTCTTCAAGAGCGACTTCCGGGCGATGAAGAATGTGCTGGCCGGTCGGCCTGAACGCGCGCTCTACAAAATGCTGGTCGATGGCGCGACCGGGCGGGTCGTCGGCTTGCACCTGATCGGACCGGACAGCGCCGAAATCCTCCAGGCCGCCGCGATTGCGGTAAAGGCCGGGCTGACCAAGACGCAATTCGACGATACCGTCGCGCTGCATCCTTCCATGGCCGAGGAACTGGTGCTGATGCGCTAGGTTGCAATAGGCAACCAAACCTCTAGTCTCCCCGCAAGAACAAAGGGGAGAATCCGATGCGGCTTTCCGGCAAGACCGTGCTGGTCACCGGCGGCACCGACGGGATCGGGGCGCAGCTGATCCGGCAATTGCGGGACAAGGGCGCTACCGTGATCGCCTCGGGCCGCAATCCTGAGCGTATTGCCGCCACCCGTGCCGATGGATTCGAAGTGATCGCGGCGGACCTGTCCGCGCCCGCTGGGGTCGATGCGCTGCTCGCCGGGCTGGGCGATCGGCCGATCGACGCGCTGGTCAACAATGCCGGGGCAGGGACCAGTTATGATTTCCGCAGCGGCGAAGTCGATCTGGAGGGGGCCGAGAAGACCTATTTCCTCAACCTCCACGCACCCACCCAGCTGATCGCGCGGTTGCTGCCGGTGCTCAAGGCACGCGGCGAGGCGATGATCGTCAATGTCACTTCGGGGCTGGCCCTGGCTCCCAATGCCGGATCGCCGGTCTATTGCGCCAGCAAGGCGGGGTTGCGGTCCTACACGCTGGCGATCCGGGCGCAGCTCAAAGGCACCGGGATCACAGTGGTTGAGGCGCTGCCGCCGCTGGTCGATACGCAAATGACCGCCGGGCGCGGCAGCAACAAGATGAGCGCCGAAGAATGCGCGCGGCAGATCGTTGCAGGGATGGAACGCGGGCGTGAGACGATCAACGTCGGCATGGTCAAGATACTGCAACTGGTCCATTCGATCTCGCCCGCCCTGGCGCGGTCGATCATGATCCGGTTCTGAAGGGAGATACAGCATGGCAGGCACAGTATTCGTATCCGGCGGCAGCGGCTACATCGCCGGGTTCCTGATCCGCCAGCTGGTGGCGGAAGGCTGGACGGTCCACACCTCGATCCGGAGCCTCGCCAAGGAGGCCGAGGTTCGCGCGCACCTGGGGGTCGATGACAGCAAGCTCAAAGTGTTCGCCGCCGATCTGATGAGCGACGCCGGCTGGGCCGAGGCGATGGCGGGATGCAGCCACGTTGCCCACGTTGCCTCGCCGCTGCCGGCCAATGCCCCCAAGCATGAGGACGAACTGATCGTCCCGGCCCGCGATGGGGCTTTGCGCGCGCTCAAGGCGGCCAAGGCGGCGGGGATCAAACGGTTCGTGATGACCAGCTCGATGGCGGCGGTTGCCTATGGCCACCAAGGCAAGAGCCGCTTCACCGAAGCGGACTGGACCGATCCGACCAGCAAGGACGCCTATGCCTATACCCGCTCCAAAACCATCGCCGAACGCGCCGCGCGCGATTGGGTGGCGGCCAATGGCGGGGACATGGAATTCTGCACGGTAAACCCGGTGCTGGTGCTGGGCCCGCTGCAATCGGGCGATTTCTCGACCTCGCTCGAAGCGATCAAGAAGATGCTGGAGGGCTCGCTGCCGGGCCTGCCCAATTTCGGTTTCGGGATCGTCGACGTCCGCGATGTGGCGGACATGCATGTGCGCTGCCTCAATGCGCCGAACATGGCGGGTGAGCGGTTCCTCTGCGCTGGTCCCTTCCTGTGGATGAGCGACATCGCGGCGATCCTGAAAGCGGGGCTGGGTGAACAGGCCCGCAAGGTGCCGACCCGCCGCCTGCCTGACTGGCTGGTCAAGGTTACCGCCTGGTTCGATCCGCTGATCCGCCAGGTCGTCGGCGAACTCGGCCGCACTCGCGATGCCGATACCAGCCATGCCAAGGCGGTTCTGGGCTGGGAAGCGCGGCCGGTCGAAGGAACGATCCTCGATACCGCGCGCGATATGATCCGGCTGGGGATTGTGAAAGTCTGACGCAGCCCATTCAGGGAGATAGGCAATGCAACTACCCGTAACCGCGATGGTCGCCGCCGGCTGTGCGATCCTGCTGGTGATCCTGGCAGTGGACACGATCCGCCACCGCCTGCGCGCCAAGGTTGCCTTCGGCGACGGCGGCGATGCCAAACTGACCAGCGCCAGTCGCGCCCACGGTAACCTGGCCGAACATGCGCCGATCGTGCTGATCATGCTGGGCCTGCTGGAATACAACAACGCGGATGGCACCGTGCTGTGCTGGATCGGTTCGATCTTCTTGGCAGGCCGCGTTGCCCACGCGATCGGGCTCTACACGCCCTCGGAACCGGGCAAGGCCCCGATCCCGCGCCAGATCGGGGTGGTGGTGACGTTCGGGACGATGCTGGTCTTGGCGGCGATGTTGGTGGCTGGGCTCGTTTAGTCCGGCACCTGTAAACTCCAAATACTCCCAACCGCCGTTCACATCGAGCGAAGTCGAGATGCCGCGCGCAGTGTCTCGACTTCGCTCGACACGAACGGAGG
>JAGXTB010000044.1 GCA_018334165.1 Sphingomonadales bacterium | reverse complement strand
TTCGACCCCAGCGTGGTACCCCACCCCAACCCCTCCCCACCGGGGAGGGGCTTTTCGTCAGGATCAGGCGAAAGCTTCTTTCTTCCCCATGGCCTTGGCGCGGGACTGTGCAAGCATCCCGGCAAGACGAGACAGGGGAGACTGCCAATGATCCGCAGAGCCTTTCTGGGCGGTGCCGCGCTGCTTGCCATTGCCGCGGCAATGCCGGGGCAAGTGCTGGCCGATGCCAGCGACGGCCAGATCGCAGCCGTAATCGACGAAGGGCTCAATCGCAGCGAAGCGATGGTCATGGCCAGCCAGCTGATGGACGGGATCGGTCCGCGCCCCACCAATTCGCAGAACTATCGCCGCGCCTCTGACTGGGCGACCCAGCGGATGACCGCGATGGGGCTGCAGAATGTGCGCCGCGAACAATCCGATTTCGGCCTTGGCTGGAATGTCGAGAGCTTCCGCGCGGCGATGGTCACCCCGCGCCGGATCGAGCTGACCGCGATGCCGGTCGCCTGGTCGCCGCCGACCGAGGGCACCTTGCGCGCACCCGTTGTGGTAGCGCCGATCAGCAAGCCTGAGCATTTCGCCGCCTGGAAAGGCAAGCTGGCGGGCAAGGTGGTGATGATCAGCCCGCCCGGCACCAGCGGTGAGCCCACCAGGCCCGCATTCCGGCGGCTCGACGACAAGGCGATTGCCGAACACGACGACTATGACTTGCCGCACCACGATCCCGGCGCGGCCGACCTTCGGCTCCAGCGCTCCAACTTCCCGCTGGAGCTCAGCCGCTTCCTCAAGGCCTATTTCAACCTCGACAACGGCGGCGGCAAGATCCGCGGGATCTATGCCGAGGGCAACCTGGCGGCCGAAGGCACGCTCGGCAAATGGCTCAAGCCGTTCGCGGCGATGGGCGCGGGCAAAGTGGTGACTGGCAAGACTGGCGGTACCGACCACGTCTTCATGCAGGCGATCGGGCTGCCCGGATACCAGTTCATCCAGGACCCGCTCGACTATGACAGCCGGGTCCACCACACCTCGATCGACACGCTCGATCGCTTGCGCGGCGACGATCTACGCCGGGCCGCAACGGTGATGGCGGCGATGCTGCTGCAAGCCGCCAACAGCGATCGTGACCTGCCGCGCATGCCACTGCCATCGAAGCCGGTGCCAACCGACCCGTTCAAGATCCGCGATCCGGATGAATAGGACGCCGGACAAGGCCTTCCCCCTTGATGGGGGAAGGATACGAAGACTTGGCGACGCAGGAGCCTAGGCGAAGTTGGATGGGGGTGAGCGCGCCGCAAGCGCTTTGCCATACCGAGAGCACACCCCCACCCAACCTGCGCTAGCGAGCAAGCTCGCAAGCTACGGTATCCCTCCCCCAATCAAGGGGGAGGCGACTCACTGGTTGACTTCGCAATGAGTCGCCCTTAACGGCGCACCTTCAATTTCAGCGGCCTGGGGCCGCACCCGAGGAACTTATGAAGATTCGCAACAGCCTCAAGTCGCTCAAGGGCCGCCACCGGGACAACCGCGTGATTCGCCGCCGTGGCCGCACTTACGTGATCAACAAGACCAACCGCCGCTTCAAAGCGCGCCAGGGCTAAGCCCCGGCGGGGTCCGCTCGGCGGGCCCGGTTGAACGCATTGCGGCCCGCCTCCTCCCGGAGCGCGGGCCGAAACCTTTTTGGGCCAAGGGGTTTTCTATGAGCGGGCGAATCGAAGCCGTGGTGTTCGATGTCGGTAATGTGCTGGTCCGCTGGGACCGGCGGCTGCCCTTCGTGAACCACTTCGACGATCCGGCCGAGTTCGATCACTTCATGGACGAAGTGATCCCGCTGTCGTGGCATGCCGAGCACGACGCCGGGCGCCCTGCGGCCGAACTGGTGGCGGAGCGCTCGGCGCTGTTCCCGCATTACGCCCCGCTGATCCATGACTGGTTCGCGCGTTTCAACGAATCTATTCCGGGACCCGTCGAAGGCAGCGAGGATCTGGTCGAGGCGCTGCACGCGCGCGGCGTTCCCCTATACGCGATCACCAATTTCGGCGCCGATACCTGGGCCGGGTTCCGCCCGATCTTCCCCCTGGCCGAGCGGTTTCGCGATATCGTCGTTTCGGGCGTGGAGAAACTGGCCAAGCCCGACCCCGCGATCTACGCGCTCGCCGCCGCCCGGTTCGGCCACGCCCCCGCAGCGATGCTGTTCATCGACGACAGCCTGCCCAACGTCGTGTCCGCCCGCGAATGCGGCTGGCACGCGCATCACTTCGTCGATGCGGATGGTTTGCGTGCCGAACTGGCGGAATTTGGGCTGCTGGCTTGATTGGGCTTCACCCAAAGCACCAAAGAGGTTGCGCTTGCTGCGGAGCCGCTTGATCAATGGACCGTCGCGATTGACGCGGCACTTGAATAGAAAGCCGCGCCTTCGGCGCACCTGACCTCTTCGGTGCTTCGGGTGAACCAAAGAAAGGCCCCCGTTCTGAAAGAACGAGGGCCTGGAGGGGGGCTGTTAAGGTGCCTGGGGTCCGAGGGGGTAAGAGGGGAAACGGACCCTTTCGCGGTCAGGCAGCCGCGTTGCAGCGCTGGAGGTCTTCGGCGCTGAATTCACCCTTCGGGCCGGTGAATGAGGCAAGCTGGCCAAAATTCTTGGCGATCTTGACGCAGACGTTGCGCGGGGCCGAGCCATCGACCGCGCCGCGGCAGGAATCACCTTCGCACTTCCAGATAACGCCGTTGATGACCTTGCTCTTGGGCGCTTCGAGCGCGGCGGTGAGCTTGGCCGAATAGCTGTTGGTGCCGGCCTGCGCCGGTGTGGTGGTGGCCGAGAAGCTGATCACGGTCCCGGCGAGCGCCAGGCCGGCTGCGAGCAGGCTGCGCGAAAGCGATTGTGCGTTGATCGTGTTCATGGTTCTAATCCCTTATCCTGTTGCGCACGCAAGGATCGAAAGGGGTCCTGGGAGGGAGACTCGATTTGCGTTGCTAATCGCTACCTAACCTGATAGGTTTTCAGTTGCAACTAGAAACTGTGCATCGCAGCAAAGATTTTTTTGTGCAACTGGAAGTGCAATTGCGTTAGGCTGCGATCAGGGACACGGGGACGCATACGATGGGTAAACTGACCGAACCGCTGGGTGACATGCAGAACTGCGGGCTTCCCGCGGCGCTGGAGGTGATGGGCGAACGCTGGAGCTTCATGATCCTGCGCGCCGGGTTCAACGGCCTGCACCATTTCGAGGAGTTCCTCACGACGCTGGGGATCGCCCGCAACATCCTGTCGAATCGCCTCGCCCGGCTGGTCGAACACGGCATCATGAAGCGGGAAGCCTTGGCCGAAGACCGCCGCAAGATCGAATACCGCCTGACCGAGAAGGGCCTTGACCTGCTCCCCGCCATGCTCGCGCTGCGCCAGTGGGGCGAAAAGTACGGCGTCGGCGTACCCAGCAACCCGGTGCTGTGCGACGCCCGCGACGGCCACCCGATCGCCGAAATCGCGATCCACGCCCACGACGGGCGGCGGCTGGGCTATTGGGAACTAGAATGGCGCGAGGCAGCCGATATCGGCAAAAGCGCGGCTGAGTATGATGACCAGGCGGTCAAGCCGCAGCTCAACGTCCTGAGGTAGGGCCCCTTACCCAAGCCGGTGGATTGCACTTGCGCGCACCGCCGGCAACCCGCATCGTGCTGTGATGCAGCAAGCAGAAACCGAACTCGCCTCGCGCACCGTGATCGAAGCGATCGCCAAACGCTTGCTGCTGTGTGCCGACTACAACGGCGTCTCGCTGCTCCTCGCCCCGCACCAATTGTACGAGCGCCACGGCGATCTCCACATCGGCGCGATCAACACCGCCAAAGTGTGGAAGGAAGGCGAAGCCCCGCGCCTCGGCAGCTACAAGCTGGCCGGCCTGCGCAACCTGACGCTGACCGCCGATCCGTTCGAGCCGGTGGCTGGACTGGGGCAGGACTTGCCCCGTGAGGGCGACAAGCTGATCCTGGCGGTTTGAGCTAGTTTCGCGGCGCCACCCGCCGATAGCTGAGCGCCTCGGCCACGTGGATCCGCCCTACCCCGTCACTTCCCGCAAGGTCCGCAATCGTCCGCGCCACGCGCAGCATCCGGGTGTAGCCGCGCGCGGAGAGCCGCATCGCTTCGGCGGCCTGCATCAGCAGCTTGCGCCCCGGCTCGTCGGGGGTGGCGTGCCTTTCCAGCAAGTCGCCGTCGAGTTCGGCATTGGTGCGTTTGCCGACCGGGGCCATCCGTTCGGTCTGGACGGCCCGCGCCGCAGCGACGCGGGCGGCGACTTCGGCGCTGCCTTCGGCGGGGGGCGGGAGCGCGAGGTCGGCGGCGCTGACGGGATCGACATCGACATGGAGGTCGATCCGGTCGAGCAGCGGGCCTGAGACTTTGCTCTGGTAATCGGCCGCACAGCGCGGCGCGCGTGAACAGGCCAAGGCCGGATCGCCGAGGTGCCCGCAGCGGCACGGGTTCATCGCCGCGATCAGCTGCACTCTGGCCGGGAAAGTGACATGGGCATTGGCCCGCGCGACATCGACCACCCCGGTTTCGAGCGGCTGGCGCAGCGAATCGAGCACCGCGCGCTGGAATTCGGGCAGCTCATCGAGGAACAGAACGCCGAGGTGCGCCAGGCTGACCTCGCCCGGGCGGACCTTGAGCCCGCCCCCGGTCAGCGCCGCCATCGAGGCCGAATGGTGGGGGCTGCGGAACGGGCGGGTGCGGCTGATCCGGCCTTCCTCCAGCATGCCCGCAACCGATGAAACCATCGACACTTCCAGCGCCTCGGCCGGAGTCAGCGGCGGCAGCACGCCGGGCAGGCAGCTCGCCAGCAATGACTTGCCCGCGCCCGGCGGGCCGATCAGCAGCAGGTTGTGCCCGCCGGCAGCAGCAATCTCCAGCGCGCGCTTGGCCACTTCCTGGCCTTTGACTTGCTTGAGGTCCGGCCCGAAGCCCGGTGCCTCCGCCTCGCCCCTTTGCGGCTGGGCCAGTTGCTGGGTGCCCTTGAGGTGATTGAGCAGGCTGACCAGGTTGGGTGCGGGCACCACCGGCACTCCGCTGGCCCAGGCCGCCTCGCTGCCCTGCACCGCCGGGCAGATCAGCCCGAGGTCCTGCGAGCTGGCATGCAGCGCGGCCAGCAGCACGCCGGGCGAGGCGACGATCCGCCCGTCGAGCGCCAGTTCACCCACGGCCAGGAAGTCGAACAACTGCTCGGCATCGGTCACCCCCATCGCGCCGAGCAGGGCCAGGGCGATCGGCAAGTCATAATGACTGCCTTCCTTGGGCAAGTCGGCGGGAGAGAGGTTGATCGTGATCCGCTTGGGCGGGAGCGAGAGGCCCATGGCGGCCAAGGCAGCGCCGACTCGTTCCTTGCTTTCGTTGACCGCCTTGTCGGGCAGGCCGACCACGTTGAAGCGCGGCAGACCCGGCGCGATCTGGCACTGCACTTCAACGCTGCGCGCCTCCAGCCCCAAATAAGCGACAGTCTGGACCAGCGCGACCAAGTAATGCCCCCAAGTGTTAGTGCCTAATACTGGAGTGATGGCGCGCGTTTTTGCGAATGTCGAGCGATTGCCACCAGCCTGGACCATTTTTGAGCCCCTCTCCGACGGGGAGGGGTTGGGGTGGGGGAGCGAGGCGCAGCCTCGCGTCAACGCCAGCGTGGAACCCCCACCCTGCCCTCCCCAATGGGGAGGGTTCAAGAATTGGTACTGAAAGCCAATCTTAACCTTTGGCCTTGTGAACACGGTAAGGGGTCAGGGCCGATCAAGCTGGCATGCGCAAGTGTGCCGCCCTTATCCTGCCCTTCCTCGCCCTGCTGGCCGCGCCCGCAGCGGCGGTCGAAGTGGTCTTGATCGAAGAGACGGTCGAGATCACCGAGGAAGTGGTGAGCGAAGGCGCGGCCGAACGTTTTGTTCCCGCTGCCCCTGCCCCGATCCCCCAGGGGATTGCGCGGTTCGGCCCGTTTCGCGTGATTGACGGCACCCGCGCCGCGCTGGTCGATGTGACCGACGAGCGCAGCCCGGCCCAGTTCGAGGCCATGCTGCGCGCCCATCCCGGGATCGCCACGCTGGAAATGATCGAGTGCCCCGGCACCGAGGACGACCGCGCCAACCTGCGGCTGGGGCGGATGATCCGCGACCGCGGGATTGCCACCCACGTGCCGCGCGGCGGCTCGGTCCGCTCGGGCGGGGTCGAACTGTTCCTGGCCGGTGCGCGCCGGATCGCCGATCCGGGCAGCGAGTTCGCGGTCCATTCCTGGGCCGACGAGGACGGCCGCGAGGCAAAGGACTATCCCGCCGATGCGCCGGAGAACCGCGCCTACATCGACTATTACAAGGCGATGGGCATGCCCGAGGGTGAGGCCAAGGCTTTCTATGCCATGACCAATTCGGTCCCCCATGCCGATGCCAAGTGGCTGACTGCGGCTGACATGGGGCGGTGGGTTAAGCTAAATTAGCCGCCGAATCCCTTGACTCACCCCAAGCGCTCCGTTAACGGCGCGCGTCTGCGATCGGACCACTTTGACAGTCGGTCCGCTAACTCAAGAATTCCCGAGGTTTTGAAATGAAGCGTACGTTCCAGCCCAGCCGCCTTGTTCGCGCCCGTCGCCACGGCTTCCGCGCCCGCACGGCTACCGTTGGCGGCCGCAAGGTTCTTGCCGCTCGCCGTGCGCGCGGCCGCAAGAAGCTGTCGGCCTGAGCGAACTGCGGAGCATGTCGGTCCTGACCAAAAGGGCCGATTTTCTCAGCGCCAACCGGGGCATGCGGATCGCACGCCCCGGTTTTGTTTTGCTTGCGCGGCCCAACGGGCTTGAGCAGATGCGCTATGGCATCACCGTCACCAAGAAGATCGGCAACGCGGTTGTGCGCAACCGCATGAAGCGCCGCTTTCGCGAACTGCTGCGCGCCGCGCTGCCGGCCCAAGGACTGGCGGGTCACGACCATGTGCTGATCGGCCGCGAAGGCGGGGTCGAGCGTGACTTCACCAAACTGCGCGAAGAACTCAGCGCCGCGCTTTCCCGGGCCGCTGAAGGCAAAGGTGACCCTCCGAGGAGGCGGAAATGACAGGATGGTTCACGCGGAGACGCGGAGACGCGGAGATTGGCTTCCGCGCCGCAGGCACTCTCGGCACCATTGATGCAGAGCGAAAATCGTACGATTCTTTCACAGCGGCTGCGCCGCAGGGCAACCTCCTCCGCGTCTCTGCGTCTCCGCGTGAGAAATCGTGAAACGCCTGCTCATCCTGATCGCGCGGGGCTGGCAGCTGGGCCCGTCGCGGATCCTGCCGCCCTCGTGCCGCTATGCGCCTTCCTGCTCGCAGTACATGATCGAGGCGGTGGAGAAACATGGCGCGATTAAGGGTGGCTGGCTGGGCTTGAAGCGTATAATGCGCTGCCATCCTTGGGGGGGACACGGGTATGACCCGGTGCCTTGATAAGCATCGTCGCCACCCCATCTGACATGAACTGAATAGCAAGCCAGGGGCGCCTTCGTGGACAACCAGAATTTCAAGAACATGGCCCTCGCCGGGGTATTGTCCGTGCTGATCCTGCTGGGTTGGAACTGGGGGATGGCCTACTTCTATCCCAATGCCAACAAGCCTGCGCCCCCCGCTGCCAGCGCGCCTGCGGCGCCCGCGCCTGCCGCTGCCGGTGCAGTACCAGCGGCCGCGCAGACTGCCCCGATCAAAGACGTCAAGACCGCGCTGGGCGCCGTGCCCCGCGTGCCGATTGCCGCGCCAGGGCTGTCGGGCTCGATCAATCTGAAGGGCGCCGTGGTCGATGACCTGACCACCAACCGCCACACCGCCGCGCTTGACAAGGCACAGGGCCAGGAGCGGATCTTTGCGCCGGCAGGCACCCCCAGCCAGCACTACGCCCAGTTCGGCTGGTCCATGGGCGACGGCGTGCCGGCGATTGCCCTGCCGGGTGCCCAGACCGTCTGGACCGCCCCGGCCGGTGCCAAGCTGACGCCTGAGACCCCGGTCACGCTGAGCTGGAACAACGGCGGCGGGCAGACCTTCACGCTGACCTATGCGATCGATGCCGACTATATGCTGACCATTACCCAGCAAGTCAGCAACGCCGGCCCCGCGCCGATCGCGGTCAAGCCGATCGCCCAGCTCAGCCGCGCGCAGCCGGCCGCTGACGACAAAGAAGCCTACGACACTTTCAACGTCCACTCCGGACCGTTCGGGGCTTTCGACGGGACCGTCTCGTTCGACAACGATTATTCCGATGTGGCCGAAACCAAGCAGGTCGCCAACAAGGGCAAGACCGACTGGGTCGGCTTTACCGACATCTACTGGATGAGCACGCTGATCCCGGACAAGACCGCGGCGACCAGTGATTTCCGGGCAATGGACAAGGGCCTCTTCCTGGCCAACCTGTTCTACCCGCAAGTCAGTGTCGCGCCGGGCCAGCAAAGCACCCAGGCCACCCGCCTGTTCGCCGGGGCCAAGGAAAGCTCGGTGCTCGATCGCTATGCCGCCAGCGGGATCACCAATTTCGACCTGGCGATCGACTGGGGCTGGTTCCGCTGGTTCGAACGGCCGCTGTTCGGCCTGCTCAAGTGGCTGTTCGGCGCGGTCGGCAATTTCGGCGTGGCGATCATGCTGCTGACCCTGATCGTGCGCACGGTGATGTTCCCGGTCGCGCAGAAGCAGTTCGCTTCGATGGCAGCGATGAAGGCGATCCAGCCCAAGATGAAGGCGATTCAGGACCGCTACAAGGATGACCGGGCGAAGCAGCAAGAAGAGATCATGGCGCTCTACAAGAAGGAAGGCGTCAACCCGCTGGCGGGGTGCCTGCCGATCTTCCTGCAGATCCCGGTGTTCTTCGCGCTCTACAAGGTGCTGATCCTCTCGGTCGAAATGCGCCACCAGCCCTTTGCGCTGTGGATCAAGGACCTGTCAGCGCCCGATCCGCTGCACTTCCTCAACCTGTTCGGCTACCTTGATTTCACACCGCCCGCGTTCCTCGCGATCGGGATCCTGGCGCTGTTGCTGGGGATCACCATGTGGCTGCAGTTCAAGCTGAACCCGGCACAGATGGATCCCGCCCAGCAGCAGATCTTTGCGATCATGCCGTGGATGATGATGTTCATCATGGCGCCCTTCGCGGCCGGGCTGCTGCTCTACTGGATCACCTCGAACGTGCTGACCATTGCCCAGCAGGCCTATCTCTATTCGAAGCATCCGCAATTGCGGGCGCAGACCGAAAAGGACACCGTCGATCACGAGCGGGCCAAGGCGCGGGGCAAGTAAGATGAGCGATGAGGCCTTGATCGAACAGGCCCGCCGCCTGTTCGCAGGCCGCGTGGACTTCCTGCTGAGCGCGCCTTCGCTGCAGTTTCTGCCCGACGCGCAAGCGCCGGAGATCGCCTTTGCCGGGCGCTCCAACGTCGGCAAGAGCAGCCTGCTCAACGCGCTGACCGGGCGCAAGTCCCTCGCCCGCGCCTCGGTTACTCCGGGGCGCACGCAGGAGCTCAACTTCTTCGAAGTCGGCACGCCCACGCAGCTGCGGCTGGTCGATATGCCCGGTTACGGCTTTGCCAAAGCCCCGCTTAAGGTTGTCCAGCAATGGCAACAGGTCGTGCGCGATTACCTGCGCGGGCGGGTGGTGCTGAAACGCGCGCTGGTGCTGATCGACAGCCGCCACGGCGTGAAAGACGTCGATCGCGAGATGATGAAGATGCTGGACGAGGCCGCGGTCGGCTACCGGCTGGTGCTGACCAAAGCTGACAAGATCAAGGCCAGCGAGCTCGAAGCAGTGCTGCTCGCCACCCAGGCCGAGGCGCGCAAGCACTCCGCCGCCTTCCCGGTGGTGCACGTGACCTCAAGCGAAAAGGGCATGGGGATCGAGGAACTGCGCGCCGCGGTGCTGGAAGATTCGCTGAGCTAGAACTTCAGCGCCGGCACTTCTGCGCTGGTAAACTTCGCCCCCATGATCCGCGCCAAGGTTGGCGCGATCGCGCGCTGATCGATCTCGCCCAGCGACTTGCCAGCCGGAATGCCCGGCCCCATGATCAGGAAAGTGGCACGCATTTCCGGGACGGAGGGGAACCAGCCGTGGGTGCCCTTGCTCTTGGGCACACCGGTCAGTCCCTGGGCCTGGCTGGCAAAGGTGCCGGCGCTGGTGCCGGGCTTGAAGTCGACGAAGAAGCTGGCCTGGGGATTGCCGCCCATCGCCGCTATTTCGCGGGCATCGGCAATATCGGCGATCCCCGCCGCCGGATCGCATTGCAGCGCTGCCAGCTTGCCCGCGACCAGCGCCTTGAGCACCGGATCGTCGGGCCGGGCCAGCACCACCGCAACGCTGCCACCGGTGGGCCAGGGCATCGCTTCCCAGCTCAGCACTTTGCCGTCCGGACCCAGCTTGATCAGGTCGGCATCGACAAAGGCGCGGAACAGGTTGGTTTCGTGAGTGACCGGCAGAAAGCCATGATCACTGGCCACCGCGATCACCGTATCGGGCTGCACTTCGCGCGCAGCGGCCAGCACCACGCCCAGCGCCGTGTCGATCCGCTCCAGCACCGCATGGGCACTGGCGGCACCGGGGCCGTCCTGATGCTGCTGATGATCGAGCGCCGCGAAATAGACCGTCATAAACTGCGGCTTGTGGCTTCGCAGCATGGCTGCGGCAAACCGCGCGCGGCCTTCGTCGCCGTCGATCTCCTCGTTGATCCCCAGCGGATAGGACTGCCCGGTCAGAGCCTCAAGCTGGGGGATCAGGCCGGGCGTCGCCAGCGCGGTGAGCAGCTTGGCATCGTCGGCATGGCCGGTGCGCCAGATCTGCGGCAGGTTCCAGTCGATCCCGCCTGCGCCGACGCTGACTGGCCAGTGGACATTGCCAACGCGCAATCCTGCCCCCTTGGCGGCCTGCCACAAGGTCGGCACCTTGATATCGCTGGCATACCAGAACCAGCCGCTCTGGTTGATCTGGAGCGGATCGAACGACGTGTTGCCGACAATTCCGTGCCGCGCCGGGCTGGCCCCGGTGATCAGCGTGGTATGGCTGGGATAAGTGACGGTCGGCAAAACCCCGCGCACGCCGGTGGCATAGCTGCCCTCCACCACGAACCGGCGCAGGTTTGGAATATTGAGGCCCCGTTTTTCCGCCTCCAGAACGTCTCCGGGGCGCAGACCGTCAATCGAGACCAGCAGCACCGGCGCGGCGGTGGCCGGACCGGCCATGGCGAACACCAAGGCTATGGCAAGGACGATCCGGTGCAGCATGGTCATACCCCCTATTTGGCGAACAATTGCGACAGGTCGGCAAACGCCTTCATTTCGATCGCATTGCCCGATGGATCGCGGAAGAACATCGTCGCCTGTTCGCCGACCTCGCCTCGGAAGCGCACATAGGGTTCGATCTCGAACCGGGTCCCTGCCGCTTTCAGCCGCTCGGCCAGTTCTTCCCACTGCGCCAGTTCCAGCACGATCCCGAAATGCGGTACCGGCACGCCGTGGCCATCGACCGGGTTGCTGCCCGCATCGCTTGCCGCCGCGCCGGTGCAATGGGCAACGATCTGGTGGCCGTAGAAATCGAAGTCGATCCAGGTGTCGCTGCTGCGTCCTTCGGGGCAGCCCATGACTGTGCCCCAGAAGTGCCGCGCCTCGGCAAGGTCGCGGACGGGGAAGGCGAGGTGGAAGGGGCGAAGCGTCATGACAAATCCTCTTGCACCTTAACCGTTCGTCCCGAGCCCTTCGGCTTGCGGCTTAGCAGCCGCGCTCAGGATAAACTTCGGCCCAAAGGCCGAAGTCGAGGGACAGCGTGCGCGGCGGTCCCTCGACTTCGCTCGGGACGAACGGATTGGGTTTGCTGCGATTCTCTCGTTCAGACTCGACAGTCATTAGCTGAATGGCTAGCCGTTATCGCATGAAGCTGATCATCGGCAACAAGAACTATTCGAGCTGGTCGCTGCGCGGCTGGCTGGCGGTCAAGCAGTCGGGGCTGCACTTCGAGGAGATCCAGGTCCCGCTCTATGGCGAGGACTGGGACGCCCGCAAGAAGGAGACTGAAGGGATTGCGCCGTCGAGCGGCAAGGTCCCGGTGCTGTGGGACGGCGAGGCGGTGGTCTGGGACAGCCTGGCGCTGCTCGAATACCTGGCCGACAAAGTCGGGCGCGAACGGTTCTGGCCCAAGGAAGACGATGCCCGGGCGATGGCGCGCTCGATGGTCGCGGAAATGCACAGCTCGTTCCAGGCGCTGCGCCACCAGTGCCCGATGAACATCCGCCGCCAGGTCCAGGGCGCCCAGATCGACGAGGCCTGCAAGGCCGACGTGGTCCGGATCCTGACCCTGTGGGCCGAAGCCCGCGCCCGGTTCGGCAAGGGCGGGCCGTACCTGTTCGGAACCTTCAGCGCGGCCGACATCTTCTATGCCCCGGTGGTCAGCCGGTTCATCTCCTACGGGATCGGCGTCCCCGGCTTCGCGCTCGCCTATATGGAAGCGGTCTGGAGCCACGAATGGCTGCAAGCCTGGGTCGCGGCGGCCGAGGCCGAAGACTGGGTGATCGAGCAGTACGAGGTTGAAGGGGCGGCCAAATAGGCTATTTCGCCGGATAGGGCGTGCCGTCCTTGTGCAGGTAGCGGCCGTGTTCGTCCCAGACCATGTCAATATCGGGATAGAACCCGCCCAGATCGGGACCGGCACTGATCGCCACGAAGCTGCAATCGGCAGCGCTTTCGTTGATCAGGTGGTGGCCGTTTTCGGCCCCCTCGGCCCAGCCGCAGATATCGCCCGCGCGCAGCACTGTGCGAGTGCCGTCTTCGACCAGCACTGCCTCGCCGCTCAGCATGATCAGCAACTCGTCCTCGCCCTTGTGCCAGTGGCGCTGGCTCGACCAGGCCCCGGGCTTTAGCACCACATGGCTGGCACCCATTTCCTTGAGCCCCAGGGCCGGAGCCAGCCGCCGCCAAAGCCTGCCCCCGACCGCGCCATCGAATGGCGGCGGATATCCGGTGGCGTTGCTCTGCGGCAGGGCATCGAGATCGAGTTTGGGCATGGACAATACGATACTTCTCCTCACCCAACTCGTCACCCTGAACTTGTTTCAGGGTCCATTTCTCCCCACAGACTGAGGTGCTGTTGGGCAGCAAGGACGCACTGAGGACGCTTGCAAGCGGTCGATGGGCTATCGGCGCGATGGACCCTGAAACAAGTTCAGGGTGACGGGCTTTGGTTAGGTTGCGTGATTGTGCGGGTCTGCTAACCCATCGGGAAATGACCAGCAAAGTCCTTCCGCTTGCCGAAGCCCTGATCGCCTGCCCCAGCGTCACCCCCGCCGCGGGGCTGGTGTTCGATTGCCTGGAAGGGCAGCTGAAACCGCTGGGCTTCGCAGTCCACCGCTTCCAGGCCGGAGAGGCGCCCGACGGGCCGGTCGAGAACCTGTTCGCAGTGCGCAAAGGGCCAGCGGGCAGCCGTCACTTTGGCTTTGCCGGGCATGTCGATGTGGTCCCGCCAGGTGAGGGCTGGACGGGTGCGCCGTTTGCCCCCGAAGTGCGCGGCGAATTGCTTTATGGCCGCGGCGCTGTCGATATGAAGGGCTCAATCGCGGCGATGGTCGCGGCCGCCGCCGAGCTGCCGCAGGACGCCGGTACCCTGAGCTTCATCATCACCGGCGACGAGGAGGGCCCGGCGACCTGGGGGACGCAGGAGCTGATCAAACATATGCTCAGCGTTGGCGAGATCCCCGACCTGATCCTGGTCGGCGAGCCGACTTCGGTGAATCGCCTTGGCGACATGATGAAGATCGGGCGGCGCGGATCGACAATTATCTGGATCGAGGTCGAAGGCGTCGAGGGCCACGTTGCCTACCCGCACCTGGCCGACAATCCGATCACCAAGCTGGTTCACATGCTGGCCGAGCTCAAGGCCATGCCGCTCGATGACGGAACCGACTGGTTCCAGGCTTCGAACCTCGAGATTACCGATATGTCGGTCGGCAATCCGGCCGGCAATGTGATCCCGGCGCGCGCGCATGCTCGCCTGTCGATCCGGTTCAACGACCTGCATACCGGCGCGGAGCTGGGCGAGCGGGTGCGGGCAATTGCCGAAAAGCACGGCGGCAGTGCGCGCCAGGTGGTCTATGGCGAAGCCTTCCTGACCCCGCCCGGCACATTCAGCGCGCTGATCGCCGACGCGGTCGAGGCCGAACTCGGCATCCGCCCCGAAGCCAGCACCACCGGCGGCACCAGCGATGCGCGGTTCCTGAAAGACCTGTGCCCGGTGATCGAATTCGGCCTGTGCAACGCCACGATGCACAAGCGCGACGAGGCCGTGGCGGTGCCCGACCTCGACGCCCTGGCGCGGATCTATGGCCGGGTGGCCCTGGCCGCTTTGGCTGGCTGATTGCGGTGGCCGCGCAAGGTTGGTAGGCACAAGACAACAAGAAATCGGGGAGAGTGGGATGAGCGCCAATTCAGCACAGCCAACGGTCGGTCCGGACCGGGAAGTGCGCGGGTTTTTCGGCTGGCTGTTCCACTTGCTGAACGTTCACCTGACCAAGATGATCCTGGCCGGCATGGTGCTGGGCGTACTCGCCGGCTGGCTGGTCTTCACCTACGTTCCCAAGGGCGAGGTGATGGTCTGGCCGTTCGGGGTCGAGGCTGATCTGAAGGACCACTACCTCAAGAGCTTCGGGCTGCTGTCCAGCATCTTCCTCAACCTGATCAAGCTGCTGGTCGCGCCGCTGATCCTTTCCACCATCGTCGTCGGCATCGCCCACATGGGTGACAGCGCGGCACTGGGCCGGATCGGGTTCAGGGCGATCATGTGGTTCATTATCGCCAGCCTGATCTCGATTGGCCTGGGCCTGGTGATGGTCAACTTTTTCCAGCCCGGGGTCGGCGTCGATGTCAGCAGCGCCGCGGCCTCTTCGGTCGGAACCGTGGCCAAGCTCGATTTCTACGAATTCATCCTGCACATCTTCCCCAAGAACGCCTTCGACGCGATGGCGACCAACAACATCCTGCAGATCCTGGTGTTCAGCCTGTTCGCCGGGGTCGCGCTCTCCGCGCTGGGCGAAAAGGGTGCGCCGTTGGTGCGCGGGGCCGATGCCCTGGCCGAAATGATGCTGCAGATCACCAGCTATGTGATGCGCTTTGCCCCCTTCGCGGTGTTCGGCGCACTGGCCAAGGTGGTGGCATCGAGCGGGCTTGGCATCCTGGGGACCTATGTCGAGCTGGTGTCGGAGTTCTACCTGTCGCTGGCCATCCTGTGGGTGATCCTGCTGACCATCGGGGCGCTGTTCCTGGGGCGGCGGATCTTCACCCTGATCCGCTATATCCGCGAGCCGATGATGATCGCTTTCTCGACCGCGTCGAGCGAGGCCGCGCTGCCCAAGCTGTTCGAACAGCTTGACCGGTTCGGCGTGCCGCGCCGCATCTCGGGCTTCATGCTGCCGCTGGGCTACAGCTTCAACCTTGACGGTTCGATGATGTACATGTCCTTCGCGACGATCTTCATCGCGCAGGCTTACGGCATCGACCTGTCGATCGGCACCCAGATCGCGATCCTGCTGACCTTGATGATCTCGTCCAAGGGCGTCGCCGCCGTGCCGCGCGCCAGCCTGGTGGTGATCACCGGCACGCTCGCCATGTTCGGCCTGCCGGTCGAAGGCGTGGCGATCATCCTGGCGATCGACCAGTTCCTCGACATGGGCCGCACCGCGACCAACGTGGTCGGCAATGCGGTGGCGACTTCGGTCATCACCAAGTGGGAAGGCATGCTGGAAGTCGAAGAACCCGAATTCGTCGAACACCCGCACGCCCCGACCCACACCGCCGCTCATGGGCGGGCCGGGCTGGAACTCGATCCGTCGAACTTCGAGGATGAGACGAAGAAGTAAGAAGGTTCACGCGGAGACGCGGAGGGGTTGTGTGCGCGGCGCAGCCGCATTCAAATCTGTTGGCAGCGGAAAACGCGAACGCCAGATTCGAGAGCGGCTGCGCCGCCTGCGCAACTTCTCCGCGTCTCCGCGTCTCCGCGTGAGTTCCCCTTACTTCTTGGGAGCCTCGCTCTTCGGCTTGAAAGCGCACAGGTCCGCCACCTTGCAGCGCCAGCACTCAGGCGTTCGGGCCTTGCAGACATAGCGGCCGTGGAGGATCAGCCAGTGGTGCGCGCCGAGCCGGAAGGGCTGCGGCACCGCCATTTCCAGCTTGGCCTCAACCTGATCCGGGTTCTTGCCTTTGGCCAGGCCAGTGCGGTTGCCGACGCGGAAGATATGGGTATCGACCGCGAAGGTTTCCTGCCCGAACCAGCAGTTGAGCACGACATTGGCGGTCTTGCGCCCCACCCCGGGCAGCCGCACCAGTTCCTCGCGAGTGGCGGGAACCTCACCGCCGAATTCGTCAACCAGCAGCTGCGACAGCGCGATCACGTTCCTGGCCTTGGAATTGAACAGGCCGATCGTCTTGATGTGGTCGCGCAGACCGTCCTCGCCCAGCGCCAGCATCTGCTGCGGCGTCTTGACCTTGGCAAACAGCGCCCGCGTGGCCTTGTTGACCCCCACGTCGGTCGCCTGCGCCGATAGCGCCACCGCCACCACCAGCTGGAAGGCATTGCCGTAGAGCAGCTCGGTCTCGGGCGAAGGGTTGTCCTCCGCCAGGCGGCGGAAGAATTCGAAGACCTGGTCCTTCTTCACGGTTGCGGCGCGGCCTCCGGTGCTTTCGGATGCGCCGCTTTCCACTCCATCGCCCGCAGCACCCGCTTTTCAACCGAGGGGTGGGTGTAGAACAGCGCCTCCTGCAAGGCTGAGGGACGCGGATAGCGGTATTCGGCGGTTTTGACCAAGGCGCTGGCCAGCGCATCGGGCTCATTCACCGTTTTCAGCGAATAGGCATCGGCCTCTTTCTCGCCAATTCGGGTCAGGTTGTTGGTTACCGGCGTGACGAGCAGCCCCAGCACTGCACCAACCGCCATGAACACCGGCAATCCGCGCGCTTCGCCCAATTGCGCGTCGCTGCCGAGCAGCCCTGCCGCCGGAGCAAACAGGCGGTTGAGCAGATAGAAAAACAGCATCGCGAGCAGCGGCATCACCACCACCGAACGCCAGGCATGGCCGAGTTTATAATGCCCCGCCTCATGCCCGGTGACCGCCCGGACCTCAGCCAGCGACGCTTCCTTCAGTGCGACATCGGAGATCGCAATCCGCGCCGCGGGACCAATCCCGGTGACATTGGCAGTGAACCGTTCGGACTGGCGCGAACCATCGTACATGAAGATCCGGTCATGCGGAATCGCAACATCGTCGGCGATCTGCTCCAGCGCGGTGCGGACTTGGCCCGGCGGCACCGGCTCGTACTTGTTGAACAGCGGGGCGATCAAACTCGGGCCGACCAGCAGCATGAATATGACAACACTCGCGGCAAACCCGCCGCCCCACAGCCACCAGCGCGCGCCAGTCTTGCGGATCAGCGCGTAGACCCCAAGCATGAACAGCGCTCCGAGTCCGATCTCGAAAACTTGGCCAAGCGCCCACTGACCAAGAAAATCGCCCAAAGGCTGCATGGACAGGCCGTAGGCATGTTGGCGCTGCCAATCGGTGTAGAGCGTCCAAGGCAAAGTCAGCAGATCGGCAAATGCAATGTAAGCCGCGATCACTGCCAGGGTCATCACGGCCCAGCTTCGCTTCGACAGTCGGCTCGTCATCCTATCGAGCAGATGGGACCGCACGATCAGCCAGGCCACCAACAGCGAAACTGCGAGCCCCACGAACAGCAAGATGTGGTTGCCAATCGTATAGGCCTGCGCCTTGGCCAGGGCTTCGGCGCCAAGGCCGTCGATATATCGGGCGGTTTCCTGTGCGGGTGTCATCTTTCTCTCCCCTCAAACTGTATTACATTGATAATACAGTTCCGCCCTTTGCGGTCAAGTCATCAGTCTTTTTCTTCGCCCCGGTGCCGCTGCATCGCATCGGAAAAGGCAGCAGCCATGATTCCGGTGGGCATGGCAACCAGGCCAATTCCCGCCAGCGCAACGAACGAAGCCATGACCTTGCCCAGCGGGGTGATCGGCGAAACGTCGCCATAGCCGACCGTGGTCAGCGTGATGATCGACCACCACAGCGCGCGCGGGATCGATCCGAACTTGTCGGGCTGGACGTCGCCTTCGGCCAGGTACAGCGCAGCCGCGCCGAACAAGAGCAGGAACGTGGCCAGCGAGATGGTGACATAGAGCTCATAGCGCCGCTCATGGATCGCGCGGGCCAGTTCGCGAAAGGCGCTGGAAAAGCGGCCCAGCTTGGCCAGCATCAGCAGCCGCAGCAGGCGGGCCAGCCGCAGCACCGCCACGCCCGGCATCAGCATTGGCAGCAAGGTCACGACCAGCACAGCAAGGTCGACCAGGCCAAGCGGCGAGAGGATGAAACGCAGGCGTTTGCTGCCCGCCGTCCCCGCTTCAAGATTCTCAGGCGCGGTCCAGATCCTGGCCGCATACTCCAGTGCGAAGCAGGCCCCGAACAGATACTCGAGCGCATTGAGCTGCGCGCCGAACCGGCTCTCGATTTCAGGCTCGGTCGCCACGATCGAACAGGCCACTGCGGCGATGATCACCACCACCAGCAGCCAGTTGGTCAGCGTCAGACGCCCATCGCCAACCGGATCACCGGCCAGTTGCAGCCAGGCGCGTCGGCGCAGGCTGGTGGTCACAGGCCCAGTACCTCGGGCATGGTGTAGCGGCCCGGCGCCTTGCCAATCAGCCACTGTGCCGCACGCACCGCGCCGCGGGCAAAGATGCTGCGGTCTTCGGCGAGGTGCGAGAGGCTGAGCCGCTCGCTGTCGCCGAGGAACAGCACCGAATGGTCCCCCGCCACGCTGCCGCCGCGCAGGCTGGAAAAGCCGATCTCGCCGCTGGTCCGCGCGCCGGTGATCCCGTCGCGCCCGCGCGCCGCATGGCCCGCCAGATCGATCCCGCGCCCCTTGGCCGCCGCCTCGCCCAGCAGCAGCGCGGTGCCCGAGGGCGCATCGACTTTCATCCGGTGGTGGGTCTCGGCAATCTCGATATCCCAGTCCTCACCCAGCTTGCTCGCCGCCTCGCGCACCAGGTGGGCGAGCAGGGTGACGCCGAGCGAGGTGTTGCCGGTCTGGAGGATGGGGATGCTCTCGCCGGCAGCATCGCACAGCCAGTGGTGGCGTTCCTCCAGGCCGGTGGTGCCGACCACGATCGGAACCCCCGCCGCGATCGCCGCATCGAGGTTGCCCTCCAGCGCCGCCGGGGCCGAAAAATCGACCAGCACGTCGCTGCGCGCTGCCAGCGCGGCCAGATCGCCGTCCTTGTCGATCCCGCCGGCCAGTTCCTCGCCCGCCGCCGCGATTGCCGCAGTGAGCGCCGCCCCCATGCGTCCCGCGCTGCCAATGATGCCGATTCTGGCCATTGCCTGTCCCCTTCGATCCGTGCTTCATGGCCGCGATGGGCCAATACCGCAATATCGTGATCCTGACCGGCGCAGGCATATCCGCCGAAAGCGGGATTGACACCTTCCGCAGCGCGGGCGGCTGGTGGGAGAACCACCGGGTCGAGGATGTTGCGACCCCCGAAGCCTTCGCGCGCGATCCGCGGCTGGTCCAGCGGTTCTACGACATGCGCCGCGCGGCAATTCAGGAGAAGCTGCCCAACCCGGCGCACGAGGCGCTGGCCCGGCTCGACGCCGCATGGACCAGCAAGCTGCTGATCGTGACGCAAAACGTCGATGACCTGCACGAGCGCGCGGGCGCACGCCGCCTGATCCACATGCACGGCGAACACCTCAAGGCCTGGTGCACCCTGTGCGATATCCGCCACCCCTGGCGCGGGCCCTTGCTCGACAACCTGCCCTGCCCGGTCTGCGGCGGACACGCCTTGCGCCCCGACGTGGTCTGGTTCGGCGAAATGCCTTACCGCATGGGCGAGATCTATGCCGCGCTCGGCAAGGCAGACCTGTTCGTCTCGATCGGCACCTCGGGCGCGGTCTATCCGGCGGCGGGCTTCGTGCAGAACGCGGTGGAACTCGGCGCGCGGACGCTTGAGCTCAATCTCGAACGCAGCCAGGGATCGCGTCTGTTCCACGAGAGCCGATTGGGTCCAGCTAGTGTTATCGTTCCACAGTGGGTGGATGAGCTGCTGGCGTAGAAAGGTTCACGCGAAGGGCGCAAAGGGGTCGCGCAATCCGCGAAGCGGCTCAATTCAGCTCACGCCGCGCCAATCGCGTCCTTCGAAATGAGAGCGGCTTCGCCGCAATCACGGCATCTTTGCGCTCTTCGCGCTTCTTTGCGCTCTTCGCGTGAACCCCTCTAACCCTTCCGGCACCCACTACATTCCGAATCCCTGGCAATCCGCAGCGTCCTGAGGCTCGGCACCAGTCCTTCGAACAAGTGCAGCTTGCCCCACTGCGGATCGCCCAGCGTGGCCCTGCCCTGCACCAGCACCCGGATCGCCTGCATCGCCGCGAAAGCGCCGATCATCCCGACCATCGCCCCCAGCACGCCATCGGCGGCGCAGGTATCGCAGTCCTCGGCATCGAAGGCATCGCCGACGAAGCAGCGATAGCAGCTTTCCTCCGGCAAATGCCCGGCAAAGTTCGCGACCTGCCCCTGGAACCGCCCGATCGCCGCGCTGGTTAACGGGATTCCCAGTGCCACACAGGTGTCCGACACGGCCAGCCGAGTCGCGAAATTGTCACTCCCGTCGAGCACAAGGTGGGCACCCTCAAGGAGCCGCGCGGCGTTGTCCCCCCCGACCGTCCCCACGCTGGCGCGCACCTTGAGGGAACCATCGAAACGCTGCACCCATTCGGCCGCAACTTCGGCCTTGGCCCGGCCAATGTCGGCCTCGGCAAAGATGGTCTGGCGCTGGAGGTTTGAGGCATCCACGGTGTCGCGGTCGATCAAGGTCAGCGTGCCGATCCCTGCGGCCGCGAGGTATTGCAAGGCGGGCGAACCGATCCCCCCGCAGCCCACCAGCGCGACATGCGCGTCCGCTAGCGCCACTTGCCCCGCCCCGCCCAGTTCGGGCAGCACGATATGGCGGGCAAAGCGATCGAGGCGGTCGGGTGGGAGCTCCATGCTGCATGGCCTTATGCCAAGCTGGCGGTTGGGCCAAGGGCGGGCAGCGAAATGGGTTCACGCGGAGACGCGGAGACGCGGAGGAATGGAGAATGCGGCAAAGCCGCTTTCCTATAGTTGCCTTCCGCGTGGCACGACCGTGGAATGGTGAGCCGCTTCGCGGATTGGCCCAACTCCTCCGCGTCTCCGCGTCTCCGCGTGAACCCGAAAAACGAATCCCTTGCCGCCCCGCCTGCGATGCGGCACTTAATCGGACGATTAAGCCAATAAATGGGATGAGCGATGCATTATGCCGAATTGCGCGCGGTGCGCGAGGAACTGACCGGACCGGGTGGACAGTTCGAGATTGCCGAGGAAGAGATCCTTGGCAACCGCATCAAGACCTTCAAGGCCGCCCCGCCATCGGTGCGCGAATTCTGGCTTTCAACCGTGGCTTGGGGGGACCGACCCTACCTGATCTACGAAGGCGAAGTGCTGACATACGCCCAGACCCATGCGCAAGTGAATGCGCTGGCCGCCTGGCTAGTGGCGCAAAGCGTTGAGCCGGGGGACCGCGTTGCCATCGCCATGCGCAATTACCCCGAATGGATGATCGCCTATTGGGCCTGCCTCTCGATCGGTGTCGCCGCAGTAGGCATGAATGCCTGGTGGACCGGTGAAGAGCTGGACTACGCACTTAAGGACTCGGCCCCCAAGGTGCTGATCGCCGATGCCGAGCGGCTGGCCGGCTATCGCGCAATCGCGGGGCTGCCCGGCGGGCTCAAGCTGGTCGGGGTACGGCTGAACGACTACCCTGAAGATGTCACTCCCTGGGCCGAAATCGTCGGCAGCGGCGGCGCCATGCCCGCAGTCAGCGTCGATCCAGAGGCCGATGCCTGCATCTTCTACACCAGCGGCACCACCGGCTTTCCCAAGGGCGCGCAGCTGACCCACCGCGGCTGCGTCGCCAACTTGATGAACATGCTCTATTCAACCACCGCCCAGGCGCTGGCGACCGAGCGTGCGACCGGAGTGGCCCCGCCCGCCGACGCCCCGATCCCGGTTTCGCTGCTGACCACGCCCTTGTTCCACGTCACTGCCAACAATTGCGGTGCATACCTGACGACCGCAGCCGGCGGCGCGATTGTGCTGATGCGCAAATGGGATGCCGGTGAAGCACTAAGGCTGATCGAGAATCACGGTGTCACCGCAGTTGGCGGTGTGCCGATCATGGCGCGTGAGATCATCAACCATCCCGATTTCGCCAAGACCGATACGTCCACCCTCACCGGCCTGTCCGGCGGCGGCGCGCAAGTCCCGCCCGAGCAGGTCGGCGAAATCGCCCGCAAGATTCCCGCCGCCAGCCCGACCACCGGCTATGGCATGACCGAAACCTGCGGGATCATCACCTCGGTCGCTGGGCCTTTCTTCATCGACCGGCCCGACAGCGCCGGGCCCTATATGCCCAGCTTCGATGCCAAGGTTGTCGATGACGAAGGCAATGAATTGCCGCTGGGCGAAGTCGGCGAGCTGTGGGTCAAGGGCAGCCCGGTGATCAAGGGCTACCTGGGCCGCGCCGATGCCACCGCCGAGACGATCACCCAGGGCTGGCTCCACACCGGCGACATCGCCCGGATCGACGAAGACAAATTCGTCTATATCGTCGACCGCAAGAAGGACCTGGTGATCCGCGGCGGCGAGAACATCAGCTGCACCGAAGTCGAGGCGTGCATCTATCGCCACCCGGCCGTGGCCGAATGCAGCGTGTTCGGCGTCAAGGACGAGCGGATGGGCGAAGAAGTGGGCGTCGCGGTGTTCCTCAAGCCTGACCACGGACTCGATGAAACCGACCTCAAGAAGCACTGCCTCGACCACATGAGCAAGCACAAGGTGCCGCGCTATGTCTGGTTCATGGATGAACCGCTGCCAAGGAACGCCAGCGGAAAGTTCTTGCGGCGGGAACTGCGGGAGCAATTGAGCGCGACGCTGGCTGAAGCCTGAAGGAGACGGCAATTGGGTGATCTGGACGGACGTATCGCGCTGGTGACCGGCGCCTCTCGCGGGCTGGGGGCTGCTGCCGCGCGGGCTTTGGCTGCGGCTGGGGCCAGGGTTGCGGTAACCGATCTGGCCGCGCCGGAGGACTTGGCGGCCGAGATCAGCGGGATTGCCCGGGCCCAGGATGTGACCAGCGAGGCTGACTGGGCCGCGACGATGGACTGGCTGCGCTCCGAGGCGGGCGGGCTCGACATTCTGGTCAACAACGCCGGGTTGTGGCTGTTCAGGTCGATCCTTGAGACCTCGCTGGAAGACTGGCGGCGGCTGCATGCGGTCAATGTCGAGGGCGTGTTCCTGGGGACCCGCGCCGCCGTGCCCTTGCTGGCCGAGCGGGCGCACTTGTGGCGCGGGGGGACGGCGATCGTCAACCTGTCCTCGGTCGCCGGGATCGAGGGCGCGGCGGGGGCGACCTGCTACAACAGCACCAAGGGCGCGGTGCGGCTGTTCACCAAAGGCTGCGCCAAGGAGCTGGCGGCGGCGCGGATCCGCGTGAATTCGGTCCACCCCGGGGTGATCGACACCCAGATGGGGCGGATGCTGATCGACGATTTTGCCGTGGCGCAAGGCGTGGGCGACAATGAGGTTTTGGCCAATGTCTCGGCCATGCACCCACTGGGCCACCTGGGCGAGCCGCAGAACGTGGCCGATGCGGTGGTGTTCCTCGCCAGTGACCGCGCGGCCTTCAGCACCGGCAGCGAGCTGATTGTCGATGGGGGGCTGTCGGCCTGAGGACAAGCCGGTGCACGCACAGTTGAGAAGCGGTTGAAAAGCTCCTCTCCATTTTTCGCGAAGGCGACAAATGGGGAGGTGGCAGACGCCGTAGGCGGCTGACGGAGGGGCTTAGACGCTGGCGTCGAGACCCCTCCGTCAGTGCTTCGCACTGCCACCTCCCCAGATGTGCTTCGCAAATCTGGAGAGGATCTGGAACTTAGCTTTCGAGCTGCCGCAACAATGACCGCACATCGCCGTCCATGTCGGCATCGCGGGTGCGCAAGTCTTCGATCAGGCGGACTGCGTGGATCACGGTCGAGTGATCGCGTCCGCCGAACTTGCGGCCGATCTCCGGATAGCTGCGCGGGGTCAGCACCTTGGCGAGGTACATCGCCACCTGACGCGGACGCACCACCGCGCGCGCGCGGCGCTTGCTGGCCATTTCGGTCCGGTCGACCCGGTAGAACTGGCAGACCGTGCGCTGGATCTCGTCGATCGTGATCCGGCGGCGGTTGGCCGAGAGGATATCGGTCAGCTGCTCTTCGGCGAGCTGGAGCGAGACGGCCTGGCCGGTCAGCTGGGCATAGGCGATCAGCTTGTTGAGCCCGCCCACCAGTTCGCGCACGTTGCGGTTGATCGTGCGGGCCAGGAATTCGATCACATCGGCCGGGACATGGGTCGGGCTGAAACGCTGGAGCCGGTGTTCGAGGATCGAACGGCGCAGCTCGATATCGGCGGGCTGGATGTCTGCCACGAGGCCCATGCTGAGGCGGCTGAGCAGGCGCTGCTCGACCCCGTCGAGCGCCTGCGGGGCGCGATCGGCAGCGAAGACCAGCCGCTTGCCTTCGGCCAGCAGTGCGTCGATCGTGTAGAGCAGCTCTTCCTGGGCCGAAGCCTTGCCGATGATGAACTGGATGTCATCGACCAGCAGCAGATCGAAGCCGCGCAGCCGGGCCTTGAACTCGATCGTCTGGTTCTGGCGCAGCGCCTGGACGAATTCGACCATGAAGCGCTCGGCCGAGCAGTAGAAGATCCGCGCCCTAGGGTGCGCCGCCAGATAGGCATGGCCGATCGCGTGGAGCAAGTGGGTCTTGCCCTGGCCGGTCGCCGCCTTGAGATAGAGCGGAGCGAACTGCGGGGTTTCGGTCGCGGCCATGCGCTGCGCGGCATTGCTGGCCAGCACGTTGGCGCTGCCGGTGACGAAAGTGGTGAAAGTCAGCGAGGGATCGAGCCCGATCGAGGCCATGCCGAGGCCATTGGCACCCAGCCCGCCCAATTCGGCCGCGCCCATGCCCAGCGCGTCACCCGGCAAGCTGGCCGGCGCGCCATCGTTGGCGGCGCGGCGGCCGCCCTCGCCCGCACCAAAGCGCAGGCCCTGCGGCGCACGGCGGCCCGGCATGACCGAGATGCGAACGTTGCGGACATCGG
>JAGXTB010000043.1 GCA_018334165.1 Sphingomonadales bacterium | reverse complement strand
GGGCCGCAACCGCTCGTGGGGAACGTGAACCCACTCGGGCAAATGGGCAATCCGATGGCTACCGCCGCCCGACAAGGCATGGCGAGCCTCGCCCCCCGCCCCTTTGGGGGGACAATGGCCCCACAGCCGCTAAAAATGGCGATGATGGTGCCCGGTCCTGGCGGCATGGCTCCGAACCCAGGCGCCACGGCCCCCATGCCGCCGCCTCCGGGGCCTCCGGGCATGGCTGCGCCTGGTGGCGGTGGGCCGCTGCCGCCGCCTCCTCCGAATGGCGGCGCACCGATCCCCGGACAGCCTCCGGTCGACCCCATGACAGGCCAACCGATGGACCCTGCTGCGATGGGCGGCGGTGCGCCTCCGGGGCCTATCGACCCCATGACGGGACAACCTGTGCAGGCTCCAATGGCCTCGCCGCCGGCTCCGCCGTTGCCTGCTAACCCGCGGCCTGCGCAAGCCTCGCCCAAGGACAGCCAACAGGCCCAGCGGGAGGCAAACATGCTGCGCATGCTGGAGCAAAAACAGCAGTCGGAGGCATCTGCGACCCCGCAGGACGCCAACGATGACATCCAGGCGCAGAGCATGGCTTTGGCCAAGACGGCTGAGTCGCCTGGTATGCGGATGATGCGTGAGAACCACAACCGCATCACGCTGGGCGTGCTGGGCGAAGACCTCCGCCGCAAGTACGGTATGGGGCCGTTCTCCAAGCGTGCCTCCGAGAGTGATTCGTTCTCCGACATGAACGAGGACGATACGTTGGGCAGCCCCAAGGCCATGAGCAAAGGCTGGCAGTGGCGCTACATGAACAAGGACGTCGACGAGGGCCTCAGTCAGTGGTTGCCCAGGCTGTTCAAGAGCCAGCACACGCCTGTCAGTGAACTGCTGGCCTCGCCGGGCAAGCAGGGGCTGCTCGGCGGCCTGGGCGGGCTCGCGTTGGGTGGCGCCGGCGGTGCGCTGGGCGCCCAACATCTCGGTGCAAACCCGGTGCTCGGTGGTTTAGGTGGCGCCGGGCTTGGGGCGATCCTGGGCGGCCTCAGCGGCTATGGCTCGCGCCGCAAGAAGAATGACAAGCTGATCGACGCCATGCGTTTCATGCCGCCGGGAGCCACACTGGGCGAGATGGACCAGCTGGAGGCAGCCAAGAAAGCACCCAAGCCAGACCCCATCGCCGGCTCGGCGGTCCAAAAACTGGCTTTTGAGAAATTCGCCCAGGCGCTCAAGCAGAGCATGGAGGTCGAGCAGGCTGTCCCGCTCGGTCTGGCGGGCGTGGGCGCTGGTGTTGGTATGTTCGCTGGCGGTGCCCAGGGACGCGACCTGGCCCAACGGAACATGCAGGCCCAACTGCCCGGTCAGATCGAGGCCGCACGGCTCCAGCACCGCAACTCGATGAACCAGGGCCTCGACAAGATGTACGGCCGTGGCCTCGACAACTGGGCGAAGCGGCGGGCGGGTATCCTCCAGGAACGCATGGCCATCGGCCCGGACGGCAATTTCAAGGTGCCGCGTCCGGCGGGGAATGAGGGCTGGGAGCGGATGCGCGATCAGCATGGGCAACTCGCGGCTTCGGGGCCACAGCTGCGCCAGGGTTTCAATCCGCAGCAGGCCGCAGCCGCCAAGCAGAAGTTCCTGGCTTCGGGGCAGGCTCAGCAGTTCATCCAGCAGCAACGTGGGGCCTGGCAGAACCAGCTGGGACGCATGCAGAGTCAGGCACCTGGACAGGTTGCCGCGGCCGGGCGTCGGGGCATGCTGCGCGGTGGTTTGGCGGGCGGTTTGGGCGGCCTGGCTGTGGCGAGCGCCCCCATGCTCATGGGCATGTTCGGTGGTAAGCAGGCCGAGGATGGCAGCATCTATCTGGAGAAGCAGGCCAAGGAGGTCACCTACACGGACCCCAAAACGGGCAAGCAGGTGACGACGGACCATGAGGCCCTTGGTAAGAAATGCGCGGAGATGCTCTACAAGACCGTCGACGACGGGGACACGCAGCTTATCCACGCCGCCATGCTCGATCACCTGCTGCGTCTCAATAAGCGCTCGGCTGATGCCGAGCGTGACACAAACTGCCCGCTCTGCGGCATGCTGCACGAGTTCGGGCTGGCGTGCAGCACCAAAAAGGCCGAGCAAGAGGATACCAGTCTCAAGTCGCCCAACCGCAGCGCCTCGGGCGAGAGCAAGGGCCTGACCTTCGCGCACCGTGCGGACGATCACGCCACGGGTCCAGCGGCCTGGCAGAGCATCGACCGTTTCCTCTCGAAAGACGTCACCGTGAAGACGGACCCCTACAAGGGCAAGCACGGCGGCACCAAGAAGGACACGGTCAACTACAAGCTCGCCGCCCTCAGTGGTGTCGAGTCGGGCTTGCTGGGCCTCAAGGGGCGCCTGATGCAGCCAGGCGGTTGGCTGGATGAACTCATGGATGCCCAACGCAGCCCCGTTCAAGCGGGCGGTTCGACCTTTGGTACGCTGCCCAAACTCAAGCCACCCGATCTCAAGGGTTTGCTGGGCAAGCTCACGGGTGCTGCTCCCGCTGCGCCCACGGACGCGCCTGCGGATGCGCACCTGGCGCCGTTGCCGGTCGCGCTAGCCGGTGCGGGTATTGGTTTGGGCGGTGCCGGTCTGGGCTATGGCCTGGGCAAGCTGATGGGTAAGAAAAAGGAGGAACCCGAGAAGAGTGGGGCGGACGCTTTGCGGGAACTATCGCTGAGCCCGGCAGCCGTGGGCTTCTTCGACTACTGCGACCGTTTGGGCCTCGACGCGACCCAGGTCAAACAGGCTGTCGACGTGGCGTGTGCCAAGTTCCCCGAAGCGGAAGGAGAACTGCGTCATGGCCTCGCCAAGCGAGCCCAGGCGCAGGTGCCCTTTTGCCTGGAGAAACAGGCGAACAAGTTGCGTGGGATGCTGAACGCCGGCAAGAGCGCCTGGGGCTGGATGCGCGGGGCCAAGCCCGTCATGGCGCAGGGCCTCCAGACCGCTCCGGTGACCAGGGCGACAGCTTCACCATTGGTGCAGCAGGCGGCGCAACTGCGGCAGGCGACGCCTGGCCTGGGCGTACAGCAGGCGATGGCGCAGGCGCGCTCGCAGCAGCCTGGCATGCAGGGCGTCTTCAATAACTACATGCGCGGTGCCACGCCCTACTCGGTGGCTTCGTCGGTCGGCCAAACGGCGATGGGTGGCCTCGGCGGTGCTTTCGCTGGCGAAGAACTGGGCCTACCTGGCGGTGGTTGGACTGGGGCCGCAGCTGGTGCGTTGGCCATGAACCCGATGGCCCGGCGCTTCATGGCCAGGAACCCCAGGAGCCTGGCTCAGCCCTTCATGCGGGGCGGGCAAGGAGCCATCGGCGGCGGTTTCGCCGGCAGCGCGATCGACCAGACAGCGGGTGCTCTGGGTTACGACACCAACGGGCGTTTCGCTCAGGCCGGTGCCGGGTTCGGTTTGCTTGCTGGCGGCGGACGCGGCCTCGCAGCCATGCGTGTCGCTCGCCACGGTGCGTTCTTGCCGGGCGTGATGGCGCAGGCGTCCAAGATGTCGGGACCAGCGCGTGCGGACTTCTTGGCCAAGAACATGAGCATGGCGGGCCAGGTCAACTCGCTGGGCGCCAAGGCTACGCAGGGCCTGGAGCAGTTCGCGCGTGGTTCAATGGCTCCCCTCACGGGCGTCGGCAAGACGGGCTGGAACCTGATGACGGGGGCCAAGAACCCGTTCAGCAGTGCCTGGAAGGGTGCGGTTCCGGGCACTCGTCTGGGACGCATTGGCGCTACCGTGGGCGGCGTTGGCATGGGCGCCACGGCGCTGGGCATGGGCTCGGAGTACCTCCATAACCGATTCAGCAACGCGGTCGATGAAAAGCTGGGCGACGTCTACAACCAGGCCATGCCGCAATTCCAGGATGATGCGGCGGGCTTCCTCGACCAGTACATGCAGAGTCGGGGTCTGATGAACGAGCAGGGCCAGTTCGATCCCATGCAGACGGTCAACCGCAACGGCGGCATCATGGGCAGCATGATGCAGGGCAGCGACAAGATCTTCCAGGGCCTGGGCATGGACCCGAGTCGCATGAGCCCCATGCAGAAGATGATGATTATGGGCGGCGCACTCGGCCTGGGCGGCGGGGCAATGGGCGGTTCGCCGGGCGTGGCAGGCGCAGGCGGCCTTGCCATGATGGGCGGGCTTCTGCCTACACTGATGCAGGGTCAGGGGCAGGGCGGACAACGCTATTCGGGCTACAACCCGATGCAGCAGCAGTCGGCCCCTGGTTACGAAGGCCAGGCGCCTGGACAGAACCCGAACTCCCCACAGGCCCGCAACGAATGGCTGCACCAGCAACAACTCCAGCAGGGAGGTTAAGATGGCAAGCACTGGCGATCTGGCGCGTCGACTCTTCCGCCTGCGCACCAAGCGGGCCAGGCTCGAATGCCAGATCAGCCAGTTGGCTGCCCGCATAGCCAAGAAGCGTCAGCCGGGCGAACCGCGTCCGCGCTGGGGGAACTGTGCCAAGGCGAAATAGCATGGCCGCTTTCTACCTGGCTTGTGTCCTGGCCTGTGCCGACGAACGCGAAGGGGTTCGGCACCAGGCCAGCTATTGCCTCCAGCGAGGCGGATGGCATAGTCTGGGCCTTGTATTGTGGGGCACGCAGCACCCGGACCCGGAGGTTCGGCAACGCTGCCACGCGATCCTCGATCCGTATCTCTCACCGAAGAAGTAAGGAGACACCGATGCGCAACCCGACCTGGATCGTCACTCTCACCTTCGCCCTGGTCATCGCGGGTTATCTGGGCCTGGTCATCCTCGCGGAGGACGCGGCCAAAGGGGTCTATGCGGCCGGCATCGACAAGACAGCGGTGCAGGAGCCCGAGAAGATCGGCCCGCCCAAGGCGTATCAGCCCGAGCCAGGCTACTACATCTGCACGGGCGGTCAGGAGCACAAGCTCTACGAGATGGTGCTGACGATCAAAGAGAGCCCGGCCAAGCGTGGTGTCTACATCGTGCAGTGGTCGAACACCTACACGGGCGTCGGCCGCATGGAGGGAGACACGTTCATCGTGGGCTGGAGCGGCAACGGTTGTACCGGCTTTACCACCTACAAGGGCGTCTGGGATACCGAAACCAAGAGGCACCGCTGGGAGGGCAAGCAGCTGTTCATCCCCTCGGATGGTGAACTCTACCCGGAGAAGTTGGAGTACCTACGGCCCTTCAAGGTCTTGAAGAAGGAGCGGGAATAGGCCACCGCCTGGGTAGACTGCTGCTGTGGCGATCCCTACGAGTTCGTGGACCGCGACCCCTATACGCAGTGCCTGGTCGTCAAGCATAACCTGAGCCGCGTGGCCTGGCTGCCGGCTAAGCTGAGCACGGTCGGCCAGGCCCTGCGGTTCAAGCGGGACGACGGCAGCTGGGATGATGGCTGGAAGGTACTGGCCGCTTACCAGACGCTGCCTGAGTATCAGATCCCAGAGGGCCGGTTGACCAAGGCATGCAAGCGGAGATGACCATGCAGAACGACAACCGCAACCCGTACATCACAGGGCCACGCTACCGCTGCATGCACGACACGCCCGCCCCCAGGCGCTCTCGCTTTTTCCACCCCGAGGCGGATGGTACGCCGCGCTGTTTCCCCTGGCGCTGGCTACTCTGGGCGCTGCTGGCCCTGCTCGTCGTCGTGCTGCTGAGCCTGGGCAAGGCGCACGGTCAGGAGCCGCCGGCCGATCCCGACGTACCGAAGATCAAGATCGCCCAAGAACACCGCGTCGCCAACCGCACGGACCACGGCATCTGCTGGTTCTGCTCGGCGGAGATGCTGGGCAAGCACCTGGGCATCATGCCGCTGCATACGCTCACCGAGCGGGTCGTGCAGACAGGCGTGGGCCTGCGTGGTGGGGCTACCGTGGAAGCGGTCGATCACTGGGTCAAGACCCTGGGCGTCAAGCCGCGCGTCAACCCGCACGGACGTAGCCAGGAAGGCGTGCGCTGGTTGCAAGCACAGCTGGATGCGGGCTTGCCCGTGGTTGTGAGCTACTACGATGGTCGCTACAAGGACGGCAGTCGAGCGACTCATGCCGTGCTGCTGACGCACATCACGCGCCAAAAAGTGGCTTTTGGAACTGGCCAGGACTACTCGGTCCATTACGTCGATCCCAACGGCATGAAAGACCAGCGCTACAACTGGGCCTGGTTCTGGGACGCCTGGACGGGCAGGGCCTACACCTTCGACCCCCGCGAGCAGCCGCCGCAGTTCGTGCAGGCTCCGCCTATGGGCGATCCGCGGCGACCTCTGGTGGCCACGCATTGCGTCAAGAAGATCGTCCACCCCGACGTGCAAGCGCGTATTCAGCGCTACGTCAATCCGCCTCTGGAGATCCGCCAGCAGCAGGTGCCAGGCACGCCGACGCACCAGCTGCCCTACAAGACGGACCAGTACGTCAACGCGGTATTCAACGTCAAGCTGGCGAGCAACCAGGACATCAAGGACGGCGTTATGCGGCCTGACGATCAGTTCCGCTTTGGCTGCTACACCTACCACGGGCACGACTACTTCTCCGAGTACAGGCAGGCGACTGGAGCGAAGAAGTAATGGACCAGCTGCTAATGACCCTCGGTATCGTTCTCTACGGGGCGCCGGCTGCGACCTTGTGGGCTGCTGTGCTGGCCTTCGTGCTGCTACCACCCGGCCTGGGTTGGCTGCTTGCAAAGGTGTTGCCATGAAGCGTTGGTTACTCGGCCTGGCGATCCGGGCGACGTTGCTGTACCGTTTTGTTCTGGAGGCGATCAAGGGTTGGTTCGGGAGGTGAGCCGTGGCAGAGACAAACGGGCATCTGAATGGGCACCAGAACAACGGTTTCCCCGCTCGGCCAGTGCCGACCGAGGAACTGAACTTCACGGCTTTCCCGAAAGATCATCGTCGGCTTATCCCTGGCGAGCACCTGGAGGCTGGTGACCTGGTGCGCGACTGCACCAAGCGGAAGACGCCCTGGCGCCCTGTCGGGGCGCATCGGCTCGGCCGCGAGGTCACCTACACCCGTTTCACCTACGCCCGCCCACTGACCGGCTCGAAGCCGCCCATGTGGCTGATCCACAACTACATGTTCGGCCTGGTGGCCTTCGTGATTGAGGAGTCGTGGTTGGTCGAGTCGCTGGCCACGGACCAGTTCACCCGCAAGCGTTGCCAGGCGTGCGGCGGCAGGGGCACGATCAACGAGCAAGTCCTCGCCGACATGGAAGAGGACGGTGTCGAGATCGTTAAGCCGCCACGCGACTATGTCCACTGCGAGGACTGCCCGGTCCAGGCGTTCTCGTGTTCGCTGATGATGTTCGAGGATGCGTTCGACACTTACCTGCGGACCTACGGGGTCAAGTTCCACGAGGAGCCGCAGAGCACCTGATCCGCGAAGGGAGTTACCCATGCTTATCAATCGTCGTGAGAGCCTGGTCGGCATGCTAGCCGGCATCGTGGGCCTGCTCTTTGGTAAGGTGGCACAGGCCACCGTGGGGCGCTGGCGGGAGCGGGAGTCCGGCGGCTTCGTTAGCGCCAGCGGCTGGGGTATCAACTACAATCAGCGCTTCTTCGACCGTCAGGTTGGTACCCAGAAGGAGTACAAGAGCGACTGGCCGGTCCTCAGCGTCTGCCACGACGGCTTCCTCTGGGGTCAGTGGTCTACGGATCATTTCCCGGTGAAGACGTGGTACGACTTCAACCAGGGCAAGTACGACAGCCCGCTCGTGCGCAAGCTGGCCGACCAGGTGGGCTACTGCCTGGCCCTGGACAAGGAGTTCATTTTCAACAGGCCGCGCCGGAAGTACCTGCGGCACATGTACAACACCGACCCGTTCGCCCGCATGGTCCTGGAGGCCGCTGCTGCGCATGACGAGGCATTCGCCGTGTGGCACGATATGACCCCGCAGGAGATGATGGAGCGCGCCGAGGCCGTTGCTTGGGAGATCATTCGCCTGCCGGCCGAAGCCCGCGAGCAGGCTATGCTGGCGCTCAAGCACCAGGTTTCCCCCGAGATGGTCTGCCTGGTGAAGTACAAGATGCGGAAGCTGTGGTACGACTCCGCGCTGTTCCGCTACCAGGAAGCCCTGACTCACGACTACCTCGTCCCGTTCAAAGTTATCTCGGCCTGACGGAGCGCTCGCTTCTGTGAGGATGGGCATCATGAAAGTGCTGTGCGTGTGCGAGCGGGGCAACAGTCGCTCCGTGTGCATGACCTGGCTGCTCAAGGATCACTACGGCGTGGAGGCGCTCGCCTGCGGTATCACGGCCATCACCGCGGACACCTGGCGATTGCTGTACAGTTGGGCGGACAAGGTCATCCTCATGCACGCTCCGCTCCGCAGGCACATTCCAGGCGGCGACCCGGAGTTGAAAATGGTCGTCTGCGATGTCGGGGCCGACGTGTACTGGGAGCCGCCGCACGCCGATCTAACCGATCAGTGTCGAAGTTTCATTGAGAGCCGCCTGGGCCTGGCCCGCGGCCGGTTTCTGGGGGGTAAAGCGCCGTGTGGCAGAACTTCCTGAACAACCTGTGGGCCTGGTTGGGCGCTGGCAAACCTGCACCGCCGCCGCCCAGGCCGCCAACCACGCCGGAACCGCCACCGCTCAATCCTGGCCAGGGCTTCGACGTGGAATTGCTGGACGCGCACAACCAGGCACGCAAGACCGCTGGGTTGCAGGCCCTGACTCTGCATGTGCAGCTGGACGCCGCCGCCCAGGCCCACGCGGACTGGATGGCCCGCAACCGCGACATGGATCACAATGAGACGCCGGGCACGCCGAGCTACTACGGCGTCGAGTTCGACGACCGCATTCGCAAAGCGGGCTACAACCCGCGCTCGGGCGGCGAGAACATTGCAGCCGGGCAACGCTCCGCGCAGCAGGTGTTCACCGCCTGGATGAACTCCTCGGGGCACCGCCGGAACATCCTCAACACGGTGTACTGGCACTGCGGCTTCGGGGCAGCCCGGGACCAGTACGGGAATCTCTACTGGTGCGCTGTTTTTGCCTCGCCTGTGCATCGTGCCAGGGTGCAAGCAACCTACCACCTGCCGCGGGCGTTGGTCCGGCGGGGGTAAGCGGGAGGACGCGCCGATGCGTCTACCAAGCCACGGAGGGCAGAGCCCGGTACGAGGCCGGTGCTCATGTGGTACGGAGATCGTCAACCTGGGCAGCAGGCGGGGCTGGTGTCCCACCTGCTGCCGGGTCCATACAGGGGATGGAACCCATGACTCGCGTGATGACACCGATAGTGAAGGAGAAGTTGTGGGGGGTGACGAGGCCGGTTGACATCAGCCCCACGCACGAACTGCACCATGCCACGATCAAGGCGGGCGGGTTCAGCAGCCAGCACTGTCACCACCGGAAGTTTAACGGCTTCTATGTCGTTTCCGGCACGTTGCTGGTACACTTCTATCGACGTAAGGGCGACGCAACCCCTTACGACACTGGACGGGCAGAAGCTGGCAGCAGCGTCATTGCCGTCTGGGACGAATGGCACCGCTTCGAGGCGGTGACCGACGTAGAGTTGATTGAGTGGTATTTCAACGACCACGTCGACCCCACCGACATCGAGCGTTACGACGAGGGGGGTCTGACGCCGCCCTCAGAGGACGCAACACAGCCATGTCCAACCTCTTCGACGTCACCGAGCAAACCAAGCAAATCGCCGAGTTCGTGAAGGCGTTGCCGCCCAGGCTGCTCACGCACGATCCCAAGAGCAGGCCCGTGCATGTGCCGCAGGCCGTGGCCTACTACGTCAAACCCACGGACGAGGTCCGGGCCATCCCTTGCCCGCCGTGGTTGGAGGAGATGGCCGCGGCCATCCGACGTAACGACGTGGAGGTCGCCGCTGCCCTGGTGCCGCTGACCAAGCCGGTGTTCAGCCGGCTCGCCGCGCACGTCATGGGTGATAACCCACCCGGCGAGTTCCATGAGTCTACCGACTTGCTCGCTCACATCCGGTCGGTCAACCCGAAGTTGCGTATCAGTCCCGTCAGCGGCGTGAAGCTCGACATCGACAAGGACGAAATGGACGGGCACGCTCTGGGCATGTTTTTCCTGCCGATCTTACGGCTGGCCCAGACC
>JAGXTB010000042.1 GCA_018334165.1 Sphingomonadales bacterium | reverse complement strand
GAACGCGATCACCGCGTTCAGCCGCGGGCCGCCCGCTGCATCGTCCAGCCGGGCGATGGCATCCAGCTGCCGCATCGCCGCCGCCGAAGCCGCATTGGCCGCCGCTGCGCTCTGGTCAACCACCGGCACCGGCTTGGGCTTGGCCTTGCGCTCTTTCGCCAGTGCGGGCTGGGCCAGGGCGAGACCGAGGCCCAGCAGGGCCAGGCGCAGCGACATGCCGATCATGCTCAAGCCCGCGGATCGGCGGCCGGGGCGGGCGCGCGCTCCGGTTCGGGCACAACTTCATAGGCGAAGCCCGGGACCAGCCGCTGCTCGTCATGGCCCTTGTGGTACATGTCCATGTGGATCCGGCTTTCCTTGGGCTCACCGCCCTCGCAAGTGACGATGTAGAGATCGACAATATTGCCGAACGGCCCCGCGCCAACATTGCCGGCGCGGTAGAACCCCGGCGCCTTGCCATCGCTGCAGCGCAGCCGCCCCAGATAGCGCCGCTGCCCCTCAGGCCGGGCAACCCGCACCGGGTTCTCTTTCGATCCCAGTGCGTGCTTGTCCGCCTGCTCGATCGCCTTATCCAGCTCCTTGCCCTGGAGAAAGCTCTCACCGGCCATCATCCGCGAAAACCGATCCTGCGCCTGGGCTGGAGCGGCCATGGCCAAACCGGCCGCCAGCGCGAGGGAAAGGAAGCCAGAGTGTTGCCGCATCGCGATTCTCCTTGTTGGCCGGGAGGATGCCTGCGGTTGCGGTTGCTGGCAATGGGGTGCGGGGGTGCAGGAAAGGTTGTCGGAATTGAGTGCGTCTTGCAAAGTGGCACCGTCACCGCAACTGGTTTCAACGCTGGTTTAGCCTTACAGCGATCCTCGTTGCTGCACCGCTATACTCAAATGCAGCTTCCTCAAATTTCGGCGCGCGCATGCTGACGCGAGGATTCCGGCTCCAGCCGATGCCTTCTTTCGGGATCAAGCCGAAACGCAGATCGACCTTGCCGTTGTTGTTCTCGTCATGGAACGCAGTGATAGCGACGCGCCCGGCCGGGATATTGCTGAAATGGCATTGGGCGGTGCGTCCTTCAATCGTGCCGACAACGCGCGCAGCGGCACGATCTGGCTCGCGCGGAAAGCCGGCTGCGCTGCGGAAAAGGGCGCACCGGATCTGACCCGAACTCGTTTTCAGATTTGAGATTTGCACCGTGAGCGATGCCTCCTCCTCTGCGGCGAGGGGAGCCGGGACAACGAGCATCGCGAAAACCAAGACCGACTTCACAGACTTTCTCCTTGTGGCTGAACAGCGGATTTGGAAAGGCCCCTGCGGGACAGGAAGCGCCATGCCAGCAAAAGCGCAATACTGACGCCGATTGCTGTGTAGATCGCAGGCGTGGGGTCCGAGAGCGTCGATTTTGAACCCGCCCAAGCAACCACAAAAGCGAACGGCACCACCCCGACAGCATAGGCTGCAACAAACCGTCCAAACGGCATACGCGAAACACCAGCCATGGTGCAGCTCAGTTCAGGCAGGATGGGCAGCGCTTGGCACGCAAAAAGTGTCAGCACCGCGTTCCGGCTGAATGCATCCTCGATTTCCTGGAGTTTGGCAGGGTGCTTATAGAGCCTTAGGAGCAACGGTCGTCCGATCCGTCGCCCCATAACGTATCCGGTGGTGCCAAGGACCATCAGGCCGAGCGCAGCCGCAGCACCGCCCAACAACGGCCCGAGCACATATCCCGCCAGCAAGATCGTTGCCATGGTTGGCACGGCGATCCACAAGTCGATCAAGAGGATCAGGACAACGGCGGCAACCAGATAGGCCGGGTGGATCGAACGCGCATTTTCAACAAAGGCAAGCACACTTTCCTCGGTCACCACGCCGCTTGCCTTGATGATCAGCGCTGTCGATGCGAACGCGAGCGCCAGCACAATCATAACTCTGAGCAGCTCTTTCATGAGCCACGCAATATCCGGTGGCCGAGGCCCGGTGCCAAACGGGAAAGCATCGGTATCAGCTTCGCCTTGCCGACATGTATCGTCTCATGGCGGGCAGCAATTCCTGCAAGAATCGCTTGCGCTGCCGCCGCCGCGCCGATCTTGCCGGTCCCTCTCCCCTCGGTCATCGGCGTATCCACAAGCGGAAGGACCACCTCGCTCACAAGAGTGCCGTCGCTCTCGAGCTGGTAGCGCAGACTGCGGGTAAAGCTGCTAAGTCCAGCCTTGGTCGCGCAGTAAAGGGCGGTCTTTTGCTTCGGGAAATAGGCAAGTCCCGAGGAAATGTTGATGATCGCCGCGCGCTGACCGTGGTGCCGCAGGGTCGGCAGCAGAGCTTGCGCCAACAAGGCAGGGGCAACGAGGTTGATTGCGACTTCGGCCTCCATCTGTCGCGGATCGAAATCCGGGTCGGTTAGTTGTGCCGGATATTGAAGCGCGGCATTGTTGATCAGCACTGTCGTATCGGTATGGTCTGCCGCAAGCCGGGCGCATGCCGCCCTGACGGCTGCGATGTCGGCAAGATCGACATCCAGCGGGATCAGGCCAGGTTGCGGTGACAGGGAAGACGCCCGCCTCGCAATCACGACAACTTTGTGCCCGCCGTCCAGCAAACGGCCAAGCAAGTCATATCCGATGCCGGAGGTGCCGCCGGTGAGAACGACGGTCGTCGGGGCTTTTAACAGTTGCGGTGCTGACGACATTGAGCTGCTTTTTCCTTCCCATTTGTCACTAGCTTGATATTCCATGATTGCGATGAACCATGGTTTAGTCCCTGAAAATTTCTCTGCGCCCTGGCTGATCGAGCAGTTGCGACATCGGGCTGAGAGCGAGGGTCTTTGGCGGGTCCGGGAGATTGCAAAAGGAAAGACGATCTTCGGCCCTGAGACGGACTGCCGGGATGTCTTCTTGTTGCTCAATGGCCTTGTGAAACTCTCCTATCTTTCTGCCGGTGGGAGTGAAACGATCAAGAGTTTCATCTTTGATCAAGGCATTTTCGCAAGGGAGCAGGGCGGGCTCGACTTTGGCGCTTGTGCCATTGAGGGTTCCGATCTGGTGCAGTTGCCGCAGGCTTGGGTTCTAAGGCAGATAAGCGAGAGCAACGAGCTGCAGCGAGGCTACGCCCAGTTCATTGACTGGATACGATTGCGCAAAGCAGAACGCGAGCAGAGCCTTCTCTGCCTGACGCCGCTAGAGCGTCTTTTGCATTTTCGCGAGACTGAGCCTGACCTCGCTGATCGCCTCCCCCAAGGCGACATCGCGCGTTATCTTGGGGTCACGCCCATCGCCTATAGTCGGATCAAGCGGCGGATCGACCGCCAGACTGCGGCGATGAAGCCGACCGTGACCGCATGGTTCCGGTGACATGGCAATTGCGGTGGCACGTCAGCAAACCCCCAAATGCCCTTTGCCTTTGGTCAATTCCGGCATGAATCCAGCAAGCATCAAATCGGCGATCATGTTCCAGCAGCACCTTGCCCAGTTCCCCTAATCCTGCCACCCGAACCACCTCCACAACCGCACCCTCGGACGGGGACACGCAATCCTTCGACAGGCTCAGGACAAACGGGCCATGTCCCCGCATGCCAACGCCCCCCCACCCCAAACCGGTTAACGCCCTTGAACATCTCGCCCCCAGCGCCGACATAGGCACCTCACGCTCAAGAGGATTCCCATGATCGACCCCTACAACCGTCCCACCGGCCACATGACCCCCGACTCTGCATCTGGCCCGATCACCGGCGCGCTGATCCCGATGGTGGTGGAGCAATCGAGCCGCGGGGAGCGCAGTTTCGATATCTATTCGCGGCTGCTGCGCGAGCGGATCATCTTTGTGACGGGCGAGATTGAGGATCACATGGCTTCGGTGATCGTGGCCCAGTTGCTGTTCCTGGAAAGCGAGAATCCCAGCAAGGATATCTCGATGTACATCAACTCGCCGGGCGGGGTGGTGACGGCCGGGATGGCGATCCACGATACCATGCAATACATCAAGTCGAAGGTTTCGACCGTCTGCATCGGCCAGGCCTGCTCGATGGGCAGCTTCCTGCTCGCCGCGGGTGAGCCCGGCATGCGGATCGCGCTGCCGCAGGCGCGGATCATGATTCACCAGCCTTCGGGCGGGGCGCGCGGCATGGCCAGCGACATTGAGATCCAGGCCAAGGAAATATTGCGGCTCAAGCATGCCATGCACGAGCTCTATGCGGGCTATACCGGCAAGTCAGTCAAGCAAGTCGCCGATGCGATGGACCGCGATACCTGGATGAGTGCGAACGAAGCCCAGGAATTCGGCCTCGTTGACAAGGTGTTCAACTCGCGTCCCGAAGGCGATCAGCCGGGTAGCGGGGAGAAGGGTTCGGGCGGGGCTCCGGACTAGGTTGCACCGGCATTCAGCCCATAGCGGTCTGCAAATGGCGGTTCCGCGTGCTTCCGGTGCTCACGACCAGAAAGGTCGCTGCGCGCCGGGTCACGCAAAATCACCATTTTCGACTCGCTCTGAACTGAATGCCGAAACAACCTATGCCCTAGGCACCTGCCAAGGAATTAGTAACCCTGACGCTTCAGCGGGTCGCAATCTGGTCTTGCTAGTGTCGGGATTGATAAATGAGATCGCCGGGTTAGACTCCGGCGATTCCCTGCGCCACGCAGGATAGCGGACAAGAGCATGACCAAACTGAGCGGAACCGACGCCAAAAGCACCCTCTACTGCAGCTTCTGCGGGAAGTCGCAGCACGAAGTGCGCAAGCTGATTGCCGGCCCCACCGTGTTCATCTGCGATGAATGCGTTGAGCTGTGCAACGACATCATCCGCGAGGAAACCAAGGCCGGGATCACCGGCAAGAAGGGCAGCGATGTTCCGACGCCCAAGGACATCTGCGAAACGCTGAGCGACTATGTGATCGGCCAGAGCCGGGCCAAGCGCGTGCTTTCAGTGGCGGTGCACAATCACTACAAGCGGCTGAAGCACGGCGGCAAGGGCGGCGAAGTCGAACTGTCAAAGTCGAACATTTTGCTGGTCGGGCCTACGGGCTGCGGCAAGACGCTGCTGGCCCAGACGCTCGCCAAGACCTTCGACGTGCCTTTCACCATGGCCGATGCGACCACGCTGACCGAAGCCGGTTACGTCGGCGAGGATGTGGAGAACATCATCCTCAAACTGCTCCAGGCCAGCGACTATAACGTTGAGAAGGCCCAGCACGGGATCGTCTATATCGACGAGATCGACAAGATCAGCCGCAAGGCCGAAAACCCCAGCATCACCCGCGACGTTTCGGGCGAGGGGGTGCAGCAGGCGCTGCTCAAGCTGATGGAAGGCACCACCGCGAGCGTGCCGCCCCAAGGGGGGCGCAAGCATCCGCAGCAGGAATTCCTGCAGGTCGATACCACCAACATCCTGTTCATCTGCGGCGGGGCCTTTGCGGGCCTTGAAAAGATCATCGCCGACCGCCTGCAAAAGCGCTCGATCGGGTTTGGCGCGCATGTCGCGGACCCTGAAAAGCGCAAGGTGGGCGAACTGCTGCAAAAGGCCGAGCCTGAAGACCTTCTGAAGTTCGGGCTGATCCCCGAATTCGTCGGCCGCCTGCCGGTGATCGCGACGCTGGAAGACCTCGATATCGAGGCCCTGGTCAAGATCCTGAAAGAGCCCAAGAACGCGCTGATCAAGCAATACGCCCGGCTGTTCGAACTGGAAGACGTCGCGCTGACTTTCACCGAAGACGCGCTGGAAGCGATCGCCGAAAAGGCGATCGAACGCAAAACCGGCGCGCGCGGGCTGCGCTCGATTGTCGAAGGGCTGCTGCTCGACACGATGTTCGATATCCCCACCGAACAGGGCATCGCCGAAGTGGTGGTCGACCGGGACGTGGTCGAAGGCCGCAAGGAACCAGTGCGGGTGCTCAAGGGCAAGGAAGAAGCCGCTTAGGGCCTGAGCCCCGTAATTCCTGACCTAAATCCGACTATGCTGAGCTTGTCGAAGCACTGTCCTTTTCTTCGTGCCTCGTGCTCAACCGGTCGAAGGAAAGGCAATCCTTCGACAAGCTCAGGATAGTCGGGCTTGGGGGAGTGGGTTAGCGGGTTTGGTAATCGCCGCTCAATGCTTGTGACCGTGCCCCAGGCTGCAATCGGCCATCGAGGTCTCGATCTGGATCGTCGCGTGGTGGATGCCGAAGCGTTTCTCCAGCTCCTTGGCGATCTGGTGGAGGAACATGTCGCCAGGTGCACCTGAAGGCATCACCAGGTGCGCGGTGAGGGCGCTTTCAGTGGTGCTCATCCCCCAGATGCGAAGGTCGTGAACCGCCGTCACGCCCTCATGGTCGGACAGGAACTCGCGCACCGTAGTCTCGTCGATATGCCGCGGCACGGCCAACAGCCCCATCTTGACCGCGTCCTTCAGCAAGTCCCAGCTGCCCCAGGCCAGGCCCACGGTGATCGCCAGGCTGGCGACCGGATCGATCCAGCCCTGCCCGGTCAGGAATACCGCCAGGCCTACGAAAACCACGCTGGCCGAAATCACCGCATCGGCCATCAGGTGCTGAAACGCGGCGCGCAGGTTGAGGTCGTCTTTGCTGCCCTTGGCGAACAGCAGCGCCGAGACCAGGTTGATCCCGATCCCGATTCCCGCAACCGCCATGACCATCGGCCCGTTGACTTCGCGCGGGTCCCACAGGTGCTGGATCGTCTCGAGCATGACCATGCCCAGTGCCACCCACAGCAGCGCGGCATTGGCGATCGCCGCCAGGATCGAGCTTGATTTCAGGCCATAGGTGTAACCCGGACCCGGCGGCCGCGCGGCCAGCACGCTGGCACCCCAGGCCAGCAGCAGCGAGAGCACGTCGCCCAGGTTGTGCCCGGCATCGGCCAAGAGCGCGGTCGATCCGCTGATGTAGCTGGCAACCACTTCGGCAACGACGAACGCCGAATTGAGCCCGATTGCGAAAGCAAAGGCCTTGCCGTGGCTCGACGGGGCGTGGTGGTGGTGTCCGTGCCCGTGCCCGTGCCCGTGCGAATGCCCGTGACCATGCCCGTGCCCGTGTGAATGATGATGCGCGCCGCCCATATCCCCGCTTTCGCGCCAAGCGTTGCACAATTGCCGCAGTGCAGCAAGAATCGTCTTGTCTTTGCTCAGGAAAACTGCGGCGGTGCAGGCAGAATCGGACGCGCTTTGGAACTATCCTGTCGTGCCTGCCTTGAATGGTGAAACAAGATTGCAGGCGCCGGGCCGATTGGGGGGCTGGGTCGCCCCGCCATTCACAGCCTTGTCACATGGCGGTGTTTGGTCGGTAGCGCTGCCGCTTGTATGAGCGGGTCAGACTTTGCCCGCCGTGCGATTCGCGGCGGCGATGTGCTTGTATTTCCGGGCCTTCCATCCCGCCGGAAGCCGCCAACCACGGGGACGAAAACAGATGCAGTTCAAGACTTACCTTGCCGCCGGTGCCGCAACCGCCACCCTTGCTTGCGCAATCGCAACGCCGGCCATGGCCCAGTCGACCGGCTCGCAAGAGTTCGAAAAGGAAATCGTCGTCACCGGCGCGCGTTCGACCACGCAGAACGTGGGTGGCATTGCGGCTCCCGATACGGCCAAGGCGAAGGCGGTCCTGACCCAGGAAAACCTCGCCCGTCAGAACCCGGGCCAGACGGTGCTCGATTCGATCAACCAGATCCCCGGCGTCAGCTTTCAGAACAACGATGCTTACGGTTCATCCGGTGGCACGCTCAACATCCGCGGCTTCTCCTCGGACCGCGTCAGCCTGACTTTCGACGGCATTCCGCTCAACGATTCGGGCAACTATGCGATCTATTCAGGCCAGCAGATCGATCCCGAACTGATCGACCAGGTCAACGTCAACCTGGGCACCACCGACGTTGACAGCCCGACCGCATCGGCGGCCGGCGGCACGGTCAACCTGCGCACCAAGAAGCCGGACCGCGATTTTGGCGCAATGCTCTCGGGTTCGGCCGGTGAGTGGGACTTCTTTCGTGTATTCGGCAAAATCGAGACCGGCGACCTCAATGCCATCGGCACTCGCGCCTTTTTCTCGGCCAGCACTGCCAGCAACCGCCTTCCGTACAACAATTACGGCAAGGTTGAGAAGCAGCAGTACAACGCCAAGATCTATCAGCCGCTGGGTGGCGACGATTTCATCTCGTTATCGGGCCACTACAACGAGAACCGCAACAACTTCTTCGGCTCGGTGCCGCTGCGGACCGATGCCAGCCCGACCCGGATTGTCGGCCCGAACGGGACGAACCGGTTCCCGCTGACCCGGCTTGAGCGGTTCTACAACATCAACTTCCCGTGCCAGCTCGATACCCCGCAGGCCGGGATTGGCGATACCCCAGCAGCGCCACCGGCCAACCAGGCAGGCTGCGGCACCGAATTCGATCGCCGTTACAACCCGTCGAACACCGGCAACGTCCGTCTGCAGGCGCGCCTGTCGCTGAGCGACAAGTTGGTTTTCAACTTCGAACCCAGTTATCAGTACGTCAAGGCCAACGGCGGCGGTACCGTGACGGGCAGCGAAGGCCTGCGCGATATCAATCCGGCAGATCCGGATGGCTCGGGCCCACTTGCGGCAATTGCACCTGCATTCGGGGCTCCAGCGACAAATAGCTGTCAGGCTGTCCCCATCAGTGCCTTCAATACCTGTGTGCCCGGTTACCTTGGCGGAACCCCGTTCTTCGGCCGCGATATCAACGGTGACGGTGACCGGCTCGATACCGTCACTGTCCTGGCTCCCAGCCAGACCCAGACCCACCGTTTCGGCGTGATCGCTGGTCTGCGCTATGAGCTTGACGAGCATCATACCTTGCGGATCAACTACACCTTCGATCGGGCCCGCCACCGCCAAACCGGCGAAGTCGGTCTGCTGTTGCCCAACGGCGAGCCGACTGACGTTTTCCCGGTTAATCAGGGCGAAGCCGATGCAGTCAACTCGATCCTGCAAAAGCGCGACCGCCTGTCCTATGCGATTCTCCACCAGGTTTCGGGCGAATATCGCGGCGAGTTCATGGATGACCGGCTGGTGGTGACCGCCGGTCTGCGCATGCCGTTCTTCAAGCGCGACCTGACCAACAATTGCTATACCAGCTCGTCAGGCGGCTTTGTCGAATGCTTCGGCACCAACACCACGGCGGCCACCCAGGCCGGGACGCTCAACCCCTATGTGGTGACCACCAACACCACCACCGGCGCGATCACCGTGACCGGCTGGGCGCCGGCGCAGAACCGGGTGCTGAACTACAAGAAGCTGCTGCCCAACGTCGGCTTCGTGTTTGACCTGACCGACAACGCCAGTGTGTTCGGCAACGTCTCGCAAGGGCTTTCGGTGCCGGGCACCGACAACCTTTACAACGCGTTCTTCTTCCCGCTTTCGACCGCGCGCGCGCGGCCTTCGCCGGAAACCACCGATAACTTCGATCTGGGTCTGCGGTTCCGTTCGGGCAAGATCCAGGCTCAGGTCTCGGGCTTCTATAACCAGTTCCACAACCGCAGCGCTTCGGCCTACGATCCGGAAATCAACCAGACCGTCTATCGGAACCTGGGCAACGTGAAGAAATACGGGATCGACGGTTCGGTGGCCTGGGCGCCGGTCCGCCAGCTGACCTTCTACGCTTTCGGCAGCGTGATGAAGTCTGAGATCAAGGACAACATCGCGATCGGCGAAAACCGCGATGGTTCGCCGATCTACGCGCTGACCGCGGGCAAGCGTGAAGCCGGCGCGCCGAAGTACACCTTCGGCGGTACGGTTCGCGGCGAACTGGGTCCGGTTGAAATCGGCTTTACCGCCAAGCGCACCGGCGAACGCTTTGTCTATGACAACAATGAAGCGGTCTACACTGGCACCTTCATCCCGTCGGGCGGTCTGGCCTGCACCAATGTGCCTACTCCGGTTTGCACCACCCCGGTCGTGATCCCTTCGCGGACCCAGATCTATGGGGCTACGGCGCCGTCGTACTGGCTGGTCAACATGGACATGCGGGTCAGCCTCAAGGCGCTCAAGCTGGGTGACAGCTACTTCCAGGTCAACGTCTACAACCTGTTCGACACGCTTTATGTCGGCGGGTTCGGCGGTAACTTGAACCAGAGCACCACGGGCGCCTTCAACCAGACCACTGGTACCTGGAGCTATGGCTCGGTTCCCAACGTCCAGATCGGCGCGCCGCGCACGGTCAGCGCGACGCTGGTGTTCAAGTACTGATCGTCACGACCAAACTGAACTCGGGAAAGGGGCGCTGCGGTGCCCCTTTCTTTTTGCCGGATCGCTGAAGTCTGATGCCAATGCTCGGAATCGCAAAGCCCCTCCCCAATGGGGAGGGGGTGGGGTGGGGGTTCTACGCCAATGTCGTACCCCCACCCCCGACCCCCCCACAGGGGAGGGGAGATACCTGCCTCAACCTAGAATTTGCATGGCCTACTCGTAAACGCAGGCGTCCAGCGCTTCGTTCCTGACCACCCCGCTGCGCGCGGCGATGGTGTTGCCGTGGCGGCGAGTGAAGCCGCCGGGGGCCACCACTTCGCGGCGCTTTGGGGCGGGAAGCGCTGCGGCGATCCGCGCCGCCTCAACCCGGGTCAGCCGTGCGGCGGAATGCTTGAAGTACCGCTGCGCTCCGGCCTCGACTCCATAAGTGCCCACCCCGGTTTCGGCGACGTTGAGGTAAACCTCCATGATCCGTCGTTTGCCCCAGATGTTCTCGATCAGAAACGTGAACCACACTTCCAGTCCCTTGCGGGCATAGCGGGTCCAGCCGGTCCCTTGCCACAGGAACACGTTCTTCGCGGTCTGCTGGCTGATGGTGGAGCCGCCGCGCAGACGCTTGCTGTTGGCGTTGCGCTCCATCGCCTTCTCGATCGCGTCGGTATCGAAGCCGCCATGGGCGCAGAACTTGGCATCCTCTCCCGCGATAACGGCGGCGACCATGTTGCGGTCAATCCGGCTGAGCGGTTCCCAGTCCTTCTCGATCCCGTTGGGGTCCAGGATCATGGTCAGGGTAACCGGCACCGGCACCCATTTGTAGAGCACGGTCATGCCAATGCTGATCGCGACGAACCAGCCCACAGCCTTCAGCATCCACCAGCCGATCCGGGCGGGCAGCGAGCGGGACGAGGCGGGGCGGGAGCGTTTGAGGGACCAGGCCATTGGCCCCCTGTTTAGCTCTTTCACGCCAAAGAAAAAGGGGCCGGATCGCTCCGGCCCCCCAATCGTTCAATCCTCAGAAGTTGTACCCCACGGTGAACATCAGCGAATGCGAGCGGAACGTGGTTTCAACCGCCCGGCCGCCGCTATCGACCCATTCGACATTGCTGGCATTGAAGAAGCGGTACTTGAGGCCCAGATCGATGTGGTTGCTGACCGGATAGCGCACCCCGGCCAGCGCTTGCCAGGCGAAGCCAGTGCTGGAATCGTCGATCCAGCCCGGCCCCAGTCGGTTGATCGAGTACTGGCCTTTGACTTGCGCAAGGCCCACTCCGCCGCCGACAAAGACCTGAAAGCCATCGTCGTTGCCGACATCGACCAGCCCGTTCAGCATCAGGCTGCCCGCGCTGATCTTTGAAAAGACCGTGTTGAAGTTTCCGGTCGGCGAGGTTGGGGAAAGCGCGGTGTTATCCGGGATGCGAACCACGCTGAATAGGGATTCGGCGTTGGTCTTGCGCCAGCTGACTTCTCCTTCGACGCGGAACCGGCCCAGATCGTAGCCGACAATTCCGCCAACATCGAGGCCGCGAACATGAAACAGCTCGGCTGCATTGGGAGTGGTGCCAACATCGACTTCAAGATTGTTGACTTTCATCGCCCCGGCAATGGCGTGATTGAGTTCGACATACATTGAATCGTCGCGGGCCTGTGCGGGCATGGCCAGCAGTGTCGATAGAGCAGTAGCGGCAAGGATCGAGTTCAGTCGCATTGATTTCACTCCCTTGATGACAGACGGTTCTCCAGTTTTCTCTTTGGCAGGCTTTGTGGCGGCAGGCCTTGATCCGGGCCTGGTGTCGCGATCAGGAACCTACCGCAGAACCGTCACCCGACCTAGGCGATTTTCGCCAGATTCCTCGACGCGCAAAAAGGGGGCCGGATTGCTCCGGCCCCCCAATCGTTTTGCCTGTTCAGGCTTGGCTTACATGCCCGAACCCGGACCGTAGGTGATTTCCACCCGGCGGTTCTGCAGCTCGCGAACCCCGTCGGCGGTCGGTACGCGCGGGTTGTCTTCGCCGAAGGCCTGGCTGCTGATCGCGCCACCCGGAATCCCGCGCGAAGTCAGGTAAGCAGTGACCGATGCGTTGCGGCGTTCCGACAGGCCCTGGTTGTACTTGGGCGTGCCCGACCGGTCGGCATAACCGGCCAGCATGATTGGCACGTTGTTGCAGAAGCCATAGGCGGCGACTGCGTTGTCGAGCACGGACGCGGCTTCGGCGGTGATGTCCGACTTGTCCCAGTCGAAGAACACGATGTAGGGGCCCTTGTTGCACGGCGGC
>JAGXTB010000041.1 GCA_018334165.1 Sphingomonadales bacterium | reverse complement strand
TTCGAGGATCTGTTCCTTGTTCCACTGCCCCTCCAGCGCCCAGGCGGTGCGCATCTGGCGCAGCTTGTCGAGCCAGCCGCGGCTGCCGGGGCGGCCGATATCGGGCCACAAGAAGGCCGCGGTCTGCATCGTCAGCGTCGAAGCCCCGCGCCGCCGCTTGCCCTGAAAGCCATCGCGCAAGGACCCACCCAGCGCCAGCCAATCGACCCCGCCGTGGCTCAGGAAGCGGTGGTCTTCGATCGCGACGACATCTTGCCGCAGCGCCGGGCTGACTTCGGCCAGCGGCACCCAGGCCAGCCGCCGCTGCGCGAAGTCGACACGGACCTCGCTCAGCAAGCTACCATCGCGGGCGTGGAGCCAGGCCTCGCTCGATTTCCACTGCCCTTTGAGGTCGCTGTAGGCCGGAACAGGCGGCGGTGCGGTCCACCACCACAGCGCGGCAAAGGCCAGCGCCGCCAGCCCCAGCAGCAGCCGGGCCGGGTGACGCCGCATGGTTTCGAGAGCTTGTTTTGGATCGAACATCGCTCAAATACCGGAAGCCCCTCCCCAGTGGGGAGGGGTTGGGGTGGGGGTACCACGCGGGCGTCGAGCCTCCACCCCCAACCCCTCCCCCAAGGGGAGGGGGGTTAGGCGGGGCGCGGTGTTGCCCAGTTTCAGTTTGCCCACACCGTCACCGGAGCGATCGGCAGCTGCGCGCGGATCGCGGGCGCATACATCGCCTCAACCCGCGCCGGGGGCATTGCAAAGGTGCCCGCGGTGTTGATCCGGACGGTGTATTCCACCACGGTGGTCCCGCGCGGCAGCCATTCGAAATAGGCCCGCCACGAACCCTGCCGGCTTTCGGTGTAGCTGGGCCAGCCGCCATAGCCCTGGCTGCCCGATGTCGCCGCATCGCTGGCGAAATCGGCCTTGGCACTATCGAGCAATTGCGATTGCCCGCCCAGCCCCGACATCACGCTGGCGCCCGGCGGCAGCGGATCGGCCAGGACCACCCAGTTGCGCTCAGCCGAAGACTGGATCGTCAGCCGCACCCGCAGCACGTCGCCCTGGCTGAGCTTGCCGGGCTGCTTGGCCGAGATCACCGCAATGTCGCGCTTCAGCCGGTAACCCGCCATCAGCGGCTCCTTGAGCGGCACCGCGGCATGAACCGCAACCGTCGCCCAAGGCCCTGCGCCGCCTAGCTGCGAGAGCTTGAGCGGAGCATCGGTCAAGGGCAACTGGATCGGTGCCAGCGCCGTGCTGGCGCGCGGCCAGGCTACGCTGGACGACGCCGAGCCGAGCGCGATCTGCGTGGTCCCGGCAATCGCGCTGGCCGGATAGGCCTTGGCGAAGCGGCTGGTGACAAGCACGCCCCAGGCATTGGCCGGGGTGGTATCCCAGTGCCCGCGCATCTGCCGCGCGGCGACGCCGACCATCATCTTGGGGATCTCGGCGCTCCAGCCGGGCTTGCCGATTACCGCGTCGAGCGCCTTGATCGCCATTTCGTCCGTGCTGGTCATCATCCACCACGGCGCATTGGCGCTGTCGGACAAATCGAGCCGGGTGCCTTCATAGACCAGCCGCTTGCGCAGTTCGCCCTCGGCGGCGGCGCGCAGGACCAGGCCCTGCGGGACCCCGCGCAGCCGGTCGAGCGAGACGATCCAGTCGGCCAGCGTCGAGGTTGGCATGTCGGCGGGGACCATGTCGATCCGCGCGATCAGTCGCGGGCTGGCGGCCCCGGCGCGGGCCAAAGCGGCCAGCGCGGCGATCCGCAAGGGGCGCTCATCGACGCGGATGAAGCGCTTGCGGCTAAGCTTGCCTTCGACCACCCCGGTGAGTGCGGCGACCATCTTTGCGCGCGGTTCGTCGGGGATTGTCAGCCCCGCTGCTGCGGTGGTGGCCAAAACATAGGCGGTCAGCTCGGGCGAACCCTGCATCCGCTGGTCGGGCCAGTAGCGCACCAGCCCGTCGGCATCGAGGTAGGTCGGCAGGGCATCGGCCAAGGGCTTCCACGCCGCCGCGTCGCCGGTTGCGACCATGCGCGAGAGCTGCTGTTCGAAACAGCCGTAGGGGTAGCGCGTCATATAATCGCGCACCCCGCCAAGCGGCGCGGCCAGCGTATCGCTGAGATCGACCGAGACATAGCCGCCGGGCAGCGCCCCCAGCGGCGCCGCAATCGCGGGGGCCGGATCGCCGACCCGCATCAAGGTCGCGGCCCAGACTTCAACCGGGACCGCCGGGATCACGTCCTGGCTACCCGAAACCGAATCGCTGGCCTTGCCGTCGCTGGAGCGGACCGACAGCGACCACTTGATCGTGCCGGGATCGGCCGGGGCGGTCACGTTCCAGCGCAGGGTTGAGGCCCCGCCTGCCGGGATCGTCACCGACTGCGGCTTGAGCCCACCGAGCGCAGGCACAGTCTGCGGCGCGGCTTCGACTTTCATCGGCTTGTCGGTGCCATTGCGCAAAGTATAGACCGCATCGAACCGGTCACCAGTGCGCACCAGCGGCGGCAAACCGGGATAGGCCGAGAGGTCTTGCGCGGTGCGCAGGTCAGCCTGGCCGGTCCCGAACAGCTGCGCGCCCTGGGTCGCAACGGCGACCAGCTTGAAGTTCGACAGCGCATCGGACAGCGGCACCGGCACGGTTGCGCGGCCCGCGCTATCCAGCGCAACCTTGCCCTTCCACAGCAGCACCGGCTGGAAGTTCTGGCGGTTGACCGCCGAGGCATCACCCCCGCCGCCGCCCGCCGCGACCGCTTTCTTGCCATAGTGCCGCTTGCCCACGACCTGCATCTGTGCGGTCGAGGTTGCAACCTCCAGCCCGCGTTCGCCCATCATGGCTTTGAGCACATCCCACGATTGGTTGGGCTTGAGCTGCAACAGCGCCTCATCGACCGCGACGAAAGCCACTTCGGCGCTGTTCGCCGGGCGGCCATCGGGCTGGGTCACGGCAATCGCGACATTGGCGGTCTCGCGCACCGCATAGCGGCTGCGTTCGGGCTTGACCTCGACGCCCAGCCGGTGGCCTTCCCAGCCGACTTTCACTTCGGCCATGCCAATCCGGTAGCTCGGTTTGGCCAGGTCAATTGTCGCAGTGGGGGCGACCTTCTGCTTGTCGCCCACCGGCACGCCCAAACCTTGCGCCAGCTTGATGATCCAGCTCTCGTCGCCAGCCACCCGCCCGCGCACCGCCATGACCGAGACATAGACATTGGGCGCATAGTTGGCGGGCAGCTTGACTTCGACCACCGGGTCGGTGCCTTCAAGCTTGGTCACGAAGCTTTCGAGCACGCCTTCGCGCTCGACCGTGACCAGGGCATTGGCTTCACGGAACGGCATGCGGACCTGGAAGCGGGCAACCTCCCCGGCCTTGTACTCCGGCTTCTCAGGGATCACGTCCATCCGGTCGCCATTGTCGCCGCCGAACCACCAGTCATCCTTGCCGGCCAGCCAGACGGTCTGGACCGAGCGGCTTTCGCGGCCCGCATCGTCGCGCACGCGGGCAACCACGGTCACCTCGCCCGAGATCCCCGGCGCGATCTGGCAGGCTGCGCGGCCCAACCGGTCAGTGGTGGCGCGGCACCCGGTGGAGAGCTTCTTGACCTCTTCCTGGTTGTCATAGGCATAGAAGCCGCCGATCAGCCGCCGCCGCGCGGTGATCACCCGGCGCGAATAGACATCGACCTGGACCTGTTTGGCGGCGAGCGGCTGCCCGTCGAGCCCCAGAACGATAGTCTGGAGCCGCAAGTCATCGTCGCGCATCAGCCAGCCGTCGGTCTTCATCCCCACTTGCAGCGCAGCCGGGTAGAGCGTCAGGCGGCGGCTGGCGGTCAGCGTTTCGCCATTGGCATCGGGATAGTCCATCTCGACCATCAGGCTGACCGGATCGGTGATCTTCTGGCTGACCGCAATGTCAGTTCGCGCGGTGCCATCGGCGCCCAGCGTTACCGGCAGGGTCTGGGCGAAGGGCAGGTCCTCGCTGGTCATGTCCTCGGCCCCGTCACCGCCCAGCGCGCGGGTGCCTTCCTTGACATCGGCCCCGCCGAAATTGAACGCCTCATAGCCGCGCGGCAACGGGACATAGCCGTTGAAATCGGTCCGCATGGTCACCGGCAAGGCCCCGGCCCCGCCGCCCGATAGATAGCCGACGAACAGCGCCAGCGGCACGCTCGAAGGCTGAACCAAGGCCTCCTTGGGCCCGGTGATCGTCGCGCGCATGTTGGGCAGCTTGTACTCATCGACCCGGATCGACTGGCCCGAATAGATCGTCTTGTCGCCCACTTCGAACTTGAGCGAATAGTCGCCCAGCGGCGCGCCTTGCGGCACCGTCCATTGCCCCTCGCCGCTGCCGCCCGCGCCGATCGTCACGTCCTGCTTGAATTCGGTGTCCGAACCCATGTGCGCGAAGACCGCCTTGCCGGTGATCCCTTTGGCAAAGGCAAAGCCCGCGCCGACCGGGCGGCGCAGCAAGTGCTTGAAGTGGACAGTTTCGCCCTGGCGCACCAGTTCGCGGTCGAAGACTGTGTGGATCAGGTCCTCAGGCTCGCCATTCCCGAAGTCCATTTCGAAATCGTAGGGCGAGATCCCGTCGTTCCAGGTGCTGAGCGTAAAGCTCATGTCATCGCCCGCCCGGGCCGAGATCATCAGCGGGTGGACCGAATCCGATTCGCAGCTGCCCCCGGTCGCCGGTTCACCCAGCACTGGCCCCACTTTGAGCAGGCCCGAGCCATCGGTGGTTCCGCTCGCCAGCAAAAGCCCGGAGCAGCTGTCCGAGACGCGCACCGCGGCACCCGCCACCGGAGCGGCATTGCCGAGCGAGGTGACCCAGACCAGCGAGCTTTCGCGGCCCCATTTGAAATGGACCGCCATATCGGTGACCAAGGCCCCCGCCGCGACATAGCGCGGCACCGGCCGCCCCAGCAGCGCTGCACCCAGCGCCGGGCTGGCGAACTCAACCACGTGAAAGCCCTTTGCCCCCAGCGGCACCCCGACCACTTCGAAATCCTTGCCCTTGCCCGGCAGCGGAACTTTCATCGCGGTGCCGGTGCCGGGGCCTGTAGCGGGCAACAGCGGCTTTTCGCGGGTGCGGTTGACCGCGAACTGGGTGCCGTCCTTGCGCTTGATCCATTGGTAGTCGCTGCGCTCGGCCTTATCGAGCCTGCGCAGCCAGTCGGCCACTTCGGCATCGCTGGCCTGGAGCCGGACCATCTGCCCCATCACATGGCTGGCCTTGCCAACCAGATCGGGCTCGATCGCGCGGACCGTCACGGGCAGCGTCGCACCTTCGCGGGCCTCGATGATCCCGAACTCGGCCGCGAACTTGACCAGCGGCGGAGTGGGCGAGAAGCCGACTGCCAGGGGGAAGCGCGCCATATTCGCGAGCGTCCGTCCCGACAGGTCCTTGATCCCGGCGGGCATGACCACCGTCGCCCCCATCGCGGCGGGGAACGGCCCGTCGAAGTAGATGTCCGAAATCTCGGCATCGTCCTTCTGTTCGGAATCGGAGCGCGGCTTGCGCTCGGTCCCGTCGGCGAGCCTCAGCCGCACGGCCAGCGCCTCACTGCGCTTGACCGGGGCGGTGAAAGCGACATGGACCGGGGTGATCGGGTTGCAGGCGGCCTTGCCGTTTGACCGGGTGCAGTCAAAGCTCGCCTCGAACGCCTCGCGCACGGTGTAGTCAAACCGCTGGTCGCGGCCCGCGAGCTTGCCCGCGCGGTCAGCAATGCTCTTGGGCCAGACCAGTGCGACATCCTTGCCCGGCGGCAAGGGGCGGCGGCAACGCAGCGCAACGACATTGGCCAAAGCAGCACTGCGTTCGGCGGCGGCGCTGGGCAGCGGGCTGGCGATCTCGGCCTCGGAATAGAAGTCCGAGGTGCGCCAGTCATCATTGCCCATCTGGGTCAGCACAGATTCGGCGGTCCCTGCGGGCAGCACATCGACCGCCGCAACCTCGCCCACCCCGTCGATCGCGCAGCCGGCCTTGGCCGCGACCGAGGCCGGATCGGCCGGGGTATTGGTGGCGACCAGGAAGACCTGATCCTCGTCGATCTCGTTGCCGCCCTCACCCGGCGCGAGCACCGCGCGGATCGAGGGCCCGGCGGTGTCGATCGAATAGCTCGCCTGCCCGCTGATCCGGATCCCGCTCTGCGTGGTGATCCCGTCGCGCAGCTTGACCTTGCACGAGGTGCCGCCGGGCAAGGGCCGCTGGAAATCGATCACGAAGGTCTGCGGATCGACCCACCGCCCGGCGCTGGCCCCCGGACAGTCGCTGGTCGCGGCCGGCTTGGCGCGCGGATCGCCCAGCGGCACCATCATTTCGGAAAAGCGGATCGTGAACCGGTCAATCGCCCCGCTGCCCGGTGCTGACGTGCCCGGCGTTGCCAGCACCACGCGGGGCGGATTGTCGCCCCGCGCGGCCAGGGGGAGCAGCAGAAGGGCAGGCAGAGCAAGCTTCCAGACCGCGCGCATAGGGTGCCTCCGGGGCAGAGATGATTTGCGTTGGGACATCATCTCCTACGGGCGCGGGAAAGTCGATTGTAGGAAAACGCCAGCGGGGAGAAAAAGATGGGTGAAATGCCTGCTAACGAGCCGGAACCACGACCCCGTCGGCCAACCTCAGATAGCGCTGGATAATCTCGCGTGCGTGATCGGCGCTGCCTGCGCCGCAGGCGAACAACAGCTGACCGGCCGGAAGCGGAGCCAGCGCGTAAGTCATGGCCAGGCCGCTCTTGTCGCGGGTATCCCAGGCGAGCACCCGCATCGGCGGAACACTGCGCTGACCGGGTGCATCAAGCGTGATCGACTGGCGCGCGACAATGGTCAGGCCATTGTCGGTAATGGTCTTGTCGAAAGTCGGATAAAGCGTGTCCAGTTCGGCCTGGATTTGCTGGATCGAAAACTTGGCGAGTGCGTTGTTGGCGATCCGCAGGGACAGGCAGGCCGCTTTCTGGCCGCCGCTTTGGAACTGGAATAGCCGCATCGAACCTTCAAGACGGGTAGTCCCGCCATTTGCCATCGTGAAACGGTACCAGCCGCTCTCGTCGGTGAAGACCTGACCGCCCGATGCCGGATCGGCTTCCAGTTTGCCGCGCGATTGCGGCGGCGCGGGATGGATCGAATGGGCCGGGGCCTGAGCCGCCTTGGTGTCCCCGGCCAGCGGATTGACCGCCTGGCCTTGCGCCGATCCAGCGGCCAGGGCTGCTATTGCAAGACCAAGACTAACTCGGGCGATTGGCATTGACGGCTCCTGCAAAGACCGAATGCGCCGCCCGCGCGCCATCGAGGCAGGCAGCGGTGAAATCGGCGGGGTTCACGCGGTACTGATAAGTCGAATAGTCATAGGCCCCGGTTGGCCGCAACGGCGGGGTCGCGCCGCGCTGCGCCCACCAGTAAGAGGAGCGGGCATAGGCGTTCCACTCATCGATCTCGGCCCGGTTGTTGTAGCTGGAAGTCTGGACCAGTTTGCCGGCCTGACCGATCGAAATGCGATCCTCCAGGATCAGCTTGCCGCCATCCCCGGCCATCGGGATCTTGGCGTGAAAGAAGCTGAGCTGGGTAAACAGCGGCACCATGAACAGCCCCGGCTTGATCCCGACATCGGCCGAACCGCCATAAACCTTGTGCCCGCTGCCGGTCAGCGCGGCAAAATCGATCACGATCGAAGGGATCAGGATCAGGCACTGCAATTGCGCCGAGAGCGCATTGAGCGCCTTCAAGTTGCCCAGCGAGAAAGGCGACTTGTCGGACAGCGGGGCATCGCTGTGCAGGTTGAACAGCGGCAGGTATTCCGGAGTAACCAGCGCGACGGTGCGCGCATCGGCGAATGGCTTCTTGAGGAACGGAACCTGCGTTTGGTCCAGCTTGGCAAAGCCCGGTGCGCCGCTGATCTCGTTCCAGCCCAGGACGGTGCGTCCGGTCGCTCGGATCTTGTCGACGAAATCGCTAAAGGCCAGATGCGCGATTTGTCGCAACATGGGCAAATCAACCCCGGCCAATTCGGCCCGCGCATCGACCCGGGTAGAACCAGAAGCGCCCGTGGCGGCGATGCCGTTGCTCATCACCACGCCGAACCGGTAGCTCGGCATCGCGATTCGTGCGCTCTTGGCGAGCGCCTTGATCCCGGTGTAGTGGAAATTGCCTGGCGAAAGTGCCGCGACCGGGGTCATGCCCTTGGCCGCCAGCGTCGGCTGGCTGCTCCCCAGGATGGTTCCCAAGGCACCACCGGCCCCCAGGATCAAAGCGGTACGGCGATCGAGCATGCGCATTCCCCTGCCCAAGACCCGCCACGGGCCCATGGCCCATTGTCTGCCACGGGAAGCATCGCAATCCTTGTAATTCTGCGACAGGCAGGAACGACAAGACCCCGCCGGAGCGCTCAGGAGATATTCTTGCTGAAGGCATAGGGCGGGTTGATATCGCCCAGAATGAAGCGAACCAACCCGGGGAAGAACGCTTCTGCCCGCACATCGTTGCTGAGCAGGACCACGCAGCGACGGCGGCGCTCGACGCAGACCCAGCTGTTGCCGGTGACATCGTTGTGTCCGCCCTTTTCATAGCCGGGGCCTTGCGGTCCGTTGAACACCAGCAGCCCCAGACCGGCCGCGAGATCGGCGCGGCGCTGGGCTTTGGGCAGTTCAGCCTGCATGGTCGGGAACTCGGTGCGGGTGGTGATCGCCAGTTGCGGCCGGGTGATCTCGGCGCGCGAGCGGGCCGACAGGCCTTCACGCCGCGCAAATGCGGCGGCAAATTTGGAGAAATCTTCGATCGTGGTGTCCATTGAACCGGCGGCGCGCACCGCGCTACGCTCGTCGTGGGGCTCGGTCTTGCCATTGATATCCCAGCCATCGGCCAGATTGGCGGCAAAGTCGGCGCGCCAGATCATGCTGGTGCTGCGCATGCCGAACCGGTCAAACACGCGGGTCTGCATTTCCTTGCCAAGGTCCAGCCCCATCCCGCGTTCCAGCACGAATTGCAGCAGGATCAGGCCGTCGCCCGAATAAGCATAACGCTCACCCGGATTGAAATGGAACTTGAGCTTGCCGTCTGGCTCAAGGAACCCGAAATTGGCAAAGCCCGAGCTATGGGTCAGCAGGATCCGCGGGGTCAGCTTGCGCCAACGCTCGTCGCCAGCCAGATCGCTATAGCGGGCATAGCGGTCCTCGACATCGGGTTCGGTATATTCGGGCAGCGGTTTGGGCAAATAGCGGTCGATCGTGGTGTCGAGGTCGATCCGGCCTTCATCGACCAGCTGCATCACCGTATAGGCAAACACCGCCTTGGTCAGCGAAGCGCCGTACATGATCGTATCGCGGCGCAGCGGATCGCCCTTGGCATTGCGCAAGCCATAGCTTTTGACGAACACGACCTTGCCGTTGTCGATCACCGCCAGCGCGAACCCTTGGGTATTGGTCTTGGCCATGACCCGCGCCACTTCGGCATCGATTGCCGCAGGCGCCGGGATCCGGTGCACCTTGCGCCCGGTCGCCGATTGCGCGCTACCGGCAATGCCGAGCAGGCAGGCCAGGGCCAAGCCGATCTGTGCCTTCATTCGCTTGGCCTCCCGTAGCCGCTGATGGACAGGCTAGACAGCCGGATCGGCCTTGGCAAATCGGCCCAACGGGCGCCGTATGGCATCATCTCCTACGCGGCGCGAATTGTGGATTGCGGGAAATCGCCAGCACAGAAAAAAGCGTCGCGATTGCAAGAACTATGGCCGGTCGTGCCGCGTGAGGACCTGCCGCACAGGCGAACGCGATTGCTCGCGACCGGATTGTATGAGAGCCTTCTGGTACAGCAACGCACATTGGGGGAGCCGTCATGATACGACCCAATCGCATCGTTCGCCGCGCAGCCGTTCTAGCCTTGCTAATGGGTGCAGGCAGCAGCTCCCATGCGGCCTATTCCGACCGCCTTCTCGACTTGTTTGATCCGACCAGGCTGGCGGCCGGATCATGCAATGGGTCATCGGGGCGAACCGGACTATCCGCCAGCCTTGGCGCCGCAACCGCCGCAACGCCGCCGCTTGGTCAGGCGAACGCGCGAATGCCGCTCTATCCCGATCTCGACAAGGGCACGCTCAGGCCCACCACGTCAAACGAAATGGCGCTGCGCTATTTCCGCCAGGGCCTGACTCTGGCCTATTCCTTCAACCACGCCGGAGCGGTTCGTTCGTTTCGAGAGGCCCAGCGGCTCGATCCCGGGTGTGCGATGTGCTTCTGGGGAGAGGCACTGGTACTCGGTCCCAATATCAACGCTGCGATGGACGAGCGCGATGTCGCGACCGCACTCGCTGCGCTTGATCGGGCGAAGGCACTTGCCAGCGGGACCAGCCCGGTTGAACAGGCGCTGATCGGTGCCTTGGCGCAGCGCTATTCGCGCAGCCCTGATGCCGACCGCGCTGCGCTCGATGGGAACTATGCCGATGCCATGACCAGAGTGGCCGAGGCCTTTCCCGACAGCGACGAAGTGGCAGTGCTCACCGCCGAAGCCGTCATGGACACCACGCCCTGGAACTATTGGATGCCGGACAAGGTCACCCCGGTCGGGCGGAGCATGACAGCGGTGCGGTTGCTGGAAAAGGTCATGGCGCGCAGCCCGGACAACCCGCAGGCCGCTCATCTGTACATCCACATGATGGAGAACAGCCGCGACCCGCGCCTCGCCGAGGCCGCTGCCGATCGCCTGGCGAACACCGGACTACGCAATGCCGGTCACCTGATCCACATGCCGGCGCATATCTACATCAACGTCGGACGCCAGGTGGATTCGATGCGGGTGAATCTGGCTGCTGCCCGGGCCGACGAGGCATTTATCCGCGAATCGAACGACCAAAGCCTGTTCCGCTACGGTTACTACCCGCACAACATTCATTTCATCGTGATGTCGGCCCAGCTTTCGGGCGACATGGCCACCGCAATACGCGAAGCGCGGCGGCTTCGCGGCGCGCTCGATCCGGCAACATCGCAAAGGATCGCCTGGATCCAGGTCATCGATGCCGCACCGTTCATGGCTGCCGCACAATTCGCCGAGCCCAGCCTTGTCTTGGCCATGACGGAGCCCGATGCGCGCCTGCCCTATCCCCGGGCGATCCGGCACTATGCACGTGCGCTCGCCCGTGCCCAGCAAGGCAATGATCGGGCTTTCGAGTCCGAGATCGCGGCGATGAACCAGCTCCAAGGACATGACGGCATAGCCGCGATGGTGGCCCAGGGTGTACCGGCGCCTGATCTGCTGAAAATGGCCGAACATGTCGCCCGTGGCAAACGTCACTACCTGCGGGGACAATACGCCGAAGCCATCAGCGAATATCGCAAGGCAGTCACGATCGAGGCGACCATCCCCTACCAGGAACCACCATACTGGTATTTCCCGGTGCGCCAGTCGCTGGGGGCCGCCTTGCTGGCCGCAGGCCAGAAGGAAGCTGCCCGCGATGCTTTCAGGGGAGCTCTGATCCAGGCGCCACACAATGGCTGGGCGCTCTTTGGACTGGCGCAGGCCGAAGCCAGTCTGGGGAACAGGCTGGAGGCGGCAGCGGCGCGTCGGTCGCTGACCAAGGCCTGGCTGGGCGATCCGCGCTGGTTGCGACTCGACCGACTCTGATTCCAGCCAAGCATTGAAAGTCAAAAACCCCGCCGGATCGCTCCGGCGGGGTCTTTGTTTGTCAGCCTTTGGCTGGCGGTTGGCCTATTCTTCGCCTTCCGCGGCCTCCGGGTTCAGGTATTCACCGGCATCGGCATCGAGGCCGTGGGTTTCGCCCTCAACCTCGGCCAGCGGATCGGTGAAGCCTGCGGCTTCCGGGCCCTGGGCCAGTTCGGCGGCGTGCTCTTCTTCCGCGCTGTCGGGGGCGATCAGGGCCTCCTGCAGCTTGCGGTATTGAGCGCGCAGGGCCGCGTCCCGCGAGGACGCAGCCACACGAAGCCGGTTCATGCCGGCACCGGTACCGGCCGGGATCAGACGCCCGACGATGACGTTTTCCTTGAGCCCGATCAGGCTGTCGCGCTTGCCTTCCACGGCCGCCTGGGTGAGCACCCGGGTGGTTTCCTGGAACGAGGCGGCCGAGATGAACGAACGCGTCTGCAGGCTCGCCTTGGTGATGCCGAGCAGCACCGGCTTGCCCACCGCCGGAGCCTGCCCTGCGGCCAGCTTGGCGTTGTATTCGTCCATTTCCTCACGGTCGACCTGTTCGCCGGCCAGCAGCACGGTATCGCCGCCGTCGGTGATCTCAACCTTCTGCAGCATCTGACGAACGATCGTTTCGATGTGCTTGTCGTTGATCTTCACGCCCTGCAAGCGGTAGACTTCCTGGATTTCAGCGACGAGGTATTCGGCCAAGGCCTCAACCCCCAGCACTTCCAGAATGTCGTGCGGGTTGGGCGAGCCCGAGATCAGGTTGTCGCCCTTCTTGACCCAGTCGCCTTCCTGAACGTCGATCACCTTGGACTTGGGGATCAGGTATTCGACCGCATCGCCTTCCTCGGGGACAATCGCGATCTTGCGCTTGGCCTTGTAGTCGCGGACGAATTCGATCCGGCCCGAGATCTTCGCGATGATCGCGTTGTCCTTGGGGATCCGGGCTTCGAACAGTTCCGCAACGCGCGGCAGACCGCCGGTGATGTCGCGGGTCTTGGCGGCTTCGCGGCTGGCGCGGGCCAGCACGTCACCGGCCGAGACTTCCTGACCGTCCTCGACCGACAGGGTCGTGCCCGGTGCCATCATGTAGCGCGCGGCCTCACCCGAGGCATCGTCGAGCAGGGTCAGGCGCGGACGCAGGTCTTCCTTCTTCGAGCGGCTGGCCGAGCGGTTCTCGGTGATGACGCGGCTGGTCATGCCGGTCGCTTCATCGGTCACTTCGGTCAGGGTCTTGCCGTCGATCAGGTCCTGGTACTTCACCACACCCGGCTTTTCGGTGATCACCGGCAGAGTGAACGGATCCCATTCGGCGAGGCGATCGCCTTCAGAGATGATCGCGCCGTCTTCGTGGAGCAGGTGGGTACCATAGGGAACACGGTGGATCGCGCGTTCGCGGCCATCGTTGTCCATCACCACCACTTCGCCGTTGCGGGCAAGGCTGAGGCGGCGGCCGCGCTTGTCGGTGATCGTCGGGATATCGCGGTAAACCACGGTACCGTCCGAAATCGCCTCAAGGTGCGACTGCTCGTTAACCTGCGCCGCGCCGCCAATGTGGAAGGTCCGCATGGTCAGCTGGGTGCCGGGTTCGCCAATCGACTGGGCGGCAATAACGCCCACCGCTTCGCCGATGTTGACCGGAGTCCCGCGGGCAAGATCACGGCCATAGCAGGTCGCGCAGACGCCCTGTTCGGCTTCGCAGATCAGCGGCGAGCGGATCTTGATCGCCTGGATCCCGGTGGCCTCAACCTTGGCAGTCGCGGCTTCGTCGAGCAGCGTGCCATTGGGCATGACAATGGAGCCGTCCTTTTCGACAACGTCTTCGGCCAAGGTACGGCCAAGGATCCGTTCGCCCAGCGAAGCGATCACGCTGCCGCCCTGAACGATCGCCCGCATTTCCAGCGCGCGTTCGGTTCCGCAGTCGTCGATCACCACCACGCAGTCCTGCGACACGTCCACCAAGCGCCGGGTCAGGTAACCCGAGTTGGCGGTCTTGAGCGCAGTGTCCGCTAGGCCCTTGCGGGCGCCGTGGGTCGAGTTGAAGTATTCAAGAACGGTCAGGCCTTCCTTGAAGTTCGAGATGATCGGGGTTTCGATGATCTCGCCCGAAGGCTTGGCCATCAGCCCGCGCATCCCGGCCAGCTGCTTCATCTGCGTTGGCGAACCACGCGCGCCTGAGTGCGACATCATGTAGATCGAGTTGATCGGCCGCTGACGACCGGTTTCGGGGTCAATCGGGCTGGCCTTGATCTCGTCCATCATGGCGTTGGCCACCTGGTCGCCGCAGCGGCTCCAGGCGTCGATCACCTTGTTGTACTTTTCCTGCTGGGTGATCAGGCCGTCCTGGTACTGCTGCTCATAGTCAGCCACCAAGGCCTTGGTTTCGTCAACCAGTTCGACCTTGCTGTCGGGGATGATCATGTCGTCCTTGCCGAACGAGATCCCTGCCTTGAAGGCGTGACGGAAGCCCAGCGCCATGATCGCGTCGGCAAACAGGACGGTGTCCTTCTGGCCAGTGTGGCGATAGACCTGATCGATAACGTCGCCGATTTCCTTCTTGGTCAGCACCTTGTTGACCACGTCGAAGGGCACGGTGTGCGACTTGGGCAGGCATTCGCCGATCAGCATCCGGCCCGGAGTGGTTTCAAACCGCTTGAGGTACTGCTGGCCCGCTTCGTCGGTCTGCGGCACGCGCGCCAGGATCTTCGAGTGGAGCGTCACCGCGCCCACTTCCAGCGCCTGGTGCACTTCGGCCATATCGGCGAACATCATGCCCTGGCCGGGCTCGTTGTCGCGGTCGATCGACAGGTAATAGAGCCCCAGCACCATGTCCTGCGACGGCACGATGATCGGCTTGCCGTTGGCGGGGCTGAGGATGTTGTTGGTCGACATCATCAGCACGCGCGCTTCGAGCTGGGCTTCCAACGAAAGCGGTACGTGGACCGCCATCTGGTCACCATCGAAGTCGGCGTTGAAGGCCGAGCAGACCAGCGGGTGCAGCTGGATCGCCTTGCCTTCGATCAGCACGGGTTCGAAGGCCTGGATCCCCAGACGGTGCAGCGTCGGCGCGCGGTTGAGCATCACCGGGTGTTCGCGGATCACTTCGTCCAGGATGTCCCAGACTTCCTTGCGTTCCTTTTCGACCCACTTCTTGGCCTGCTTGAGGGTCATCGACAGACCCTTGGCATCCAGACGCGCATAGATGAACGGCTTGAACAGCTCGAGCGCCATCTTCTTGGGCAGGCCGCACTGGTGCAGCTTGAGTTCGGGACCGGTCACGATCACGCTGCGGCCCGAATAGTCGACGCGCTTGCCTAGCAGGTTCTGGCGGAAGCGGCCCTGCTTGCCCTTGAGCATGTCGCTAAGCGACTTCAGCGGACGCTTGTTGGCGCCCGTGATCACGCGGCCGCGGCGGCCGTTGTCGAACAGCGCGTCAACGGCTTCCTGCAGCATGCGCTTTTCGTTGCGGACGATGATGTCCGGCGCACGCAGCTCGATCAGGCGCTTGAGGCGGTTGTTACGGTTGATCACGCGGCGATAGAGATCGTTGAGATCCGAAGTCGCGAAGCGGCCGCCGTCGAGCGGCACCAAGGGGCGCAGTTCGGGCGGAATGACCGGCACCACGTCCAGGATCATCCATTCGGGGCGGTTGCCCGAATCGATGAAGCTTTCAACGACCTTCAGCCGCTTGATGATCTTCTTCGGCTTCAGTTCCGATTTGGTCTCGGACAGTTCCTTGAGCAGGTCTTCCTTTTCCTGCTCGAGGTCGAGGTTGATCAGCATGTGCTTGACCGCTTCGGCGCCGATCCCGGCCGAGAAGGCGTCTTCGCCGTACTCGTCCTGGTAATCGCACAGCTCGTCTTCGGTCAGCAGCTGGTACTTCTCAAGCGGGGTCAGGCCGGGTTCGGTGACGATGTAGCTTTCGAAGTAGAGCACGCGCTCCAGCTGCTTGAGCTGCATGTCGAGCAGCAGGCCGATGCGCGAAGGCAGGCTCTTGAGAAACCAGATGTGCGCAACCGGCGCGGCCAGTTCGATGTGGCCCATGCGTTCGCGGCGAACCTTGGTGACGGTGACTTCAACACCGCACTTTTCGCAGACCACGCCCTTGTACTTCATGCGCTTGTACTTGCCGCACAGGCACTCATAGTCCTTCACCGGGCCGAAGATGCGGGCGCAGAACAGGCCGTCGCGTTCGGGCTTGAAGGTCCGGTAGTTGATCGTTTCGGGCTTCTTGATCTCACCGAAAGACCACGAGCGGATCCGTTCCGGGGATGCGATCCCGATCTGGATCTGGTCGAACACTTCGGGCTTGGCGATCTGGTTGGTGAATTTGGTCAGGTCGTTCATGTTTCAATCCCTCTGGGGGTGAATTCTTTGGGCGGGGCGGGGATGGGCGGCCGGTGAGGGCCGCCCGGTTCCGCTATTCCGCCGCCTCCGCGAAATCGTCGCCTTCGTCTTCGTCGGTGAGGCTCGAAAGCTCCACGTTGAGACCCAGCGAGCGCATTTCCTTGACGAGCACGTTGAAGCTTTCGGGAATGCCGGCTTCGAAAGTATCGTCACCCTTGACGATTGCTTCGTAAACCTTGGTGCGGCCGACCACGTCGTCCGACTTCACCGTCAGCATTTCCTGCAGCGTATAGGCGGCGCCGTAGGCCTGGAGCGCCCAGACTTCCATTTCCCCGAAGCGCTGGCCGCCGAACTGGGCCTTGCCGCCCAGCGGCTGCTGGGTGACCAGGCTGTAAGGCCCGATCGAACGCGCGTGGATCTTGTCGTCAACAAGGTGGTGGAGCTTCAGCATGTAGATATAGCCCACGGTCACCTTGCGGTCGAAGGCATCGCCGGTGCGCCCGTCGTAGAGCGTAACCTGGCCCGAGGTATCGAGCCCGGCCTTTTCCAGCATCGCCGAAACGTCAGCTTCGCGCGCGCCGTCGAACACCGGAGTGCCCATCGGAACGCCGCCCTGGAGCAGTTCGGCCATATCGACGATCTCGGCAGTCGAACGCCCGTCGATATCGCCGTGGTACTGCGGCCCGTAGATGTCCTTGAGCCGGTCCACCAGCGCCGAGGGCGGCGCGGCAGCTTCGGGGTTCGGATTGGCGGCGCGCCAGTCTTCCAGCGCGGCACCGATCTGCTTGCCGAGACCGCGCGCAGCCCAGCCCAGGTGCGTTTCGAAGATCTGCCCGACGTTCATGCGGCTGGGCACGCCCAGCGGGTTGAGCACGATATCGACCGGGGTCCCGTCTTCGAGGAACGGCATGTCTTCGGCCGGCAGGATGCGCGAAATCACACCCTTGTTGCCGTGGCGGCCGGCCATCTTGTCACCCGGCTGCAACTTGCGCTTCACCGCGACGAAGACCTTGACCATCTTGAGCACGCCAGGCGCCAATTCGTCGCCGCGTTCGAGCTTTTCCTTGCGGTCTTCGAACTTCTCCTGGATCGCCTTGACGGTGGCGTCGTACTGCGCCTTGACCGCTTCAAGCTGACCCTGGACCTTGTCGTCGGCAACCGCGAACTTCCACCATTCGTGGCGCTCGATCTCGGCCAGACCGGCCTCGTCGATCTTGTCGCCCTTCTTGAAGCCCTTGGGCGCAGCTGCGGCCACCTGGCCGAGCAGCATGTCCTTGAGGCGGTTGTAAGTGGCGCGGTTGAGGATCGAACGTTCGTCCTCGCGGTCCTTGGCGAGGCGTTCGATTTCTTCGTTCTGGATCTGGCGGGCACGGTCATCGATCTCGATCCCGTGGCGGTTGAACACGCGGACATCGACGATCGTCCCGGCAACCCCCGGCGGCAGCCGCAGCGAAGTATCGCGCACGTCCGAAGCCTTTTCGCCAAAGATCGCGCGCAGCAGCTTTTCTTCCGGCGTCATCGGGCTTTCGCCCTTGGGCGTGATCTTGCCGACCAGGATGTCGCCCGGGTGCACTTCGGCGCCGATGTAGACGATCCCGGCTTCGTCGAGGTTGCGCAGGGCTTCCTCGCCGACGTTCGGGATATCGCGGGTGATGTCTTCCGGCCCCAGCTTGGTGTCGCGGGCCATCACTTCGAATTCGTCGATGTGGATCGAGGTGAACACGTCGTCCTTGACGATGCGTTCCGAAATCAGGATCGAGTCTTCGTAGTTGTAGCCGTTCCACGGCATGAACGCGACCAGGCTGTTGCGGCCCAGCGCCAGTTCACCCAGCTCGGTCGAAGGACCATCAGCCAGGATGTCACCGGATTCGACCACATCGCCCACCTTCACCAGCGGACGCTGGTTGATGCAGGTCGACTGGTTCGAACGTTCGAACTTCTGCAGGCGGTAGATATCGACACCCGACTGGCCGGCTTCGATATCGCCCGAGGCGCGGATCACGATCCGGGTCGCATCGACCTGATCGACCACGCCGCCGCGCAGGGCAGCAATGGCTGCACCCGAATCCCGGGCCACGGTTTCTTCCATCCCGGTGCCGACAAACGGCGCTTCGGCGCGAACCAGCGGCACCGCCTGGCGCTGCATGTTCGAGCCCATCAGCGCGCGGTTGGCGTCATCGTTTTCCAGGAACGGGATCAGCGATGCTGCGACCGAGACCAGCTGCTTGGGCGAAACGTCCATCAAGGTCACGTGATCGCGCGGAGCCATCACGAATTCGCCGTTCTGGCGGGCCGAGACCAGCTCTTCAACGAAGCTGCCGTCTTCGTTGGTTTCGGCCGAAGCCTGCGCAACGGTGTGCTTCTGCTCTTCCATCGCCGAAAGATAGATGACGTCCTTGGTCACCTTGCCGTCGATCACCTTGCGGTACGGGGTTTCGATGAAACCGTACTTGTTGACGCGGGCGAAGGTCGACAGCGAGTTGATCAGACCGATGTTCGGGCCTTCCGGCGTTTCAATCGGGCAGATCCGGCCATAATGGGTCGGGTGAACGTCGCGGACTTCGAAACCGGCGCGCTCACGCGTAAGCCCGCCCGGCCCAAGTGCCGAGACGCGGCGCTTGTGGGTGACTTCCGAGAGCGGGTTGGTCTGATCCATGAACTGCGAGAGCTGCGACGAACCGAAGAACTCACGCACCGCGGCAACCGCGGGCTTGGCATTGATCAGGTCGTTGGGCATCACGGTCGAGACATCGACCGAGCTCATCCGTTCCTTGACCGCGCGTTCCATCCTGAGCAGGCCGACGCGGTACTGGTTTTCCAGCAGTTCGCCGACCGAACGCACGCGGCGGTTGCCCAGGTTGTCGATGTCATCGACTTCGCCCTTGCCGTCCTTCAGGTTCACCAGTTCCTTGACCACGGCGAGGATATCCTCGGTGCGCAGCGTGGTGACGGTGTCTTCGGCATCGAGCGCCAAACGCATGTTGAGCTTGACCCGGCCCACGGCCGACAGGTCATAGCGGTCGCCATCAAAGAACAGGCCTTCGAACAGCGCTTCAGCGGTTTCGCGCGTCGGCGGTTCGCCCGGACGCATCACACGGTAGATATCGGCCAGCGCGTGGTCGCGATCGGGGGCCTTGTCGGCCTTGAGCGTGTTGCGGATCCAGGGACCCGTATTGATGTGATCGATGTCGAGCAGTTCGAGCTGGTCGATCCCGGCCTTGTCGAGCATGTCGAGGTTGTCGGGCGACACTTCGTCGCCGGCCTCGATGTAGATCCGGCCAGTGCTTTCGTCGATCAGGTCCTTGGCCGAATAGCGGCCGAACACTTCTTCGGTCGGGATCAGCAGTTCGGCCAGTCCGTCCTTCTCGGCCTTGTTGGCCGCGCGCGGGCTGATCTTGGTGCCGGCCGCGAAGACCACTTCGCCGCTCTTGGCATCGACGATGTCGAACGAGGGCTTGGCCCCGCGCCAGGCTTCGGCCGAATAGGGCAGGCGCCAGCCGCCCCCAGAGGCATTGGCGCCGCGCTTCCAGGTGACGGTCTGGTAGAAGAAGCCCAGGATGGTTTCGTCATCGAGGCCCAGCGCGTGGAGCAGCGCGGTGACCGGCAGCTTGCGCTTGCGGTCGATGCGGACATTGACGATGTCCTTGGCGTCGAATTCGAAATCGAGCCACGAACCGCGATAGGGGATCACGCGGGCGGCAAACAGGTACTTGCCCGAAGAGTGGGTCTTGCCGCGATCGTGGTCAAACAGCACGCCCGGCGAGCGGTGCATCTGGCTGACGATCACGCGTTCGGTGCCGTTGATGAAGAAGGTGCCGTTGTGCGTCATGAGCGGCATGTCGCCCATGTAAACGTCCTGCTCCTTGATATCGAGCACCGAGCGGGTTTCGGTTTCGCTGTCCACTTCGAACACGATCAGGCGCAGCGTGACCTTCATCGGCGCGGCATAGGTGATCCCGCGCTGGCGGCATTCGTTCACGTCGTACTTGGGGTCTTCCAGCTCATAGTGGACGAAGTCCAGCTCGCTGGTGCCCGCGAAGTCGCGGATCGGGAAAACCGAGCGCAGGGTCTTTTCCAGCCCCGAGACATAGCCGGTCGCCGGGTTCGAGCGCAGGAACTGCTCGTACGATTCGCGCTGAACCTCGATCAGGTTCGGCATCTTCACCACTTCGTGGATGTCGCCGAAGATCTTGCGGATGCGCCGCTTCGCGCTGGAGCGCGTTGCCGGAGCCGAAGTGGGAGCCTTCTTGGCCATGAGGGGATGTGCCTCTTTGCTTGCATGCCGACGATGCGGCGGGAATGAACTGTCACGCGAGGACTCGGGCCCACCGGACGGCAAAAAGGCCGCACGGCAAACACCTCCAGTAGGAGGCGGCCAGCAGCCTTCGCGTCAGATGGAAAACCCTCCGCTTCCTTCCGGGCCCGGCCCCCACGCATGGGCCGCGCTTGCTCGAAGCGATGAGCAGAGGCGGCCTATAGGGGCGGAGTTCCGGTGTGTCCAGAGCGTAATGATGGGTGCGCCAATCGCCTCCGCGATTGTCTTGCAACACCAGCCCGCTCCCCCTCCCGACCACCCATTAGGGTATCCCT
>JAGXTB010000040.1 GCA_018334165.1 Sphingomonadales bacterium | reverse complement strand
CGAACAGATCGCCTGGAGCGGCTCGGCCAGCCGCGCGGCCTGGTGCTCGTCCACATCCTTGACGCGGAACTGGAACGCCGCGACTTGGCCTGCGTCCAAAGCGCGGGCAAGCCGGTCCGGAAAGGCGCCGGAGACGTCGAGCGGGGAGATCAGGTAGAGCTGGCATTGGGTCATGCCGGGCGCTCTAGCCGATCAATTCTTCTCAGTCGAACCCTTGTGGATCGCGTCGATCGCCTCACCCAACGCAGCGTCAAACTCAGCATCGTTCATCTGCGCGCGCAGGTCTTCGAGCAGCGCGCGGCTGAAGCTGGCGATGATGCCCTTGTTCTTCGATAGTTCGACACAGGCTTCAGGGCGCTTGTAACCGCCCGACAGCGCGACCACGCGCAGCACCTTGGGGTGCTCGACCAGCGGGTCGAAAGTCCCCGGCACCACCGGCAGCGAGAGCTTGAGCATCACTTGCTCGCTCATCCCCTCAAGGTTCTTGAGGATCTCGGCCAGCATCAGCTCGTCACAGGCCGCGCGGGTGTCGCTCTTGATGTTGATCTCAGGCTCGAGCATCGGCATCATGCCGTGGCTCAGCACCTGACGGCCAATTTCAAACTGCTGCGCAACCACATCGGCAATGCCCGAAGCATTCGCCGAATTGATCACCGAGCGTTCCTTGGTGCCATAGACGCCCAGCGCCTTCGAGCGGGCCAGCAGCGCATCGAGTTCGGGCATCGGCTTCATCATCTGGACGCCATTGGCCTCGTCTTCCAGGCCCTTGTCGATCTTGATGAAGGGCACCACACCCTTGGCGATCAGCGCCGCCGGGGTGGGAACGCCATCGACCGTGCCGTCCATGGTCCGTTCGAACAGGATCGCGCCGATCACCTTGTCGCCAGTGAAGGCCGCCGAGCGGATGATCCGGCTGCGCATGTCGTGGATCAGGGCGTACATGCCCGCTTCGTCGCTCCACGCATCTTCGCCGATCCCGTAACCGGCCAGTGCCTTGGGAGTCGATCCGCCTGATTGGTCAAGCGCGGCGATAAAGCCCTTCCCGGCGGCCATCTTGGCGGTCATTTCGGCAAAGTTCATGGGGATCGATTCCTTGCGTTGCATACGTATGTGGCGGCGCCCATAGCGGCCCCGGCGCGGTGCCGCAAGTGCGGTAACCTCAAGCGGTCTGGAGTGCGGTGACCCCCGGCAAGTCCTTGCCTTCCATCCATTCGAGGAAGGCCCCGCCAGCCGTCGAGATATAGCTGAAATCCTGCGCCACCCCGGCATGGGCCAGCGCGGCGACAGTATCACCCCCGCCCGCGACCGAAACCAGTGCGCCTTCCTTGGTCAGCGCTGCGGCGCTTTTGGCAAGAGCGACGGTGGCCGCGTCAAACGGTTCGGTCTCAAACGCGCCCAGCGGCCCGTTCCAGACCAGGGTGCGGCAGGTCTTGAGCACATCGGCCAGGGCTTCGGTTGCCTGTGGGCCGACATCAAGGATCATCTCGTCAGCAGCGACTTCGTGGACGTTGCAGATGCGCAAGGAGGCCGGATTGGCCACGAATTCCTTTGCCACCACCACATCGTAAGGCAGGTGGACCGTGCAGCCGGCCTTGTCAGCGGCGTCCAGAATGCCTTCGCAAGTGCTGGCCAGCTCATGTTCGCAAAGGCTCTTGCCCACTGAGACCCCGCGCGCGGCGAGGAAGGTGTTGGCCATGCCGCCGCCGATGATCAGGTGATCGACCTTGGTCACCAGGTGGGTCAGCACGTCGAGCTTGGACGAAACCTTGGCCCCGCCGACCACGGCCGCGACCGGGCGCACCGGATCGCCCAGCGCCTTTTCCAGCGCCTTGAGTTCGGCCTCCATCGAGCGCCCGGCATAGGCGGGAAGCAAGTGGGCCAGCCCCTCGGTGCTGGCATGGGCGCGGTGCGCGGCGGAGAAAGCGTCGTTGACGTAGAGGTCGGCATTGGCGGCAATCGCTTTTGCCAATTCCGGATCGTTCTTTTCCTCACCCTTCCAGAACCGGGTGTTCTCCAGCAGCGCGATGTCTCCGGGTGCGAGGATGCCGATAGACTGCTTGACCACGTCGCCTGCAATCTCGGGCACGAACATCACTTCGCGGCCCAGCACCTCTTGCAGCGCGTCGAGGGTCATCGAGACCGACATAGTCGAAACCTTCTCACCCCCCGGCCGCCCGAAGTGCGCCAGCAGCAGCACTTTGGCCCCCTTCGCCGCCAGTTCGAGGATCGTCGGGGCCGAAGCCCGCACGCGGGTGTCATCGGTGACCCGGACGCCGTCCATCGGCAGGTTGAGATCGACGCGCACCAGCGCGACCTTGCCGGTCAGGTCGCCGAGATCATCGAGGGTCTTGAACTTGGTCATGTGCCACTCCCTCCTCCCCCTTGATGGGGGAGGGATACCGCAGCTTGCCCTCGCGCATGCGGGGGCTAGCGAAGGTTGGGTGGGGGTGATCTCGCGAGGTGACGCACCCTCACCCCCATCCAACTGCGACTAGCGAGCAAGCTCGCAAGTCTTCGTATCCTTCCCCCATCAAGGGGGAAGGGTCAGGTCAGATCAACTTCCCCATCGCCCCGGCGGTATCGACCATCCGGTTGGAGAAGCCCCATTCGTTGTCGTACCAGCTGACCACGCGGACCAGCTTGCCGTCGATCACTGCGGTTTCCAGGCTGTCCACGGTCGAGCTGGCCGGGCAGTGGTTGAGGTCGATCGACACCAGCGGCTCGTCGGTCCAGGCCAGCACGCCCTTGAGCGCGCCTTCCGAGGCGGCCTTGAGCAGCGCGTTGACTTCGTCCTTGGTGGTATCGCGCGAAGGGGTGAAAGTCAGATCGACCAGGCTGACATTGGGCGTGGGCACGCGCACTGCCGAGCCATCGAGCTTGCCCTTCAGTTCGGGCAGCACTTCGCCCACCGCGCGGGCAGCGCCGGTAGTGGTCGGGATCATCGACATCGCCGCCGCGCGCGAGCGGCGCGGATCTTCGTGGATCTGGTCGAGGATCTTCTGGTCGTTGGTATAGGCGTGGATCGTGGTCATCAGCCCGCGCTCGATCCCGATCGCATCGTTGAGCACCATGGCCACCGGCGCGAGGCAGTTGGTGGTGCACGAAGCATTGGATACGATGATGTGGTCGGCGGTCAGCTTGTCGTGATTGACACCGAACACCACGGTCAGATCGACGCCCTTGCCTGGGGCCGAAAGCAGCACCCGTTTGGCACCGGCGGCAAGGTGCTTTTCGCACGAAGCACGGTCAGTAAAAAAGCCGGTGCACTCGAGCGCAATATCGACCCCGTTTGCGGCATGCGGAAGGTTGGCCGGATCGCGCTCGGCAGTCACGTGGATGCGCTTGCCGTTGATCACCAGATCGTTGCCATCGACTTCGACCGTGCCGGGGAAGGCACCGTGAACAGAGTCACGCTTGAACAGCATCGCATTGGCCTGGGCCGAGGCGAGATCGTTGATCGAAACCAGCTCAAGCCCGCAATCGGGCCGCTTGATGATCGCGCGCGCCACATTGCGCCCGATGCGCCCGAAACCGTTGATTGCAACCTTGATTGCCATGAGGAAACTCCTGTCTGTTTAGCCCAGCCGGGCTTTGATCTGGGGGACAATTGCCTCGGCAGTGAGGCCAAAATAAGAATAGAGCTGGTCGGCCGGGGCCGAAGCGCCGAACCGGTCGATACCGATCGCCAGCCCGTCACCGATGTACTTCTGCCAGCCCAGCGTCACCCCGGCCTCGATCGAGACCTTGAGCACGCCTGCAGGCAGCAGATCGGCACGGTAGGCCGCGTCCTGTTCGTCGAACAGTTCCCAGCACGGCATCGAGACGACATCGGCGCCGATCCCGTCGGCTTCGAGCGCCGCAGCACTGGCGAGCGCAATCTCGACTTCCGAGCCGCTTGCCACCAGAACGACCTGCCGCGAGGCTTCAGCGGCCTTGAGGCGGTAGGCACCCTTGGCGGTCTTCATCTCGGCTTCGAAGCGCACCGGCGGCAGGTTCTGGCGCGAGAGCGCGAGTACCGAAGGGCGGTCCGCCTGCTTGAGCGCCAGCGCCCAGCTTTCGGCAGTTTCCATCGCATCGGCGGGGCGGAACACCAGCAGGTTCGGGATCGCCCGCAGGCTCATGACATGTTCGATCGGCTGGTGGGTCGGGCCGTCTTCGCCAAGGCCGATCGAATCGTGGGTCAGCACATAGACCACGCGGGCATGCTGGATCGCGGACATCCGGATCGCGTTGCGGCAATAGTCGGCAAAGACCAGGAAGGTCCCGCCATAGGGGATCACTCCGCCGTGCAGCGCCATGCCGTTCATCGCGGCTGCCATGCCGAATTCGCGGATCCCGTAGTGGACGTGGCGGCCGGCATAGTCGTTCGCGCTGAACGTTGCGGTCGCCTTGGTCTTGGTCAGGTTTGAGCCCGTAAGGTCGGCGCTTCCGCCCAGCAGTTCGGGGATCGCCACGGTCAGTGCTTCAAGCGCCATCTCGCTGGCCTTGCGGGTCGCGACCTTGGGCGGATTGGCGACCAGCGAGGCCATGTAATCGCGCGCCGCGCTCTTGTCCGCGGGCAGCTCGCCAGCCATCCGGCGCGAGAATTCAGCGCCCTGCGGATCGGCACCCAGACGGGCTTCCCATTCGGCCCGGGCAGCGGCGCCCTTCACGCCCAGCGAGCGCCAGTCTGCCAGGATCTCGGCCGGCACTTCGAAGGCCGGCGACGTCCAGCCCAGTGCCTCGCGGGTTGCGGCGACTTCATCCGCACCCAACGGGCTGCCGTGGACCGAATGGCTTCCGGCCTTGTTGGGCGCGCCCTGCCCGATCACGGTCTTGCAGGCGACCAGCGAGGGTCGCGGATCGGCGGCGGCTTCGGCCAGCGCGCGGGCAATATCGGCAAAGTCGTGTCCATCGCAGCTGGTCACGTGCCAGCCGCTGGCGGTGTAGCGGGCGGCAATGTCTTCGACGGTGGACAGGCTGGTATCGCCGTCGATGGTGATCCGGTTGTCGTCCCACAGCACGTTTAGCTGGCCCAGTTTGAGCGTACCGGCCAGGCCCACGGCCTCGTGGTTGATTCCTTCCATCAGGCAGCCATCGCCCGCCACCACCCAGGTCCGGTGATCGACCAGGCCATTGCCGAACACGGCATTCAAATGCCGCTCGGCCATGGCCATGCCGACCGCCATCGCCAGCCCCTGACCCAGCGGGCCAGTGGTGCATTCGACGCCCGCCAGCTCGGTGTTTTCGGGGTGGCCCGCGCAGGGGCTGTGCAACTGGCGGAAATTGCGGATATCCGCCATTGTCGGCGCTTCATAGCCGGTCAGGTGCAGCAGCGCGTAGATCAGCATCGAGCCATGCCCGGCCGACAGCACGAAGCGGTCGCGATCGGGCCATTTCGGGGCCGCGGGATCGAACTTCAGAAACTGGCTGAACAGCACCGTGGCAACATCGGCCATGCCCATCGGCATGCCGGGATGCCCCGAATTGGCCGCCTGGACAGCATCCATCGAAAGCGCGCGAATGGCGTTGGCCATAGGCGCGAGGCGGGCACTATCGAGGGTCATGCGGTGCAGCTCCCGTGGGCAGGCAGGGATCGCGCGCGATTCGGCGCGAGGCCTCCTTTGCCAAGGCGCAAGGCGGCGTCAAGGCGCTGACCCGGTGCGGGCTTTGCAAACGGTGGGAAATCCATGCTCCAACGCTTTGCGCTGCCGCGTTTTTGCGCTAGACAAGCTTTATGGACGCCGATCGCAGCAAGGCCGCCTTGGCCCGGATCGAAGCGGCGCTGGCCCGGATCGAGGGTGCAGCGCGCGCTCCGCGTGCCGCCGCCACAGGGCCGGAAATCGCCGAATTGCAAGCAAAGCATGATCGCCTGCGCAGCGCAGTTCAGGATTCACTTGAACAACTCGACCAGCTAATCGAAGGGGCGCAAGGGTGAGCAACGTCACGCTCCAGATCGGCGGCCGCAGCTATCTGGTGGCCTGTGCCGCTGGCGAGGAAGACCGGGTCCAGGAACTGGGCCAGATGATCGAAGACAAGGTCCGCGAACTGAGTCCTTCAGGCCATAACGAAACCCGCCTCCTGCTGTTCGCCGCGTTGCTGCTGGCCGATGAATTGCATGAAGCCCGCAGGAAGGGCGGCAGTCCTGCCCCCACTCCGGATCAGGCCGATGCGCTGGAAGCCCTGGCCACCCGGCTTGAGAGTTTTGCTGCGGCGCTAGAGGGCTAGCACGCCCACCCCCCAAATCCGTTCGTCCCGAGCGAAGTCGAGGGATCGCAGCTGTGCGGTCCCTCGACTTCGCTCGGGACGAACGGGCATGGGTTGCGGATGCTCTTGGCAAAGCCTATCTAAGGGGAGACGGGTACTGCCCGGTGCGAGCCTTTGAAAATCCCTGAGGCTATAAGCAAATCCATGGGGGCTGTCCCTGGTCGGATTCCGGTCCGGCACACACGGTTCCCACCTGACGTGAACGCGTCAGAGGATTTCCTGGCAACGGCCCATGGTGGTCCCGTCACCATTCCTCCCCGGCACGGGGAGGGGAACCATCCACGCAGTGGATGGTGGAGGGGTACAGGCGGG
>JAGXTB010000039.1 GCA_018334165.1 Sphingomonadales bacterium | reverse complement strand
CCCCGCCAGGACCGAAGTTCAACGACAGGGCCCAAGGCGCAAGGGTGTGAACTGCGGTGTAATCGCCTTCCTTGCTATCGCGCCAGTAGCGGATCCCGCCAATCAGCTTGAGATTGTCGGTGAGCTTGAATTCGTCCTGCAGGAAGAAAGCAAAGCTTTCAGTCCGCTGGGTAAAGTTGACGCGCGGGTCATAGGCGATGAACGGCACCGCATACTTGGCCCGGTAGTCACCGTCGATGATCATCCCGAAAGCGCCGAAGGTCAGGAAATTGTTGTCCGTGCTTCGCGAGAAACGCAGTTCCTGGGTGACCTGGTTCACCTTGGCATCCTGATAGAACACCGTGCCCGAGGCATAGCAGGTTACGCTGCTGGCCGGTGCCGGGCACGGTGCCGTGGCCGGCGGCGTCACGTTTTCGACATAAGGGATTTCAGGCTGACCGTTGCCGCTTTCGATGTAGAACTTTTTAAGGTGCTGGTAGTCGGTGATCGAAACGACATCGAATGAGCCGATCTGCGCATCGAAACGCAAGGTCGCGCCAAACATTTTGCGATCAACGTATGCATCGCCTGTGCCCGCCGTTTTCCACGGGCTGCCGCCTTGCGAGGCCGTGATCGAGGGGTTGAAGTAGCCAGGTCCGGCGGTGCCAGTGGTACCCCAATAGCCGCAAGTATCGGTCGGCGACATGAACTCACCCTGGAACTGCCCGTTAGGGCAAGCCGGAGCATAATTGTAGATCCCGGCCTGGCGTTCCTTGTCGGCCTGCGAATAGCGCAGGGTCAGCTTGGCCTTGAAGCTGTTCGACGGCTCCAGCAGGAAGATCCCGCGCACCGCCCAGTGGTTGTTGGCCCCGCGATCCTTTTCGCCCGGGGTGATATTCTCCATATAGCCGTCATCGCGGTTGTAGACGCCCGAGATACGCGCGCTCAGCGTATCGCCCAGCGGTCCGGAAACCGCGCCTTCGAAGATGGTCTGGTTGTAGCGGCCGTAAGTGGCTTTGACATAGCCATCGAGCGACGAGGTGGGCTGGCTGGACACGAACTGGACCGCGCCGCCGGTGGCGTTGCGGCCAAACAGCGTGCCTTGCGGCCCGCGCAGCGCCTCAACCCGGGCCAGATCGAACACCGGGAAGCTGGCCGTGGTGATCGAGCTGGCGTAGCTGTCATCCTGATAGACCGCGACCGGCGGCTCCTGCTGGTCGCCATAATCGTTCTGCGAAACCCCGCGCATGTTGAACACCACCTGCGAGGACGAATAGGCGTTGTATTTCAGGTTCGGGATCGCCGAGACGACATCGGTGGCGCTGTTGATCGAGCGGTTCTTCAGCTCTTCCTTGCCCAGCACCGACACTGCGATGCCGACATCCTGCAGCTTCTGTTCGCGCCGCTGCGCGGTAACCACGATGTCGGTGGTTTCAGCCTCCTCGGCTTCGGGCGCGGTCTGCGCCTGAGCGGCGGTACCCGCCAAGCCGCCAGCGACAATCGCAAGCGAAGCGCCCGCACGAAGCACAGCGGTGAATCTCGATGAATGCGAACGAACGGCCATGGTACCCTCCCGGTTATTGGGCGGCCCCTGGCTTTGTCGCTGCCAAACGGGTGGCCACCTCTCGACCTCAATCCTTGACCGAGAATGATATATATTGAACGTGCGTGCAAGAGGGCTTCTCCGCTGCATACCGTCAGTCCCAACCGCTCCTGTCCGCGCATCCCGTTCGCGCATCGAGATGTCCTTGGAAAAGCCAGCGTTTAGGTGTGTTTTCTTCGAGCAGAGATCGCATCTGCCGCAGGCTTATGCACCTTATCAATTCAACTAATGAAAAGCCCCGCCGGTCATGAATCTCGTGGCGGAGACGCCTTTCGCTTGCTATTGAACGTATGTTCAAGACGCTTGGGAAAGGGAATGCCGATGCGCCGACGCGAACCGGAAGACCGCAAGGTCCAGTTGCTCAAGGCGGCGCTGGCCGCGCTCGCGGAAACCGGGATCGAGCAGTTCACCATGGCCGAAGTCGCGCGCCGGGCTGACGTTTCGCCCGCCTTGGTGGTCCACTACTTCGGCGATCGCGACAAGCTGATCGAGGCGACTTTCCGCCAGTTGGTGGAACGCGTCACCACCCTGCCAATGAAGGCGCTGGCGCAAGGCGAGGAGCCTGAGGACCGGCTGCGGGCTTTCGTGATCGCGCACCTCGATCCGGGCGAGCTCAGTTCGGAAAGCTCGCGCGCCTGGCTCTCGTTCTGGGGGCTGGCGCTCTACACCCCCGCCCTCGCCCGGCTGCAGCGCGTGCATCAGGAGCGGATGGTCTCCAACCTCAAGCACGAATTGCGCGCCATCGTCGTGCCCGATGCGGTGAACCGGATCGCCGAGACGATTGGTGCGCTGATCGACGGGTTCTGGCTGCGCGCTGCGCTCGCCAGCGCCTGGAAGCCCGACGCCCAAATCCCGGTCGACTGGATCTTTGAAGCAATCGACCGTGATATCGCCGCCGCGCGGCTGCCCGCCAGCGGCGCTGTCGAAGCCAGCGGCACTTTCGACACCCTCAACCCCGCAACCGGCGAAGTGCTCGCCACGATCACGATCGACGGCAAGGCCGAGGTAGACAAGGCCGTGGGCCGCGCTGCCGAAGCACAGAAGCTGTGGGCCCGAACACCCGGCGCCGAACGCGGGCGGATCCTGGGTCGCGCCGCTCAGCTGCTGACCGAGCGCAACGAAGCCATCGCCCGGCTCGAAGCGCAAGACACCGGCAAGCCGATTCAGGAGACGATCGCTGTCGACGTGCTCTCAGGCGCGGACGCAATCGAGTATTTCGCCGGCCTTGCCCGCACGCTTTCGGGCGAACATTTCGATCTGGGGCCCGGCGCTTTCGGCTATACCCGCCGCGAACCGCTGGGCGTGGTCGCGGGGATCGGGGCGTGGAACTATCCGATCCAGATCGCCTGCTGGAAAAGCGCGCCCGCGCTGGCCTGCGGCAATGCGATGCTGTTCAAGCCGGCCGAACTGACTCCCTTGACCGCGATCGAGCTGGAGAAGGCCTACTGCGACGCTGGCCTGCCCGATGGGCTGTTCCAGGTGGTCCAGGGCAAGGCCGACACCGGCCGGCTCCTTTCGCGCCACCCCGGCATCGCCAAGGTTTCGCTGACCGGCGAAGTCGGTACCGGCAAGAAAGTCATGGCCGATGCCTCCGCGACATTGAAAGTCGTGACGCTCGAACTGGGCGGCAAATCGGCGCTGATCGTGTTCGAGGATGCCGATCTGGACGAGGCCGTATCAGGCGCACTGCTCGCCAATTTCTATTCGGCGGGCGAAGTCTGCACCAACGGCACGCGGGTGTTCGTGCACCGCAAAGTCCGCGACGCCTTCCTCGCCAAGCTCAAGGCGCGGACCGAGGCGATGGTGGTTGGCGATCCGCTCGATCCCGCCACGCAGATGGGCGCGCTGATTTCGCAGGCGCACATGGAAAAGGTGCTAGGCTATATCCAGCTTGGCCAGCAACAAGGCGCAACCTTGCTGACCGGCGGCAAGCGCGTGACAACGGGCGCATTGGCCAAGGGCGCTTTCGTCGAGCCGACGATTTTCACCCATTGCTCCGACGAGATGGCGATTGTCCGCGAGGAAATCTTTGGTCCGGTGATGTCGGTGCTCGACTTCGATGACGAGGCCGAAGTGGTCGCCCGCGCGAATGCCACCGACCTTGGCCTTGCCGCCGGGATCTTCACCAACGACCTGACCCGCGCGCATCGCGTGATCGCTGCGCTGGAGGCCGGGACCTGCTGGATCAACACCTACAACATCACGCCGATCGAACTGCCGTTCGGTGGCAACAAGCAGTCGGGCCTGGGCCGCGAAAACGGCAAGGCGGCGATCGAGTATTTCACCCAGCTGAAGAGCGTCTACGTGGCGATGGAGCCGATCGATGCCCCATACTGACGAGTTCGATTTCATTGTCGTTGGTGCAGGTTCGGCAGGCTGCGTGCTGGCTGACCGGCTGAGTGCAGACGGGCAGAACAAGGTGCTGCTGCTTGAGGCTGGCGGCTCGGATCGTTCGATCTTCATCCAGATGCCCGCCGCGCTGGCCTATCCGATGAACACCAAGCGGTGGAACTGGGGCTATTACTCGGAACCCGAACCGCATCTGGGCAACCGCCGCCTGCACTGCCCGCGCGGGCTAGGTCTGGGCGGATCGAGCTCGATCAACGGCCTGGTCTACGTGCGCGGCAACCCGCTCGATTTCGAACACTGGAAGGACGAACTGGGCGCGGCCGGCTGGGGTTACGGCGATGTGCTGCCCTATTTCAAACGCGCCGAGACCCGCGCTGAGGGCGGCAACGAGTATCGCGGCGGAGACGGCCCGCTTTCGACCACTTACGGCACGCTCAAGAACCCGCTCAACCAGGCCTGGCTCGATGCCGCAGCGCAGGCCGGGTATGACCTCACCGAAGACTACAACGGTTTCCGCCAGGAAGGCTTCGGGCGGATGGACATGACCGTGCGCAAGGGCACGCGCTGCAGCGCGGCCAAGGCCTATCTCTATCCGGCGCGCAAGCGGTCCAACCTGACCGTGATCCAGCATGCGCTGGCCAATCGCGTGCTGTTCGAAGGCAAGCGCGCGGTCGGGATCGAGTTTGAGAAAGGCGGCAAGCTCCATCAGGTCCGTGCCACCCGCGAAGTGCTGCTGTCGGGCGGCTCGATCAATTCGGTGCAACTGCTCAAGCTGTCAGGGATCGGCCCTGCTGAGGAACTGAAAAGCGTCGGGATCGACGTGCTAGCTGACCGCCCCGGCGTTGGCGCCAACTTGCAGGATCACCTGGAATTCTACTTCCAGATGGCCTGCACCAAGCCGATCACCCTGTTCGGCCAGGCCAACCTGTTGGGCAAGGCACTGGTCGGAGCTGAATGGCTGTTCCTGCGGCGCGGGATCGGGGCTTCAAACCAGTTTGAAAGCTGCGGCTTCATTCGCAGCAAGGCCGGGATCAAGTACCCCGACATCCAGTACCATTTCTTCCCGATGGCGATCAATTATGATGGCTCTTCGCTCGCTACCGAGCACGGTTTCCAGGCCCACGTCGGCCCGATGCGCTCGAAGAGCCGGGGCAGCGTGACGCTGCGCAGCAAGGACCCGCGCGAGCATCCCAAAATCCTGTTCAACTACATGAGCCACCCCGACGACTGGGAAGAAATGCGCGCCTGCGTTCGGCTGACCCGCGAGATTTTCCAGCAGGATGCCTTCGCCCCCTGGCGCGGGCGCGAGATTCAGCCGGGTGCGGACTGCGTGACCGATGAGCAGATCGACGCCTTCATCGCCGATCACGTCGAAAGCGCGCTGCACCCTTCGTGCACTTGCAAGATGGGCGCGAAGGACGATCCGATGGCGGTGGTCGATCCCGAACTCAAGGTGATCGGGGTCGAAGGCCTGCGGGTGATCGACAGTTCGGTGATGCCCTCAATCACCACCGGCAACCTCAACGCGCCGACGATCATGATCGGCGAAAAGGGCGCGGACCACGTGCTCGGCAAGGGCCTGCTCGCCCCTTCCAACCTGCCCTATTACGTCGCGCCCAACTGGGAGGCTTCGCAGCGATGACCCGCACGATTGCCGAACCCGCGCGCGAAGTGCCCGTGGTTCACGAAACCGATGTGCTGGTGATTGGGTCGGGGCCCGGGGGCCTTGCCGCCGCGCTCGCTTCGGCCCGCGCCGGAGTCAAGACGACGCTCGTCGAACGCTATGGCTGCTTTGGCGGCAACATCACCCAGGTCGGGGTGGAGGGCTTTGCCTGGTACCGCCACCCAAAGACCATCGACAGCGAAGGCATTGGCCGCGAGTTCGAGGACCGCGCCAGGACCATGGGCGCAGCAATCCCCGAACCGCAATCGATCAGTCACGCACTCGATGCCGAGGCGTTCAAGTATGTCGCCGATTGCCTGGTTGAGGAAGCCGGGGTGATCCCGATGCTGCACCGCATGTTCGTCGCCCCGATCATGGAGGGAGATACGATCCGCGGGGTGATCGTCGAAAGCAAGGCCGGGCGCGAGGCGATCCTGGCCAGGCTGGTGGTCGATGCCAGCGGCGATGCCGATGTCGCCCACCGCGCCGGAGCCCCCACCCACATGCACCCCAAGGCCGAGATGATGTCGGTCTCGGTCATGTTCTCGATGTGCGGGGTCGACAAGGCCAAGTTCATCGACGCGGTGAAGGCTGATCCGCAGACCTATGCCGACTGGGCCAAGGACGGCGAATGGTCGGTAACGACCAGCGGCAAGGAGGACGCAATGTTCTCGCCCTTCCTGCGCAAGCCCTTCCAGCAGGCGCACAAGGCGGGCCTGCTGCCCGACAATCTCAAGACTATTGCCGGGACCTGGGGTACGGTCAGCGACCAGGGCGATCTGACCTACCTCAACATGGTTCACATGACGCTCGACGGGACCGATCCTGACGATCTGACCCACGGCGAGATCGAGGGCCGCCGCCAGGCGATGCAGGCGATTGCGGCGCTCCAGCAATTCCAGCCCGGCTGCGAGAACGCCAAGCTGCGCAATTTCGGGATGACGCTGGGGATCCGCGACACCCGCAAGATCGACGCCATGTACAACATGACCGCCGCCGATGTCCAAGGCGAAGGCCGGTTCGAGGATTCGATCGGCATCTTCCCCGAATTCATCGACGGTTATGGCATCCTCATCATCCCCACGACCGGGCGCTATTTCCACGTGCCTTTCCGCTCGATGCTGCCAAAGCAGGTCAAGAACCTGATCGTCACTGGTCGGACCATCGGCGGCGACAAAGTCAGCCACGCGGCGGTGCGCAACATGATGTGTTGCGCGGTGGCCGGGCAAGGCGCAGGTACGGCAGCGGCGATTGCGATCAAGACCGGGCAGGACTTCGGCTCGGTCGATATCGCCGCAGTCCAGACCGAACTGCGCCGCCAGGGCGCGCGGATCGACTAGCCCTTATCGAACCCCACCTACCCCCAAACCCGTCTGTCCTGAGCTTGTCGAAGGATTGTCCTTCTTGCGGTTGCGCAATGCGGCACGAAGAACAGGACAGTGCTTCGACAAGCTCAGCATAGACGGGTTTTTGGGGCTGGAGTTCGGGTGATCTGAGAGCCTCATCACGCAGACCCATCCGAGAGGTTGAGAAGTGACGGGATAAGCTTGGCCCTTCCACGCCCCTCGTGTATAAGCCCCACTTATAATAACGCACTCTACTGGTGCGAGGCACAGGGGTACAGCGCAGATGAACAAGGGCCAGCTCCCCTCGGGGTTCGAATTTCGCGCGCTGCAAGTCTTTGTGGTGACGGCCGAACAGGGCAGCATGACCCAGGCTGCCAAGGTCCTGGGGCTGACCCAGTCGGGCGTTTCGCAGATCATCGCGGGGCTGGAGGAATCGGTCGGACGCCAGCTGTTCGACCGCTCGATCCGTCCAATCGTGCTGACCAAGGTTGGCCAGGTGCTGCTGCGCCAGGGCCAGAAGATCCTCGGCGATCTCAACTCCGCGTTCGTCGAGGCAACCGAGAGTGAGAGCGGAGAGCTCGCCTCGCTCAATATCGCCATGCCCGAAAGCCTGGCCAACGTGCTCGGCCCCCGGCTCTACCGCCGCAAGGGCGATCTGGCGCGCAACTGGCGGATTTCGAACGGGCTGATGCCGGACCAGCGGGCCAAGTTCAACACCCACGCCGCCGACATCATGATCACCGAGGAAAGCAACACCTCGGACATGCTCGACGTGGACCGGTTCAACCTGTTTACCGAGCCTTATGTACTGATTTTCCCGAAGAAGTTCGCCCTTGCTCCCGAACTTGGCCAGCATCTGGCCGACAGCCCGTTTATCCGCTTTTCGCTGCGCAGCTCGATGGGCCGCCAGACCGAGGCGCAGCTCAACCGGCTCCAGCTCAAGTACCCCTCGAACATCGAATTCGATTCGATCGTCGGCCATGCGACAGCGGTATCCTATGGCCTGGGTTGGGGGATCACCACGCCGCTGTGCCTGTTCCAGGTGCCCTGGGCGTTCGAGCAGCTGTCGATCCACCCGATCCTTCGCGGCAAGTTCGGGCGGCGGATGACCCTGCTGGCGCGCCAGCAAACGTTAGGCACCGCGCCGCGAGTGATCGTCGATGAATGCCGCACCATCCTCGAAGAAGAGGTCTTCCCGCAAGTGCTCACCCACCTGCCCTGGCTCGAAGGGGCCTTCAAGGTCGGCGAGGACTGAGCCACCAGGGGTTATTACCGCTGGTCATGGTAGCGATGATTTTTCGCACCCCGCTTGTGCATTGGCCCGACTTGGCAGAAATCCGCCCCGCTGGGGCGCGGCATGAGCTTCGTTTACCAGTCGCCAAAAACTCTGACATTGAGAGGCAAGGGCCTTTGCGCTCTTGAAAAGGGGATGCAAGAGAATCAACTGCCACCGCCGGGTGCCCCGGACATCGAGATCGCCCGCGCTGCCAAGATGGCGCCGATTCTTCCGCTCGCCGAAGCGCGGCTGGGCATCGCTCCCGAAGCGCTGGTCCCTTATGGCCACTTCAAGGCCAAGGTCAGCCTCGAATACATCGCTTCGCTGCAGGATCGCCCCAACGGCAAGCTGGTGCTGGTCACCGCGATCACCCCAACCCCGGCCGGCGAAGGCAAGACCACCACTTCGGTCGGCCTCAACGACGGGCTCAACCTGATCGGGATCAAGTCGATCGTCTGCCTGCGCGAGCCGTCGCTGGGTCCGTGCTTCGGCATGAAGGGCGGCGCTGCCGGTGGCGGGCGCGCGCAGGTCATCCCGATGGAGGACATCAACCTCCACTTCAACGGCGATTTCCACGCGATCACGTCGGCGCACTCGCTGCTGGCAGCGCTGCTCGACAACCACCTGCAGTGGGGCAACGAGCTCAACATCGATCCGCGCCGCGTCGTCTGGCGCCGGGTGGTCGATATGAACGACCGCGCGCTGCGCAACATCAACGTTGGCCTTGGCGGCGTAACCCACGGCGTGCCGCGTGAAACCGGGTTCGACATCACTGTCGCCTCGGAAATCATGGCAATCCTGTGCCTGGCGACCGACATCAAGGACCTCCAGCGCCGTTTGGGCGACATCATCGTGGCCCGCACTTACGACAAGACCCCGGTGACCGCGCGTGACCTCAAGGCCGATGGCGCGATGGCCGTGCTGCTGCGCGATGCGATCCAGCCCAACCTGGTCCAGTCAATCGAGCACAACCCGGCCTTCATCCACGGCGGCCCGTTTGCCAACATCGCCCACGGCTGCAACTCGGTGATGGCAACCCAGACCGCGCTCAAGCTCGCCGATGTGGTGGTGACCGAGGCCGGTTTCGGTGCCGACCTGGGGGCCGAGAAGTTCCTCGACATCAAGTGCCGCCATTCCGGCCTGCGCCCCGATGCGGTGGTGCTGGTTGCGACGGTGCGCGCGCTCAAGATGCAGGGCGGCGTCAAGAAGGACGATCTGGGCAATCCCGATGTCGATGCGCTGATGCGCGGCGCGGTCAATCTGGAACGCCACATCCAGAACCTGCAGAAGTTCGGCCTGACCCCGGTGGTGGCGATCAACCACTTCATCAAGGACACCGAGGAAGAGCTCGAAGCGCTCAAGGCGGTCTGCGGCAAGTACGGCGCGCGCGTCGCGCTGGCCAAGCACTGGGCCGAAGGCGGCAAGGGCGCGGAAGAACTGGCGCACCAGGTCAAGGCCCAGCTCGACGAAGGCCAGGCCGAGGTCAAGCTGCTCTACCCGGACGACATGCCGCTGGCCGAGAAGATCGCCACCATCGCGCGCGAAATCTACCGCGCCGATGGGATCACGCTGACCGGTTCGACCGCCAATACGCTCAAGGACTATGAAAAGCTGGGCTACGGCAAACTGCCGGTCTGCATCGCCAAGACGCAGTACAGCTTCTCGACCGATCCGGCCAAGAGCGGTGCGCCGACCGGGCACACGCTGGAAGTGCGCGAAGTGCGCCTGTCTGCGGGTGCCGGGTTCATCGTTGCGGTCTGCGGCGATATCATGACCATGCCGGGGCTGCCGCGTCGCCCGGCTTCGAACGAAATCGGCCTCGACGACGACGGCAATATCGTCGGGCTGGCTTAGAGGTGATTGGGGGAACTGAATGAACGACGAATCCGGAACCCCCAATCGCCGCGCGGGCGGCCGTGCCGCCCGCCAGGCCCTGCGCGCCGCTCCGCTCGCTGAAGACCTGCGCCCTATCCGTGCCGGGCTTGAAGGCGGCCAGTACAAGCCGCTGACCGATGCCGGGGTGCAGCGCATCCACCAGGGCGCGCTCGATGCGCTGGAGCAGATCGGCCTCGCCAATGCTCCGGCATCGGGCGTGGAAATCCTGACCGGTGCAGGTGCGGTGCTGGGCGATGACGGCCGGATCCGCTTCCCCCGCGCGCTGGTGGAAGACATGCTGGCAATCGCCGCGCGCGATATCACGCTGTTCGCCCGCGATCCCAAGCATGACCTGCACCTGTCGGGCAACAAGGTCCACTATGGCACCGCCGGGGCCGCGGTCCATGTGGTCGATCTCGAAACCAACGACTACCGCGATTCCACCGCCAAGGACCTCTATGAGGCGGCGAAAATCGTCAACAACCTCGACAATGTGCACTTCTTCCAGCGGATGATGGTCTGCCGCGATGTGAAGGACCTGGTCGATATGGACATGAACACGCTCTACGCGTGCCTGTCCGGCACCACCAAGCACGTCGGCACCTCGTTCTCCGATCCGATCAGCGTCGAGCCGGGCTTCGAAATGCTGCACATGGTCGCAGGCGGCGAGGCCGAATGGCGGAGGCGCCCGTTCGTTTCCAATTCGAACTGCTTCGTGGTCCCGCCGATGAAATTCGCCGAGGAAAGCTGCATCACGATGGAAGCCTGCGTGCGCGCCGGTATGCCGATGCTGCTGCTCTCGGCCGGGCAAGCCGGGGCCACTGCCCCCGCCTCGATTGCGCTGGCGATCACGCAGGCTGTGGCCGAGTGTCTGGCGGGCGTGGTCTATGTCAACGCGATCACGCCGGGCGCTCCGGCGATCTTTGGGACCTGGCCGTTCGTTTCGGACCTGCGGACCGGATCGATGTCGGGCGGCAGCGCGGAACAGGGCCTGCTGACCGCGGGCTGCGCGCAGATGCACCGCTTCTATGGCCTGCCCGGCGGCGCCGCCGGCGGCATGACCGACAGCAAGCTGCCCGACATGCAGTGCGGCTGGGAACAGGGCATCATCAACGTGATGGCGGGCCTTGCGGGCCTCAACATGGTCTATGAATCGGTCGGCATGCAGGCCTCGCTCTTGGGCTTCTCGTTCGAAAGCCTGATCCTGGGCGACGACATCCTGGGCCAGGCCCAGCGCGCGGTGCGCGGGATCGAAGTGACCGAGGACAAGATGAACCTCGACGTCATGAAGCAGGTCTGCCTTGGCGGACCCGGCCACTACCTGGGCTCCGAACAGACCATGAGCCTGATGCAGACCGACTATGTCTATCCCGCAGTCGGCAACCGGATGAGCCCCAAGGAGTGGAACGAGGCGCAAAAGCCGCTGTTGCTGGACGGCGCGCGTGCCCGCAAGGATTCGATCCTGCGCCAGGCCCGCTGCGTGATCGATCCGGTGATCGATCAGGCCGTGCGCGACAAGTTCAACATCGCTTTCGCGGCCTGAACCGAAACCGGTGCAATCAGCCGGGCTAATCGAAAAGATTAGTTCGACTGGGGGCGCGGCAATATTTGGACAAGCGCCCCGGCCTGTCTCACATTCGGGGCATGGCTGACCAACCCAACATCCTGATCCTGATGGCCGACCAGATGGCCGCGCCGTTCCTGCCGTTCTATGGCCCCTCCCCGGTCAAAGCGCCCACTTTGGCGCGGCTGGCAGCGGAAGGCGTGCTGTTCACTTCGGCCTACAGCAACTCTCCGCTTTGCGCGCCCGCGCGCTTCACGATGCAGTCGGGCCAACTGCCTTCGCGGATCGGGGCCTATGACAATGCCAGCGAATTCCCGGCATCCACCCCGACCATGGCGCATTACCTGCGGCTGGGCGGATACCGCACGATCCTGACCGGCAAGATGCATTTTGCCGGGCCTGATCAGCTCCACGGCTACGAAGAACGCCTGTCGACCGACATCTACCCCGCCGACTTCGGCTGGACCCCCGACTGGACCGATTTCCCGACCCGCCCGACCTGGTACCATTCGCTCGATTCGGTGCTGGGTGCCGGGCCGACGGTGCGCACCAACCAGATCGATTTCGATGAGGAAGTGGTCTTCACTGCGCGGCGCAAGCTCTACGACATCGCCCGCGACAAGGACGAACGGCCGTTCTTCATGACGGTCTCGCTGACCCACCCGCACGATCCCTATGCGATCCACGAGGACTACTGGAACCGCTATGAGGGCGTGGAAATCCCGCTGCCCACAGTGCCGCACAGCTTGGCTCCGAAGGACCCGCATTCCGAGCGCCTGCGCCACGTCTGCGATCTCGACGCCGCGCCGGTCACCGACGAGATGATCCGCACCGCGCGGCGGGCCTACTTCGGCTCGATCAGTTTCGTTGATGATCAGTTCGGCGCAATCCTGGAAACGCTGCGCGAATGCGGCATGGCTGACAACACCGTGGTCATCGTCTGCGGCGATCACGGCGACATGATGGGTGAGCGCGGGCTGTGGTACAAGATGCACTACTTCGAAGGCGCAGCGCGAATTCCTCTGATCGTCCATGCGCCCGGGCGCTACAAGCCGGCCCGGATCGACGCGAGCGTCTCGCTGGTCGATCTGGTCCCGACCCTGCTCGACATCGCCGGGGTCGATGTCGAGCCCGCCCTGCCCTTTGATGGGCGCAGCCTGGTACCGCATTGCACCGGCACTGGCGGGCATGACGAAGTGATCGGCGAATACATGGGCGAAGGCACCATCGCGCCCTTGGTGATGATCCGCCGAGGGCCTTGGAAGTACATCCATTCGCGGGTCGATCCCGACTTGCTGTTCAACCTGATCGACGACCCGCATGAGCTGAGCAACCGCGCCGCCGATCCCGCTCTGGCCGAGATGGTGGCCGCGCTGCGCGCCGAAGTGGCTCAGCGCTGGGATTTCGACGCTATCACCGAACGGGTCATTGCCAGCCAGCGCTCGCGCCGCCTGGTCGGGGCAGCCAATGCTGTCGGCAAGACCAGCCCGTGGGACTATCAACCGCCCGCCAACGCCGGCGAACAATACGTCCGCGCCCATATGGACCTTGAGGATTTGGAGGCGATGGCCCGCTTCCCGCGAGTGCGCTGAGCGTGACCGGGGGCGCAAAGATCGATCGGCCCTTCGCCTTCACCCTGATCGGGATCGGTGCGGCCAGTACTGCAGCGCATCTGGGCAACAATTTCACCACCTACCTGGTCGGCGGACTGATCGACAAGTACCAGTTCACGCCCTTCGCGATGGGCGCGTGGAGTATGGCCGAGACGCTGAGCTATGCCGCGGCGATGTTCCTGATCGCCCCGCGGGCACGCCAGCTCGATGCGCGGGTGCTGGCCCTGGTGGCCAGCGCGCTGGTGATCGCCGCGCAAGCCGGATCGGCGCTGACTGGCAATTATGCGCTATTGCTTGCCGGGCGGATCGGGACCGGGCTGGGCTTTGGCATTCTCAATGCTGCGGTAAACCTTGCCGCCGGGCGGACCAGCCACCCGGCGCGGTGGATCTCGCTGGGGATCGCGTTCCAGACCGTGCTGTTCGCCGGGATCGCACTGGGCCTGCCGCAAGTCGGCGCGGACCACGGCGTCACCGGCATGTTCCTGGCACTGGCAGCCCTTTCGGCCGTGCTGGGGCTGATGTCGATGCTGCTTCCGGGCGGCAAGGACCCCGAAGCCAGCACGGCACATCAGCCCAATCCACCGGTCGGCGCTGATGGCCGGCGGGTGCTGATCGCGATGGCCTTGTTCGCATTCGGCACTCTGGCGCTGTGGCCGTTTATCGAACGCACTGCCCACGCAATCGGCGTCCCTGCAACAGAGTTCGGGCGCTACCAGGCGCTGGCTACCCTGGCCTCGGCACTGGGTAATACGATACTTGCCGCCGTGTCCGCGCGGTTGACCCGGGCCGTGCCGATGGCCGCGGTGCTGGGCGCCTGCGGCATTGCTTGCGCCCTGCTCACCACGGTCGGCTCGGCACCCGCATTCGCCGCTGCTTTCATCGGCTACTACGTCAGCTGGTTCCTGACCTATCCGATGCTGCTGGGCCTTGCCTATGACTGTGACAGCAGCGGCCGGTTGGCGGTGATGACCACCGGAACCTGGCTGCTCGCGCAGTCTTTCGGCTCGCTGGCGGCGGGCGCAATCGCGCAGAGCTTTGGCGGCTATGCTCCGATCGGACCGCTCGGCGCGCTGACCTGTGTGGCGGCGATTGCGGTGGCCTGGCCATTGGCGCGGCGCTTCGATGCAGACCCGGCCAAGGCCCGCACCGGAGGGGCTCCGGCCGGGCACTAGCCCTTGCCAGTCATGCCAGCATGAAGATTTGACATGTTGGCCCTGCCCCGCCTTGCGATAAGCAAGCATCATGAACGACATGTCCTCCCCTTCTCGTGCGCGCGGCGGGCGCGATGCGAAGCGCGCGGCGCGTCTTGCCGGCAACACCTCTTCGGCGCCCTATATCAGCCGCAGAATCCCCTATGTCGAACTGCTCGGCGAAGAGGGATTGAGCCTGATCGAAGCCAACGCCGAGCAGATTCTCTCCGAGATCGGCTGCGAATTCCGCGACGATCCCGAGGCGCTCGAAATCTGGCGCGCGGCCGGGGCCGAAGTGACCGGCGAACTGGTTCGAATGCCGAAGGGCATGTGCCGCAAGCTGATCCAGGACCATGCGCCACGCGAGTTTACCCACCAGGCCCGCAACCCGGCGCGCAGCACCACGATTGGCGGCAAGCGCACGGTCTTTGCCCCCACCGCCGGGCCGCCGTTCGTGCGCTGTCTCGACAAAGGGCGCCGCTATGGCACGATCGAGGACTTCAACAATTTCGCCAAGCTGACCCAGGCCTCGCCCTGGCTGCACAGCTCATCGACCGCGATGTGCGAGCCGGTCGATCTGCCGGTCAACAAGCGCCACTTCGACATGTTTCTGGGCAATGCGATCCACACCGACAAGCCGTTCTTCAGCGCGGTTTCGCAGCCCAGCCGGACCGATGACTGCATCGAGATGGCGCAGATCCTGTTCGGGGACCGCTTTGTCGATCCGCTGACCGGAGAGAACGCCACTTGCCTGATGGGGGTGATGAACGGCAATTCGCCGCTGACCTATGACGCGACCATGCTGGGCGCAGCCAAGGCTTTGGCCCGCGCCAACCAGGGCGTGCTGGTCACCCCGTTCATCATGGCGGGCGCGATGGCGCCGACTGGCTTGGCGGGGGCGATCGCGGTGACTCTGGCCGAAGCGATGGCCGGGATGGCCTTTCTTCAACTGGTCAAGCCGGGCGCGCCAGTGATCTTCGGCAGCTTCGTCACCACGCTTTCGATGCAAAGCGGCGCGCCGACCTATGGCACGCCCGAATGCTCGTTGATCATCAATGCGCTGCTGGCATTGGCGCGGCGGCTAGGGGTGCCTTCCCGTTCGGGCGGCAGCCTTTGCGCGTCCAAGATCGCCGACGCTCAGGCCGCTTACGAAAGCGCGCAGACCCTGCAAACCACCGCGCTGGGCGGGGCCAGCTTTGTGCTGCAATCGGCCGGCTGGCTCGAAGGCGGGCTGGTCACCGGTTACGAGAAGTTCATGATGGACTGCGATCAGCTGGGCATGATGCATGTCCTGCTGAACGGCTATGACCTGTCCGAAAACGGCCAGGCGATGGACGCGATCCGCGAGGTTGGCCCGGGCAAGCACTTCTTCGGCTGCGCCCACACCCAGGCCAATTTCGAGAACGCCTTCTACCGCTCGCCCTTGGCCGACTATGCCAGCTGGGAACAGTGGGATGCCGAAGGCGCCAAGGACATCCAGGTCCGCGCCAACGCGGCCTGGAAGAAGACCCTGGCCGAACACGAAGACCCCGCGCTCGATCCCGGCGTGCGCGAAGAGCTGGAAGCCTATATCAAGCGCCGCAAAGGGCAGATGCCCGACGCGAACTACTAGAGCCTGATGGATTTGGGTTGAGACGATGCTCTCCCCTCCCCTGTGGGGAGGGCCATTCTTAGCCACTTGTCTAAGAACGCGGGGTGGGGGTTCCCACGCTGGCGTCGTACCCCCATCCCAACCCTTCCCCACAGGGGAAGGGCTATGCAATTCGAAGCAGTGCTTTCAGGCTCTAGATCAAAGGAACGGCAGTTCGACCAGCCGGGCCGCGCAAGGCCCGGATTTGCGGTCGATCTCCACCGTGCCTCCGGCCTGCTGCTCAACTCCGATCAGCGCATAACCGATATTGGCCTTCATCCGCGGCGACCAGACGCAGTTGGTCATATGGCCCGCCGTCTTGCCGTTCACCCGGATGTCCTCCCAGCTGAAGCCAAGCGGCTCAGGGGTTGAGCCTTCGAGGATCAGGCCCAGCTGGTGCCGCTTCGGCCCCTCGCTGGCAATCCGCCGCAGCGCGGCAATGCCCAGCGTATCGTCGGGCACATCCAGACTGACGTAGCTCCCCATCCGCACTTCGAACGGATTGGTATCGGCATCCGTATCACCGCCGACCGAGACCAGTCCGCTTTCGGTGCGTTCTGCGGTTGCCGGCGCGCCAGGGCCAATCCCATAGGGCTGTCCGGCCTCCTTGAAGATGTTCCAGAGCTGCGTGCCTTTGGTCCCGTCCTTGAGGTAGATCTCAAAGCCGCCCTGCTTTGACCACCCGGACCGCTGGACAGTGATGGGAATGCCCTCAATCTCGCTGTCGCGGAACCAGAAGTACTTGAGCTCGCGCACCCAGTCGCCCAGCACCGATGCGACCACATCCTCGGCCTTGGGGCCCTGGAGTGCCATCGGCGAAACGTCGGGCTCGCTAACCTCAACATCCAGCCCGCGCTCGGCGACGATCGCATTGGCCCACAGCCACAAATCGTTGTCGGCAATCGAAAACCAGTAGAGGTCGTCGGAGTGCTTGAGCAGGATCGGGTCGTTGAACACCGTGCCGCGGTGATTGCAGATCGGCACATACTTGCCCTGCCCGTGCTTGCATCTGGACAAGTCGCGCGCGGCCAGGATCTGGGCCAGACGCCCGGCATCGCGGCCCTTGAGCTGGACTTGCCGCTCAACCCCGACATCCCACTGCGAAACGCCTTCGATGATCCGCCAGTACTCGGCCTCGGGATCGCCGTAGGAGGTCGGCATGATCATCCGGTTATAGATGCTCGCCGCCGTCATGCCTTCGGCGACCGCGGAATCGTAAAACGGCGAAGTCCGCAGCCGCGCGGTGGGGAATACTGCAACCATGGGTCTCTCCTTGCCGAACTCTAGCCATGCCAGTGGCGCGGGGCATGTGCAGCGCTCATGCCTGAATCAGGACTTGAGCACTTTGGCGGCGGTCTTGTTCATGAACGAAGCCAGCCGCTCTTTTGAGGCCGGCTGGGTGTTGGTGATCCCGGCGATGAAGGCTTCGGCATAGAAGGCATCGGCGGAGGCCATGTTGCCGATGTGGGCAATGCCAGAAGTGATCGCAAAGTTCGACAGCGGCGGGTTCTGCGCGGCTGTGCGAGCGATCTCCATCGCCCTGTCCAGACTGGGCCCATCGGTGAGGTATTGGCACAGGCCAACCGAAACCGCTTCCTCACCCGAATAGACCCGGCCGGTCAGCATCATGTCGATCATCCGCGCCTCACCCACCAGCCCGGCGACCCGCACCGTAGCCCCGCCGCCGGTGAAGATCCCGCGCTGGCCTTCAGGCAAGGCAAAGTAAGTGGTCGGATCGGCCACCCGGATATGGAACGCGGAAGCGAGCTCCAGCCCGCCGCCCACGACTGCGCCGTTGAGCGCACCGACCACCGGCTTGCCGCAATGCTGGATCGCATCAAAGGCGGCATGCCAGCGGCGGCAGATGTACATGAAGTCGGTTGCCGAGCGATCTTCCAGATGATGCTCGATCAGATCGAGCCCGGCGCAGAATACGCTACCTTCCGCCCGCATGACCACGGCCCGCACGCTATCGGCCCGGCGGACCCATTCGAACAGGTCGAAAATCTCTTCAATGAAGGCGGCCGACAGGGCATTGCGTTTGTCCGCGCGATCAAGCGTGACCACCAGCACTTCGCCCTGGGCTTCGACCTGCATGAATTCAAGCGACGGAACGGAATCGGCCTTTGGCAACGCGCACCTCCCCAATGCGAAACAGACTTCGGACTTGCACGTTGAAAAATGGCGCGCAAGCTTGCAGATGCGGCGGTGCTAGCCCGTTCGCTGATTTCAAGGAAACCCAATTGTGACCGCAAATCGAATTGAGAACCAGCAATGACATTTTGGCATTCGGTGCAAAGAGCATGACCGCGTTTCAGCTCCTCGACGGCGGTCTGGGCCGCGAGCTTAAGCGGATCGGCGCGCCGTTCCGGCAGCCCGAATGGTCGGCCTTGGCGATGATCGAGGCACCCGAGGCGGTGCTGGCGGTGCACCGCGCGTACATTGCCGCCGGGGCCGAAGTGATCACCACAAACTCCTATGCGCTGGTCCCGTTCCATATTGGCGAGGAGCGGTTTGCCGGTCAGGGGCAAGCCCTGGCGGACCGGGCCGGACAGGTCGCGCGGCAGGCCGCCGATGAGGGGGGCCGCAAGGTCCGGGTGGCAGCCAGCCTGCCGCCGGTCTGTGGGTCCTATCGCCCCGACCTGTTCGATGCAGTTGAGGCACGGCGAATGCTTGTGCCTTTGATCGCCGGGCTTGCTCCGCATGCCGACCTGTGGCTGGCAGAAACGCTCTCGGCGACCGAGGAAGCGCGGGTGATTGCCGACCTGCTGGCCGGCGACGAGCGGCCCTTGTGGCTGTCCTTCACGCTGGAGGACGGCGCTCCTGATGCCGCCACCAAGGCGCGCTTGCGCTCGGGCGAACCGGTCGAACTGGCCGCTGCGCTGGCACTGGAAGCCGGCGCAGCGGCGCTGCTGTTCAATTGCAGCCAGCCCGAAGTGATGAGTGCCGCGGTTCGGCAGGTAGCCAGCGCCGCGATCCCGATCGGGGTCTATGCCAACGCCTTCCCGCCGCAGAGCGAGGAGGCCACCGCCAACGAAACGCTGCTGCCGATCCGCGAGGATCTGGACCCTGCGGGCTACCTTGGCTGGGTTCGGGAATGGCTGGACCAGGGCGCAACAATCATCGGCGGATGCTGCGGGATCGGGCCTGAGCACATCGCCGCGATTGCCGCCTCACGCGCCTGAAGCCAGCACTTCGCGCGGGCTTTTGCCGAAGTGGGCTCGGCAAGCCCGGCTGAACACCGGCTGCGACGAGAACCCGGCCAAGGCCGCAGCGCGGTGGACCGCCAAGCCTTGCTTGCGGATCTGGGTCAGCGCGTGGTGCAGCCGAAGTTCGCGGTAGTAGTGCCCCGGAGCCTGACCCAGCACGCGCTGGAACTGGCGTTCGATCAGCCGCCGGTCATGCCCGGCTACTTCGGCCAGACGCTCGATCGAAAGCGGCTCGGCCAGGTTGCTCTCCATGATCCGCACCACCTGCGCCAGCAGCGGATGGCGGACAAAGGCCGGGTCCAGCCCGCGCTGGGCTTCCCCCGGTGAGCGGATCCGGTCGTGGATCAACTGATCCGAGACCGCCTTGGCCAGAACCCCACCGTGGGCAAAGGCAATCGCTTCAAGCATCAAGTCCATCGCCGCGGTGCCGCCGGCGCAAGTGAACAGCCGGGCGTGCCGCTCGAACAGTTCGGTGGAGACCGGGATCTGCGGATAGCGCAGCGCGAATTCACTCGCGGCTTCCCAGTGCAGTGTGATCGGATCGCGCCCCAGGATGCCGGCCTCGGCCAGCAAGAAAGCCCCGGTATCGATCGCGCCCACACTGCCGCCGCGCCGCCAGACCCGGCGCAATTGCCCCAGCAGCCGCGGATCGGCCAGCGCCAGTGGATTGAACCCAGCACAGACCACCAGAGTCTTGGTCGCTTCGTCGATTGGCCCTTCCCCACGAATCTGCAGGCCGTTGGACGCTTCGGCATGATCGCCCCGGGCGACATGGACGCTCCAGCGATAAAGCTCTCGCCCGGCCAGCCGATTGGCGATCCGCAGCGGCTCTACGGCTGAGAAAAACGCCATCGCCGAAAATCCGGGGAGCAGCAGAAAGGCCAGTTCTTCCACCAAGCCAGTCTAGGCAGTCTTGTCGCAACTCGCAATCTTTTGTCGCGAAACGCCGTTTGTGTCAGGCCGATTCGCCCATAAGCTCCCCGTCAGGGAGAGAGCGATGAATTTTGAGCCGTTCATTACCTGCGCGGTGACCGGATCGGGCAATACCCAAGGTCTGCACCCGGATCTGCCGATCACTCCCGAACAGATCGCCAATGCGGCGATCGAGGCGGCCCGGGCCGGAGCAGCGATTGCCCATATCCACGTGCGCGATCCCGAAACCGGCAAAGGCTGCCGCGACGTGGCGCTTTACCGCGAGGTCAAGGAACGGATCCGCGCCAGCGACACCGACGTGATCATCAACTTCACTGCCGGAATGGGCGGCGACATCGTGTTCGGTCCCGGAGAGGCACCCCTACCCCTCGATCCCGCCGGGACCGACATGGTTGGCCCGCTGGAGCGGCTGGCCCACGTCCAGCAACTGCTGCCCGAAATCTGCACGCTCGATTGCGGGACGATGAATTTTGCCGAAGCCGACTATGTGATGACCAACACCCCCGGCATGCTGCGGACCATGGCCGCCGAAGTGCAGCGGCTGGGCGTGCGGCCCGAGCTGGAAGTGTTTGACACCGGACACCTGGTCTTCGTCAAGGAGCTGATCCGCGACGGCCTGCTCGACGATCCGGTGATGATCCAGCTGTGCCTGGGTATCCCCTATGGCGCGCCCGACGATCCGCTGACCACCATGGCGATGGTCCACCAAATGCCGCCGGGCGGGATATTCAGCGGGTTCTCGATCAGCCGCAACCAGCTGCCCTTCGTGGCCATGGCAGCGCTGGCGGGCGGCAACGTCCGCGTGGGGCTGGAGGACAACCTCTACCTTGCCAAGGGCCAGTTCGCCTCGAACGGCCAGTTGGTCGAACGCGCGGTGCAGGTGCTGACCGGAATGGGCGCGAAGATCCTGGGTCCGGCCGAAGTGCGCGCCAAGCTCAAGCTGGTAAAGCGCTGACATGGCCGAGGTGGGCGCAGTCGGGATCGTCGGCGGCGGCGTGATCGGCGCGGCCTGGGCGGCGCGGTTCCTGCTCAATGGGATCGACGTTGCCTTGTTCGATCCCGACCCGGAGGTGGAGCGCAAGACCCTCGAAGTCCTCGCCAATGCCCGCCGCGCACAGACCCGCCTCCACGGCGCGGCGCTGCCTGCCGAGGGCAAGCTGAGCTTCGCGGCCAGCGTGGCCGAAGCCGTCAGCCAGGCCGACTTCATCCAGGAAAGCCTGCCCGAGCGCGAAGACCTCAAACAGCGGGTACTGGCCGAAATCGATGCAGCCATGCCCGCCCATGCGGTGATCGGTTCGTCCACTTCGGGCCTGCTCCCCACCAAGCTGCAAAGCGTCATGAAGCGGCCCGACCGGCTGATAGTGGGCCACCCTTTCAACCCGGTTTACCTGCTCCCGCTGGTCGAAGTCTGCGGCGGCGACCAGACCAGCCAGCAGACCATCGACATTGCCAGCGCGCTCTACACCCGCATCGGCATGAAAGTGCTGCATGTCCGGCACGAGATCGACGGCTTCATCGCCGACCGCTTGCTGGAGGCTGTCTGGCGCGAGGCGCTGTGGCTGATCAACGACGGGATCGCCACCGCCGCCGAAATTGACGACGCGATCCGCTTTGGCGCGGGGCTGCGCTGGTCGTTCATGGGCACCTTCCTGACCTACCGGCTGGCAGGCGGGGAAGCCGGGATGCGGCACTTCCTCCACCAGTTCGGCCCGTCGATGGAATGGCCCTGGACCAAACTGGTCGGCCCCAAACTGACTGACGAGCTGATCGACACGGTCGCCGCCCAGTCGGACGAGCAGGCGGCCGGGATCGGCCTGCGCGAATACGAGGCGCTGCGCGACAATTGCCTGGTCGATGTGATCCATGCGCTGGAACGCAGCGATTTCGCCGCAGGCGCGGTGGCCAAGGCCTATCGCGAAAGCCTGGCGGGTAAGGAAGCGGTCAAGCTGGGCAGTGACTGCGGCGATGGACACTTGCTGACCTGCCACACGCCGGTCATGCCCGAATGGATCGACTACAACGATCACCTGACCGAAAGCTGCTATCTCAAGCTGTTCGGCGATGCGACCGATGTGGTGCTCGCCCGGATCGGTGCAGGGCCGGACTATGTCGCCAGCGGTTTCAGTTTCTACACCGTCGAAACCCACATCCGCCACCTGGGCCAGGCCCGGCTTGGCCAGAAGGTCGAAGTTCGCAGCAGGGTGCTGGGCAGCGATGGCAAGCGGCTGCACTTGTTCCACGCGATGACAAATCTCGACACAGGAACGCTGATCGCGACTGGCGAACACATGCTGGTCCATGTCGATGCCAAGGCCGAACGATCGGCTTCTGCACCGGAATCAATCGCCGCAGCAATCCGCGGGCTTGCCGACGAACAGCAACATCTGGCACCACCCGACGGTGCCGGTCGCAGCATAAGAATGCCGGGCTAGCGGCATGAGGGGGAGAAACGGCCAGTGGCACTGATCGAACAAAGATCAATCGACTACGTCCCCCTGAAGGAGCGCCACGGCAAGGTCTGGCACCTCTGGCCGATCTGGTTCACCGGCGATGCCCACCTGGCGACCTTGGCCACCGGGGCGATCAGCGTCGCGGCCGGGCTCAGCCTGTTATGGTCGGCGCTGGCGGTTATCGGCGGCTGTGTGCTGGGCACCGTGCTGATGGCCTTCCACTGCACCCAGGGGCCGCACCTGGGCCTGCCGCAGATGATCCAGTCGCGCCCGCAATTTGGCTATCTGGGTGCGCTGCTGGTCTGGGTCGTCGCGCTGTTCACCTACATCGGTTTCAATGCCCTCAACCAGACCCTTGCCGCCGATACGGCAAAGGAGCTGGCGGGCTTGCCGCATGGACCAACCGTGATCGTGTTCTCGATCATTGCCGTGCTGGTGGCGGTTATGGGCTATGACCTGATCCACAAGGCACAGCGGTGGCTGGCCTATGCCATGCTGGTGGTACTGGCGATCTTCACTGTCGGCGCGTTCGGCGTTGTCGATTTTGCCGCTCTGCTGGCACCAGGTGAATTCAAGCCGACGCCGTTCCTGGTGCAGTTCTTTGCAGCAGCGGCTTATCAGCTCAGCTGGTCGATCTACGTGTCCGACTACTCGCGCTATCTGCCCAAGGAAGTCGGCATTCGCGAAAGCTTTTTCTGGACTTTCTGGGGGGCCTTCATCGGCGGGGCATGGATGATGCTGGTGGGCACTTTCGCCGCTGCCGCCTTCGCCAGTCCCGACGGAATCGTCGCCGCGCTGCGCGACAGTTCGGATGCAATCTATCCGGGCTTTGGCGTGGTCATGCTGGTCACCAGTTTCCTGGGCCTGATCACGATCACTTCGCTCAATTTCTACGGAGCCTCGCTGACGCTGCTGAGCGTGGTTGACAGCCTGACCAAGATCAAGCTGGGGGTCAATGCCCGGCTCTATTCGCTGTTCGCGGTCTTCGCGGTTGCGCTTGCGTTGTCGCTGGTGGTCAGCGGCGATGCATTGCACGGGTTCGAGGCGTTCCTGGGCGTGCTCGCCTATCTGTTCACCCCCTGGACCGCGATCAACCTGGTCGACTTCTTCTTCGTGCGCAAAGGGCGCTATTCGATCCGGGCGATGTTCATGGCCGACGGGCTTTACGGCAAGTGGAACTGGCGGGGCCTCGTCTCCTACTTCATCGGTTTTGCTTCGATGATCCCGTTCTTCAAGACCGCGCTTTACACTGGGCCCGTGGCCGAGGCGCTGGGCAAGGCCGATATCTCGATGCTGATCGGCCTGCCGGTTTCGGCCGGGGTCTATATGTTGCTGTGCCGCGATCTCGACCTCGCCAGCGAATTTGCCCGCATCGACGAGCTTGACCGCGATCTGGAAACGGAGCCTGTGCGATGATCCGTCTCCTCGCCGTGTTCACCGCTCTGGCTGCGCTGGCCGCACCGCAAGCGCTCGTGGCCAAGGCCCCAGCCGCGCCGATCGTCTTCCCCGACCGGTTCGATCCGATCGGCACGCCGGTCCAGTCGCTGGTCACCAAGGAAGGCCGCAAGGTCCACTTTACCGATACCGGAGAGGCCGGCTGGCGGACGATGGTGTTCATCGGCGGGGCCGGCACCAGCGCCCGCGCGCCGGAGCTGGTCGCATTCCTCGATACCATGCGTCGCCGCCTCAAGGTGCGGATCGTGGCGGTAGAGCGCAATGGCCTGGGCGATACCGCGTTCGATCCGGGCTGGACCTTTGCCGACTATGTCAGCGAAGTGCGGCAAGTTTTGGCGCACCTCAGGATCGACCGCTTCTCGCTGGCGGCGATCTCGGGCGGCGGGGCCTATGCCGGGCATGTCGTGGCGGCGATGCCCGAACGGATCGATTCCTGGCACATGCTGGCCGCCGTCTCGACCGCGCACAGCAACCGCCAGAGCTGTTCGGTGGATGAAGCGACCCTGGCCAAGGCGCTGGCTCCGCAGGTCCAGTCGCCGCGGGTCTGGTGGGACATGCCCAAGGACGGCGTCTCGGCCAAGGTCCGCGGCTTTGCCGATCGCACTGCCGACGAAGGCGCGCATGCCTTTTTCATCGGCGGACAGATGGGCGATCCGCGCGGGATGGCGGCCGAATCCAAGCGGTTCTGCCTGCCGCCCGCCGATGTCTCGAAGTTCTCCGCCCCTGCGTTTTTCTACTATGGCGAGAACGACGCGCTGGTGCCGCCCAGCCACGGCGAGTTCTGGGCCGGGAAAGTCAGGGGCAAGGTCACCTTCCGGCGCTATCCGGGCGAAGGTCATGACGTGCAGTACCGCCACTGGGACCAGCTATTGCTCGACGTTGCCGGTCACGGTGCCAGCACCCTGGTCTGCGACAATGGCCGCGCCCACCTGGTCAAGGGCCAGGTTGATCCCGCACGCCTGCCCGCCGGCCGCAGCCTGGGGGTCTGCGCCTGGCAGCGGGGAGGCAAGCCATGACTACGATCCTTCACCCACACAGGATTAATCCCAACCTTCCACCCGGGAAGGAATGCAAGCCGGGCCAAGTGTTTTTGTCGTAGAATATCCATTGATTATAAGAGGTTGACACGAATTTCCAGCAACAAAAACAAGAGCAACAAGGAGGGAATATGCCTAAACTCAATCGACTGCTCACCAGTGCCGCCGGCCTGGTGTTGGCATCCGCCATTGCTACCCCCGCTTTTGCACAGGCAGCCCCCGCTGACGAGGAAGTCGCGGCCGGTGAACTGGTTGTCTATGGCAAGGGTGAAACCCGTCAGGTCCAGTCGCTCAGCGCCGATGACATTTCAGAGGCTCCGGCCGGAACCAGCGCGCTCAAAGTGCTGCAAAAGCTGCCCAGCGTCTCGTTCCAGTCGGCCAATGCGCTTGGCACCAACGAATGGTCAACCCGCATTTCGGTGCGCGGCTTCAACCAGAACCAGCTGGGCTTCACGCTCGATGGCGTGCCGCTGGGCGACATGAGTTATGGCAACTTCAACGGCCTGCACATCAGCCGCGCGATTTCCTCGGAAAACATCGGCCGTACGACCCTGAACCAGGGTGCCGGTGCGCTTGACACCCCGTCCAGTTCGAACCTGGGAGGCACGCTCGAATTCGGCAGCCGCACGCCTTCGAACGATTTCGGGATGGACCTGCAAGGCAGCTTCGGCAGCGAAAGTGCTTACCGGGTGTTCGGCCGGATCGACACCGGCGATCTGGGCGGCGGGGTCAAAGGCTACCTCAGCGCGGTTCGGATCGATGCCCCCAAATGGAAGGGCCAGGGCAAGCAGGAAGCCTGGCAATTCAATTCCAAGCTGTCGATCCCGCTGGGCGGCAGCGGATCGCTCACGGCGTTCCTGAACTATTCGAACTTCAAGGACGACGACTACATGGATACGTCGCCGGCCCTGATCGCCAAATACGGCTGGGACTGGGACTATATCCGCAACGATTACCCGACCGCACTGGCCATCGCCACCAACCTGCAGACCGGACCCTATTGCGCCAACTATCCGGGCTATTCGCAAACGATCTGCGGCGACGATACCTATTACGACGGCTATGGTCTGCGTAAGGACTTGCTGGCGGGTGCCAATCTGAACGTCGATTTCAGCGATGCGATCTCGTTCGAACTGACCCCCTACTACCACTCCAACCGGGGTCTTGGGACCTGGTGGACGCCGTATGTGCCCACTCCGGGCGGGGCGCGGCTCTCGGTCCGCTCAACCCGCTACAAGATCGATCGCGGCGGTTTCACCACTGCCTTCACCTTCAAGTTCGGGTCGAACGAGCTGAAGATCGGCGGCTGGTATGAAAACAACGACCACGATCTGTCGCGCGTCCACTATCCGCTGACCGCGACCACCTCCTCGAGCATTGGCCCGCGTGAATGGCCGCAGATGGCGCCGTTCTCGATGCCGTTCCACTATCTGATGAACTTCAAGACCTATCAGTACTTCGTCCAGGACACCTTGCAGGTCAGCGATGCCTTCAAGATCACCGCGGGCTTCAAGGGGCTGCAGGTCGATATCGACAACGTCTATGACGTAACCAGCACGTCCAGCCTGGCGGCGCGCGATACCACCGGCAAGCTGCGTTCGAAGGACATGTTCTTGCCGCAGGTCGGCATGAATTATGAATTCTCGGACAGCGTGGAAGCCTTCGCTTCCTATGCCGAGAACCTGCGCGCCTTCACCACCCAGCCGTTCCTGACCAACCGGGCCGGGTTCCAGGCGATCCAGAATACGATCAAGCCGGAAACCTCGTGGACGGTCGAAGGCGGGCTGCGATTCAATACCGGCGGGTTCAAGGGTTCGATCGCGGCCTATCACGTCAAGTTCAGCAACCGCCTGCTCTCGGTCCAGCCGTGTCAGATCGTGGTTGGCTGCGCCAGCGTGCTGTCCAACGTCGGTTCGGTGACGACAAACGGCTTCGAAATGGCCGGCACTTACAAGGTCACGCCCAGCGTCTCGCTGTTCGCGTCCTATTCCTACACCGACGCGAAATACGACCAGGACGTGCTGAGCGGCACGCTCTGGGCGACCAAGGACAAGGAAGTGGTCGATACGCCCAAGCATCTGTTCAACGCCGAACTGGCCTATGACGACGGCCACTTCATGGCCAAGATCGGGGCCAACGTCCAAAGCAAGCGTTACTACACTTACATCAACGACAATTCGGTTCCCGGGCGCACGCTGGTCGACGCCATGCTGGGCTACCGGTTCGGGCCCGAAGCCGGGGCGCTGTCGGATCTGGAAGTGCAGTTCAACGCGACCAACCTGTTCGACAAGAAGTACATTGCCACTCTGGGCCAGAACGGTCTGACCTTCTCTGATCCGGGCGGCAACCTTCAGTCGATGCTGGTCGGCGCTCCGCAGCAGTTTTACATTTCACTGCGCAAGCGCTTCTAAACCGGTGCCCGTGTGAGGGCCTGCCCTCCCACACAGGCATCATGGGCTGGGTGAAAGCGCCGCGGATCAATCTTCGGCGCTTTCCCCGGCCTTGCTTTTGACCTGGTCCCAAGGAGCAATTCGGCACAATGTCACTGCCCAATGATGGCCCGTCACCCGGACACGGCTTGCGCACACCGCTTGAGGGAGAAAAAGCCCTGCCCTGGGACGACGCCGCCGTGATCCACGCACCGCTGCAGCTGATCGCGCCAGTGGTCGGTCAGGAGTGGGTCGATTATAACGGCCACATGAGCGAAAGCTGCTATCTGCTGGTATTCGGCGACCAGTCCGACGCCTTCTTTCGCCTGATCGGGATCGACGAAGACTACCGCGCCGGCGGACACTCGCTGTTCACGGTCCAGACGATGATCTTCAATCTGGCCGAAGCGCGCCTGGGCGATCCGCTGGTGCTGGCGCTGCACTTGCTCGATGCCGATGAAAAGCGGCTGCATATCTTCCACACCATGCACCACCGCGAGACCGGCGAACTGCTGGCGACCGGCGAGCAGATGCTGGTCCACGTTGACATGGTCGCGGGCAAGAGCTGCCCGATGCCGCCCGAACTTTACCGCAAGGTCATGGCAATCCGCCAGGCCCATGCCGTCCTTCCCCTGCCCGCGCAGGCCGGTCGCAACATCGCGATCCGGCGCGGCTGAAACGAGGCTTTCCGGATGCATTTCGCGCTGACCCACGAACAGGAAATGCTGACCCAAACGGTCCGCAAATTCGTCGAGACCGAGCTCTACCCGCACGAGGATCTGGTCGAAAAGACCGACGATATTCCGCTCGATCTGGCCGCCGAGATTCGCCGCAAGTCGCTCGAACTCGGGCTCTATGCGGTCAACATGCCCGCAGAGCTGGGCGGCGGGGGCCTCGGCACATTCGACACCACCCTCATGGAGCGTGAACTGGGCCGGGCGAGCTATGGCCTGCAAATGCTGGTTGCGCGGCCCAGCAACATCCTGCGCGGGTGCGAGGGCGGCCAGGTGGAGGAATATCTGCTGCCCTCGATCCGCGGCGAACGCCACGATTGTCTGGCGATGACTGAACCCGATGCCGGGTCCGATGTTAGGTCGATGCGCACCTTCGCCCGTCGCGACGGCAACGATTTCGTGATCAACGGGACCAAGCATTTCATCAGCCATGCCGATATGGCAGATTTCGTGATCCTCTGCGCTGCGACCGGTGACTTGCCTGGGGGCAAGCGCTCGATCAGCTGCTTACTGGTTGATTTTGGCACCCCCGGCCTCACCCGCCGCCGCGGCCCGAAGTGCGTCTCGCATCGCGGCTATCACCAGTGCGAGCTGGTGTTCGAAGACTGCCGGGTCCCGGCCCGCAACCTCCTGGGTGAACTCGACAAGGGTTTTGACCTGATGGGCCAATGGCTCGGCTCGACCCGCCTGCAGGTCGCCACAACCTCGGTCGGGCGCGGGCAGCGAGTGATCGAGATGGCAACCCAGTGGGCCGCGACCCGCAAACAGTTCGGCCAGACGATCGGCAAGTTCCAGGGCACCGCCTTCAAGCTGGCCGACATGAAGACCGAACTGGAAGCCGCGGAACTCCTCACCCTGCGCGCCGCCTGGAAGGACGACCAGGGCACCATGACCGATACCGACGCGGCGATGGCCAAGCTGTTTGCCTCCGAAGCCCTCGCCCGGATCACCGACAATGCCTTGCAGATCTTCGGCGGTATGGGGCTGATGGATGAGCTGCCGATCGAACGCTTCTGGCGCGATGCCCGGGTCGAGCGGATCTGGGACGGTACCAGCGAAATCCAGCGCCACATCATCAGCCGCGCCATGCTGCGCCCGTTCGAGGCATGAGCGGAAAATCTCTAAACCGGCTACTGCAGCCGCGTTCGATCGCCTTCATCGGCGGTCGGCATGCGGAAGAAGCGCTGCGCCAGTGCCGCAAGCTGGGCTTTGCTGGTGAGATGTGGCCGGTCAATCCGCGCCGTACGGAAATGGCCGGCGCCCCCTGCTTCGCCGACCTCGCCAGCCTGCCCGGCGCGCCCGATGCGGTGTTCCTCGCAGTCCCCGCCGAAGCCAGCATCGACATGGTTCGCCAGCTTGCGGCGATGGGCGCTGGCGGCACGGTTTGCTACGCCTCAGACTTCGCTGAAGCCGGGGACCACGGCGCTGAACGCCAGGCCCGCCTGACCGCCGCATCGGGCGACATGCCGCTGATCGGGCCGAACTGCTACGGTATGCTCAACGCATTCGACTGTGCCGGGCTCTGGCCCGACCAGCATGGTTGCTCTCCGCTCGAAGGACGCGGCGTGGCGATTATCACGCAGAGCGGCAACCTGGGCCTCAACTTCACCATGCAGCGCCGCGGCTTGCCGCTAGGCACCATGATCGCGATCGGCAATGCCGCCGATGTCGATGCGGGCGTTCTGATCGAGGCCCTGGTGCAGGACGAGCGGGTCAGCGCGATCGGGCTGCATATCGAAGGGCTCAAATCGGTCGCGCGCTTCTCGCAGGCCTGCCTCGCCGCACGGCGCGCCGGGATACCGCTGGTGGCGCTCAAGACCGGAGCTTCCGAACGCGGCGCGAAGCTGACCCTATCGCACACCAGCTCGCTGGCCGGGCCGGATGCGCTCTACGATGCGCTGTTCGACCGCTTTGGCGTGGCCCGGGCCACCGATCCCGCGCAGTTCATCGAAACACTGAAGTTGCTTCATATCTTCGGGCCGCTGAGCGGACGCACTATAACCAGCGCCAGTTGCTCTGGCGGCGAGGCCAGCCTGATTGCGGACCTGGCCGAACGGCGCGGACTGGATACGCCGGACTTTCCCGCGCCGGTGCAGGATGAACTGGAATCGGTGCTTGGCCCGCTGGTTTCAGTCTCCAACCCGCTCGATTACCACACCCACATCTGGGGCGATGGCCCAGCGCAGACCGCCTGCTTTGCCGGGATGATGAGAGCCGGGTTCACTGCCTCGCTGCTCGCGCTCGATTATCCGCGCGCGGACCTGTGCGATGACGGCGATTGGGGCACTACGCTCGATGCCTTTGTCGCCGCGCACCGGCAGGTCCCGCCAGAGCCGGGACAGGCCCGGATCGTGGTCAGTTCGCTGCCCGAGAACCTGCCCGAAGGCGTTGCCGCCAATTTGCTCGATGCCGGAATCGTTCCGATGATGGGATTTCCCGAGGCGCTCGGGGCGATTGCAGCTTCTGCAAGGCTGGCGGAATCACTGAAACGCCCCGAACCGGCTCCGCTTTCCGATCCCGCTCCGCTCGATCCCGCAAGCGTGGCGAGCTGGGACGAAAGGGCCAGCAAGGCAGCGCTTGCCCAGGCCGGGCTGCGCGTACCGCTCGGTGCAAAGCTCTCATTTGAAGATCTGGCCAAGCTATGCCGCGATGACAGCGCCGAACTGCCCATCCCCTTCCCGCTGGTGCTCAAGGTCGTCAGCGCCTCAATCGCCCACAAGAGTGATCTGGGCGGGGTAAGCCTGAACCTGAAGAGCAAGGCCCAAGTGCTTGCCGAAGCAGAGAGAATGCGCCCAATCGGCGAAACCTTTCTGCTCGAGGAAATGGTCGGCGGGGCGCTGGCCGAACTGATCGTCGGCCTGTCCCGTGACCCGCAGTTCGGGCTCTATCTGACGATCGGCGCAGGCGGAGTGCTGGTCGAACTGCTGCGCCAGTCCGCACAGGTCCTCCTTCCCGCCACCCGCGACGACATTGCCCGCGCGCTGGAAAGCCTGCCGTTCTACCCGCTGCTGGCCGGCTATCGCGGCTCAGCCCCGGCGGACATTCCTGCCCTGATCGATGCAATCGAGGCCATTGCGCGGTTTGCGCAGCAGAACGAGGCCCACCTCTACGAACTCGACGTCAATCCGCTGCTTGCCTTGCCCAAGGGCGCCGTGGCAGTCGATGCGCTGGTCCGGATTAAGGAGCACTAACCATGGCCGCCGTTACCACCCACCGCGAAGACACGGTGCTGGTCATCACGCTGGATCGGCCCAAGGCCAATGCCATCGACGTGGCCACCAGCATGGAGCTCTATGCCGCGTTCAAGGAACTTGACGAGGACCCGTCACTGCGGGTGGGGATCATCACCGGGACCGGAAGGTTCTTCTCGGCCGGGTGGGATCTGGGCGCGGCAAACGAGGGCGAGGCCGTTGACGCGGTCCACAGCCCCGGCGGCTTTGCCGGGCTGACCGAATACTTCAGCCTGACCAAGCCGGTGATCGCCGCAGTCAATGGCCTGGCGGTGGGCGGCGGATTTGAGCTGGCGCTGGCTGCCGACCTGATCGTCGCGAGCGAGAGCGCGCAGTTCTGGCTGCCCGAAGCGCAGCTGGGAATTCTGCCGGATTCTGGCGGCCTGCTGCGCCTGCCCAAATGCCTGCCCGAACGGCTGGCGACCGAGATGATCTACACTGCCCGCCGCCTCTCCGCCGTCGAAGCCCTGCACTTCGGCCTGGCCAGCCGGGTTGCCGCACCCGAAGCGTTGATCGAAACCGCACTCGACCTCGCCCGCGCGATCGCCGCCAGCGCGCCTTTGGCGATCCAGGCCGCCAAGGACGTGATCCGCGCCACCGCCAATCTCGATGTCGAAGCGGGCTATGCCGCAATGCGCAGCGGCAGCATCCCCAGCTACCAGCGCGCGATCCATTCCGAAGATGCCGAAGAAGGCCCCCGTGCCTTCGCAGAAGGCCGCCCACCGGTGTGGCGGGG
>JAGXTB010000038.1 GCA_018334165.1 Sphingomonadales bacterium | reverse complement strand
TTTAGCCAGAAAAGCCGCGGTAGCGGCTTGCGCGCTACCGCGCGCAATCTGTCCGCCCCTATCCGTCAGCCCTGCGGACTGCCACCTTCCCCGCTGGGGAAGTATCTGGATCGGACGCGGTGATGCCCTCACCCCAACAACCTCTCATGCACAACCTTCCCGCCTTGAGTCAGCCGCACCGCATTGCCGATTTCCTCATCGAGCACCGGCCGCCCGGCGTCCTTGTCCCAGAAGGCACTCAGGAAGTTATACAAATTTCGCGCAAACAGCGCCGAAGCGTCCGCAGCCAGGTGCGCGGGGGTGTTGGAATAGCCCATGATCTTGACACCGTGCTTCTCCACGACCTGATCCGGCTTTGACCCTTCCACATTCCCGCCTTGCGCCACGGCAAGGTCGAAGATCACACTGCCGGGCTTCATCGTCTTGATCTGCGCATCCGAAATAAGCCGCGGCGCGGCGCGGCCGGGGATCAGGGCGGTGGTGATGACGATGTCCTGCTTGGCGATGTGCGCGCTGACCAGTTCGGCCTGGGCCTTCTGGTATTCCTCGCTCATTTCAGTGGCGTAGCCGCCCGCGCCCTCGCCTTCGATCCCGGCGACGCTTTCGACGAAGATCGGTTTTGCCCCCAGCGACTGGATCTGCTCCTTGGTGGCAGAGCGCACGTCGGTGGCGGAAACCTGCGCGCCCAGCCGCCGCGCGGTGGCGATCGCTTGCAGGCCTGCAACGCCGACGCCCATCACGAAGGCCTTGGCCGCGCTTACTGTCCCGGCCGCAGTCATCATCATCGGAAAGGCGCGGCCATAGAGGTTGGCTGCCTCGATCACCGCCTTGTAGCCCGCCAGGTTTGACTGGCTGGAGAGGATGTCCATGCTTTGCGCACGGGTGATGCGCGGCATGAATTCCATCGCCAGCGCCTCAAGCCCCAGCTTGGCGTAGTCATCGACGCGCCCACGCTGTCCGAACGGATCGAGCCCGGCGACGATCCACGCGCCCTTGGCCGCGTCCTTCAATGCCTTGGGATCGGGGCCCTGCACGCCCAGCACGATGTCTGCGCCCTTGACCGCGTCCTTGGCCAGCTTGGCGCCAACCGCAACATAGTCCGCATCGGCAATCGAGGCACCGAGCCCCGCGCCCGGCTGGACAGCCACCTCAGCCCCCAGCGCGATGAATTTCTTCACCGTTTCGGGGCTGGCCGCGACCCGGGTTTCCCCGCTCGCGGTTTCCTTCATCACCGCGATCCGCATGGCCGGAATGTCCCTGTGTTTACTTGGTGATCATGTAGATGACGAAGACGGTGACCACCGTCGTCGCGATGACCCCCCATTTCACCAAGCCGATAAAGCCTTCAAAGGTCGAATTGTGCGCGTTCATGTCGTTGCCGCCGGCCATGCTGATATCCCCGTTGGTCTGCGTGAAAAATGATCCGGCGCACTCCCTATCGTTCGATCCGCGCCTGCTCAAGGCCTTACGCACACAATTCCGGTCAATTGGCAGCCTTAATCGGCTCTTTACCCACTGCCGCTATGTCCGACTGGTTATTGCCCTGGGGGAAATGCGTAAGCCAATGGCCGAAATCGAACAGCGACTGTTGATGCTGATCGACGATGAGCCGGCCCAGAGCCGGCTGATCACCGCGCTTGCCGCGCGTGAAGGCTGGCGCACGCTGGTCGTCCGCGACGCCGAAACCGCCATTGCCACGCTGGGCACGCGCCAGGGCATGGCACTGTCCGCAATCATTCTCGATCAATGGGTTCCGGGCGACGAGGCCTGCAGCCTGATCGCCGAACTGCGCAGCCGCCGCCCGGCGCTCCCCATCCTGATGCTGACCACCAGCGCCAGCCCGCTGCTGGCTGTGGAAGCGATGCGCGCAGGCGCAACCGACTACCTGGTCAAACCCGTCGCTCCCGACCGGATGATGCAGGCGCTGCGGATGGCCACCACCCGCGAGGCCCCGCGCGACGAACTGCAACCGCTGACTGAAAAGATGCCTTCCACCCCCGATTTCGACGCGATGATCGGGGCCGCACCGGCCTTCCGCTCGGCCTTGGCGGTCGCGGCCAAGGCGGCGCGCGGGCATGGCCCGGTACTGATCGAGGGCGAAAGCGGGACCGGCAAGGAAATGCTGGTCCGCGCGATGCAGGCAGCCTCGCCCCGCTCCAAGGCCCCGTTCCGGCTACTCAACATCGGCGCGATCCCCGGCAATTCGGTGGAATCGGCTCTGTTCGGACATGAGAAAGGTGCCTTCCCCGGCGCGTTTGACCGCCACATCGGCGCGCTGCAACATGCCGATGGCGGCACCCTGGCGCTCGATGAGATCGACCGCCTGCCGATTTCGGTCCAGCAGCGCCTGCTCGAATCGATCCAGAAAGGCGACGTCCGCCCGATCGGCGCGCGTCATTCGTTCCGGATCGACGTCCGTCTGATCGCGGCGAGCAACCTGCCGCTGAAGGACATGGTCGAAGGCGGGCATTTCCTGCCCGAATTGCTGACCGCGATTTCGGGGACCACGGTTTACCTGTCGCCACTGCGCGACCGGGTGGGCGACATCTCGGCGCTGGCCCGCCATTTCCTCGCCCGGATTGGCGAACAGCCGGGGCTGCGCCCCTTGGGAATTACCGATGCGGCACTGCAGCTGCTTTCGGCCTATGACTGGCCGGGCAATGTCCGCCAGCTCCAGGCGGTACTGTTCCGCGCGGCGGTGTTCTGCGAAGGCGACGCGCTGACCGCCGACGATTTCCCCCAGCTGTCCGACATGCTGGGCGATAGCGGCGTGGGCCAGCCGCCGGTCCAGGAAGGCATGGGTGTGATGCTCTATGCCGCCGACGGCAACCTGCGCCCGCTGGAAGACATCGAAGCCGACGTGATCCGCCTCGCCATCGGCCACTATCGCGGCCGGATGACCGAAGTCGCCCGGCGCCTGGGCATCGGGCGCTCGACGCTGTACCGCAAACTCTCCGAACTGGGGATTGGCGAAGCGGGGTAGGCCCCCGCAAACGCTTCCAATTGCCGCCAATTGTGCCAAGCTGTCCGTCATGACAGCATGGGCGGAGGCGCTATGATCTGGTGGGCGGTAGTCGCGGGGGCCCTGATCGGGCTTGCTGGCGGCGGGTTCGGGCTGATCCTTGGCGGCATTGTTGGCGCGATGATGGGCGCCTGGTTGCAAGGTGTGCTGCGCACCGAGATCGCACGCGCGGTTGACCGCCAGTTTGCCGGGATCGAGCCGCGCCCTGCTCCGCCCGCCTGGGATGGTGCGATTACGCCTTCAGAACCGCCGGTCGAGGCCCAGCCCGCGACCCGGATCGAGCCGGAAGCCGAGCCGGAACCAGTACCCGCACCTGCCCCGCGCCCGGCCAGGCGGCCCGAACCGGCAATGGCGGCGGAGGCATCTGAGCCTCGCTCAACCAGCCAGTATGTCCACGAACCCTCCTCCGCAGACTTGCTGATCGCCCGCGCGCGCGATTGGCTGTTTGGCGGCAACACCATCGTTCGCGTAGGGTTGGTGGTGCTGTTCATCGGGCTGGTGTTCCTGGCCCGGCTGGTGGTCAACGCCGGACTGTTCCCGATCGAGGCGCGGCTCACCATGGTCGGCCTGGCGGGTGCGGCGCTGCTGGGCGTGGGTTACTGGAAACGGATCGAGCGTCCCGATTTCGGCCTGCATTTGCAAGGCGCGGGCGTGGCGGTGATGTACCTGACGGTCTTTGCCGCAGCGCGGATTTATGGCGTGATGCCGCCGGGCGTCGCCTTCGGATTTATGATCGTGTTCGCCGCGCTGGGGGCCACACTGGCAGTCCTCCAGAACTCGCTGACCATGGCCCTGGCCAGCTTTCTGGGCGGCTTTGCCGTGCCGTTCCTGCTGGGCGGCGATGCCGAAACACCCACCGCGCTGTTCACCTATTTCACCGTGCTCAACCTGGCGATCATGGGGATCGCCTGGAAAAAGAGCTGGCGTCCGCTCAATCTGCTCGGCTTTGTCGCAACTTTCGCGATGGCCGGTGTCTGGGGCTTTGGCGCCTATCAGGAACGCCACTTCCTGATTTGCGAGATTTTCCTCGCGATTTCGATTGCGATCTACCTCGCCACTGCGCTGCTCTATGCCCACAACACTTCCGGCAAGCTGGGCAATTTCGCGGATTCGACCCTGCTGTTCGGCACCGCGATTGCCGGGTTCGGACTCCAGTCCGGGCTGGTTCACGACAAGCCCTATTGGGCAGCCTGGTCGGCAGTGGTGTTCGGCGCGGTTTACCTCGCGGTCGCCACCTGGGCCTTCAGGCGGCGTGACAAGGGCATGGGCCTGCTTTCGGAATGCCTGCTGGCGATCGGGGTCGGCTTTGTCACTATGGCGATCCCGCTCGCGCTTGAGGTTGAATGGGTCGGGGTCGCCTGGCTGCTCGAAGGGGTCGGCGCGCTGTGGGTGGGTGCACGGCAAGAGCGGTGGATGCCGCGGGCGTTTGGGTTGCTGCTGCAAGCGGCGGGGGCAGTGATGGTGCTCGGCAATCTCGATACGGTTGTCTCGACTTTGCCGTTGGCCAATCCGGGCTTCCTGCAGCCCATCCTTGGCGCAGTGTCCTTGCTGTTCGCCGCATGGGTGCTTCGCGACCCGCTCAGCCACAGCGGTTCAAGCTGGGCCAAGGCCTGGGAGCCGATCGAGCGCGCCCTGGCGGCGCCTTGGTTCCTTGGTGCCTTCGTCATGGCAAGCGTCGCAATCGTGCAGGAATCGCAGCGCTTCCTTCCGGCGACTACGCCGGATTCCTATGGCAACAGCGCCTATTCGATCGAATTGAGCCTGTTCGGCGCCTTGCTTGCGCTGCTGGGTCTGATGGCCTTGGCCGACTGGTTCGGCCGCAAGGTGCAATGGAGGGTCGCGAGTTGGCCCGCGCGGACCAGTCTGCTGCTGATCGGCTATTCCTTCCTGATTGCGTTGTTCAATGGCCGCTATGTAGTCCAGTTGCCCGACCTGCCAGTCTGCATCGCGGCGTTCGCGCTCCACTTCTGGATGCTGCGCCGCGCCGACCGGGCACCCGAAAACGCCGCGCCGCGCTGGAACGGGTTCATCCATGCCGCGGGCGTGCTGGGGCTGACTGTGATGCTGGCCAATGCGCTGTTCTATGGCGTGGACCAGGCCGACCTGTGGGATAGCTCATGGGCGGGTGTAGTGTTCCTGGTGGCCGGGGTGGCGATCCTGATGGGGATCACCCGCTGGGCCGGGCCAGCCTCGGTCGGAACCGCAGGTTTGGCGATGGGCTGGCCGCACAATGTCCATTCGCGCGCCTATTGGTGGCGGGCCGCCGCGCCGCTCGCCGTGGTGCTCTACTTCGGAGCTTTGGTGGGCACGCTGCTGGCCCGGGGGATCACCGATCCGCTGCCCTACGTCCCGCTGCTCAACCCGGTTGACCTCTCGATCGCGCTGGTGCTGGCCGCGCTGGCGCTGTGGCGGCAGATGCTGCAGGGCGCAGAACCCGCCCCGCGCGGCTCTGCACTCTTCACAGGCAGCTTCGGACTGGGCGCGGGTGCGGTGCTGGCCTTCGTGTGGATCAACACCGTCTGGACCCGCAGTGCCGACCACTACCTGGGCGCGACCTGGTATCCCGCTTCGAACGACAACAGCCAGGTCGTGCTGACCGGCTTCTCGATCCTGTGGACGCTGATGGCGATGGGGCTGATGCTGTTCGGCCAACGCAAGGCCCAGCGCCTGCCGTGGTTGACCGGGGCGGCGCTGCTGGCGGTCGTGGTGGCCAAGCTGATCTTCGTTGATATGTCGGCGGTCGAGGGCTTCGCCCGGATCGCCTCGTTCATCGGCGTTGGCGTGCTGATGCTGCTGATCGGCTATTTCGTGCCGTTGCCGCCCAGGAAGGGTGATGAGGAGGACAAGCCATGATCCGCAAGGCGATTGTCGCGGCGCTGGTCCTGCTGGGGGCCTGTTCGGGAGAGCAGCCCAAAGATGCGGGCAAGCCGGACGGCTATGCGCTGACCATGGCAGTAACCGCAGCCGAGGGCAGTTCTCTGCAGCGCGTAACCCTGCCGCCCTCCGCGATCATAGCCCTCCAGCGCCTCGATGCTGGCGACGTGCGGATCTTCGACGCTGAGGGCAAGGTTGTCTCACTGGCTCGCCAACCGACCGAGACTTTTGAGCAGTCCAAAGCCACCCCTGTGAAGGCCTATCCGATCTCCGGGGCAGCAGCGGCACCGGGTGCTTCAGCGGTATCGGTCAACGTCAATGTCGGCAGCGAGATCAATGTCTCGGCCCAGCGCACGGGAGAGCAGCCTCCCGAAGGCCCCGCCGCGCTGTTGTTCGACACCCGCGCGCTGGCCGATCCGGCCACCGCGATCCAGCTCGATGCGGAATTGCCAATCGGCCAGCCGGTGGAAGTGACGCTGGAATCCAGCGCCGATCTGAAGAACTGGCAGCCGCTTGCCAGCAAAGTGCTGTTCCGCGGTTTGGCCGGAGAAGCTGTGCTGGGCACCAGCCGGATCGCGCTGGGCGGGGCCATGCTCAAGGACCGCTATTTGCGTGCCAGCTGGCAGGCAGCGCCTGGTGTCTCGCTGCGCGGCGGGACCATCTTCACTGCCACGACCGCACCGCCCGCGTGGATTGGCCTGGTTGCCGAAGGGGCGGCGCTCGCCAGCGATCATGACAGCCGCTTTGCTCTGCAAACGGGATACCCGCCGCGCGCAATCAAGGTGACCGGGGCCGAACAAGCGGGCGTAGTGCCGGTCCGGCTTGAAGCCCGCGCTGCTGCCGACAGTCCGTGGATCCCGCTGGCAGCCGGAACCCTTCGCGACGGCAAGCCAGCCGAGATCGAACTGACCGGTTTCGGATTCGCCGAATACCGGCTGGTGGCAGACCAGCGCAGCGCCGGTTTTTCCGCCGCTCCCCGGATCGAATTGCAGTACGAACCCGTCGTGCTGATTGCCGCCTTCAACGGCAAGCCGCCCTATACTCTGGCCGTCGGCAACAAAGGCGCGCCCTTGGCCTATTTCGGGCCGGGCGAACTGCTGGGCGATACCCCGCTCTCCGCCAAATTGCCCGAAGCGCAAGTTGCCGCTCCAGCGGGCAGCCCGGTGGTCAAGCTCGCCCCGACAGCCGATGACGGCCCTTTTGCGCCCAAGAAGATGGCGCTGTGGGCCGCGCTGCTTTTGGCGGTGGGGGTGCTGGCCTTTGCGGCGGTGCGACTGATGAAGGTGTCGGCTAGCCCGCCCGTGACCTGATCCCTTCGCCGTTCGCATCGAGCGAAGTCGAGATGCCGCGGTGTCTCGACTTCGCTCGACACGAACGGAGGTTGGATTTGGGTTCAACTCGCCAACTGACTGAAATCGGTCAACGCGGCGTCTTTCAGCCCGCGCCAAACGCGCACGGCCTGCACCGTTTCAGCCACATCATGAACCCGCAGAAGTTGCACCCCCGCCTCCATGCCCTTCATCGCCAGGGCCACGCTGCCGCCTAGCCGCTGGTGCGCGGGAGCTTCGCTTGAAAGCGCGCCGATCATCCGCTTGCGGCTGGCGCCCAGCAGCAGCGGCTGGCCCAGCGCGTGGAACAGCGGCAGCGCGTTGAGCAGAGCGAGGTTGTCCGCCACCGTCTTGCCAAAGCCGATGCCCGGATCGAGCACGATCTTCTCGCGCGGAATTCCCGCCGCCAAGGCCGCATCGCGCCGCGCGGCGAGCCAGTCGAACACGTCGAGCACCACGTCGGCGTAGTTGCCGTCGGCATGCAGGTCATCGCCCTCACCCGGCGCGTGCATGAGCACCACCGGAGCGCCGCTGCGCGCGGCGAATTCCAGGCTGCGCGGATCGTGGCGCAGCGCGGAAACGTCGTTGATGACATGCGCGCCGGCCTTGAGCGCCGCTTCCATCACCCCCGGGCGGCGAGTGTCGATGCTGATCGCCGCGCCAGCCGCAGCCAGCTTTTCAACCAGCGGGATCACGCGCTTGAGCTCATCGCCTTCCCACACCGCAGCCGCGCCGGGCCGGGTGCTCTCGCCGCCAATGTCGATCAGCGCCGCCCCGCCTTCGAGCATGGCCGAGGCATGGGCACCAGCAACCTCGGGGTCGTCCATGAATTGCCCGCCGTCGGAAAAACTGTCAGGCGTGACGTTGAGGATGCCCATGACCTGCGGCTGGTCGAGCCGGATCGTCCGCTCCCCGCATTGCAGCGGGGCATGGGTGCGCTGGAGGTCGTCGAACTGCTCTTGCACAGCGTCGGGCAAGCCCGGCAGCGCCGCGCGCAGTTCGCCCAGCGAATAGCGCGTCCGCGCGGTGACCTTGCCGTCCTGACGCTCGATCAGCGCAAACCGGCTGGCATAGACCAGCCCGCCCGCGAGGCGCAGCGCCTCTCCTTCCTCGCTTTGGGGCGAGTCAGCAAGGGCGATGGGGCGAAGGTAGAAGCTCTGGACCAATTTGGTGCAAAATCAGGGTTCAAGCTCAAGCCGACGCTCAATGCGTTCAAGCCTTAGGCGCAAAGCATCAAAAGCATGCCTGTCTTGCACACGTTCACCATAGGTGTCGGCACTTTCCCGAAGCAGCCTTGCCATCATTGTTTCAATCTGACCCATGCGCGACAGAATCTCGGCTACGTCGGTGCGCATGGCCGCCTGCTCGGCCTGAGACCGTTTCAGATGCTCAAGCAGCAGGTTCTCGACGTTCTCGGTCATGATCGCATCCTATCATGGGAAGCACTAACGCGAAAGCTAGTCCTCAGTCGCCAGCAAATACAGCTTCCGCACCGCATCAAGCGGCTTCAGCTCACCCTCATGCTCGATGTGCCAGTAGGTCCAGCCATTGCAGCTGGGCGCGCCCTGGACCTTCGCGCCAAGGCCGTGGATCGAGCCGCTGTCTTCGCCCGCCAGCAGCGAGCCATCGGCGCGGACCAATGCCTTGATCCGGCGTTTCTTGTCAGAGAGCACGGTCCCGGCCTGGATCCAGCCGGTTTCGATCAGCGTGCCGAAGGCCACCTTGGGCGGGGCCTTGTGGCTCTGCATGGTGGTCAGCGCCGACTCGTCGAGCGGCAGCGCCAGCTCGATCCGTTCCAGCGCAGCTTCGCGGTAAATGCTCTCACGCTCGCAGCCGATCCATTCACGGCCCAGCCGCTTGGCGACCGCGCCGGTGGTGCCAGTGCCGAAAAACGGGTCTAGCACCACGTCACCCTTGTTGGTGGTGGCCAGCATCACCCGGTAAAGCAGCGCCTCGGGCTTTTGCGTCGGGTGGACCTTGGTGCCGCCCTTCTTGAGCCGTTCCTGGCCCGAACAGATCGGCAGGACCCAGTCCGAGCGCATCTGCAATTCGTCGTTGAGCGTCTTCATCAGGCGGTAGTTGAAGGTGTACTTGGCCTTTTCCCCCATTGAGCACCAGATCAGCGTTTCGTGAGCGTTGGTAAAGCGGGTGCCCTTGAAATTGGGCATCGGGTTGGCCTTGCGCCAGACCACGTCGTTGAGGATCCAGAACCCCATGTCCTGCATCATCGCACCCAGGCGGAAGATGTTGTGATAGGAGCCGATCACCCAGATCGAGCCATTGGGTTTCAGCACACGGCGCGCCTCGGTCAGCCACTCGCGGCTGAACTTGTCATAGGCGGCAAAGCTGTCGAACTGGTCCCAGTGATCAGTCACCGCATCGACATGACTGCCATCGGGGCGCGAGAGATCGCCGCCCAATTGCAGGTTGTAGGGCGGATCGGCGAAAATCATGTCGACACTGTCGGTCGGCAGCCTCCGCATCGCCTCCACGCAGTCGCCATCGAGGATCTGCCCCAACGGCAAATCGGGCCGCGCGACCTCCTTAATGGCGCGCAGCCGCGCCTTCTCTCCAACCAGAAGCTGTCCCATAGTGCCTTCAAATCCCCGAAAGTTATCCACAGGGTGAGTCCTCAGGAGTCCCGCGTCAAGCGGAATGTCGCTGGAATCCTAGGGATTCATGGTCACCAAATGGTTAACGCGGGGCGGAACGGAACGGGACCGGCACAGGATGTGGAGTCTTGCCGGGCGGCGTGGACTCTAGATGTGGTGGTGTGGCTTTGGGGACTCTCAGGCCAAAAAAGATCCTCCCCCACTGGGGGAGGTGGGCCGCCAAAGGCGGGTCGGTGGGGGAATGCGGCAGGAAA
>JAGXTB010000037.1 GCA_018334165.1 Sphingomonadales bacterium | reverse complement strand
CAGCGTTTCGGCGGGCAGTTCCTCCACCAGCCAGTCCAGCACCTCGCAGCGCGACCAGCGATGGCCGGGACGGACCAGAACGGGCGCACCCTCGCTGCACAGCGCCACAGCAATCCCCCGGTGCCGCTCCCCCGCCGCGCCCGACCAGTCGATTGCGGCGAAATGGCGGAAGCGGGGTTGGTTCACCCTAAGCACCTAAGATATCTGGGTTGGACCAGAACGTCCGTAGTTACTGCGGCTGTCGATGATTCGCCTTACCCCCTCTTTGAACAAGGGAGCGCCGAAGTTGATCAGCAGGCCCACCGGCAAGTTCATCAGCCGCAAGTAGGTCAAAACCTGCTTGCCATGAACTGGTGCGAGGCGTTCGAGTGATTTGATTTCGACTACCAATTGGCGTTCAACAAGAAGGTCAATTCGAAAAGCGTTCTCTACCAAAATGTTACCGTATCGAGCATGGACGGAAACCTGCTGCTCGACAGCAATTCCCGCTTCGCGGAGCGACCCGGCAAGGAAGTCTTCATAGGCGCTCTCGAGCAGACCGGGGCCAATCGTGGAGTGCAATCGAAAGCCGTGATCAATGACATGCGAAATCAGTTGTTCGATGCCCTGTTGGCCCGAATCTGAACCAACATCTTCGGTGCTTCGGGTGAACCCCACTTATCCCTCCCCGCGCAGGTCCTTGCGCCGCTTGTCCCACCATTCGAGCCGTTTCAGCACCTCGCGCTCAAACCCGCGTTCGACCGGGCGGTAATAGGCTTGGGGCTGCATCTCGTCGGGCCAATAGTTCGCGCCGGAAAAGCCGTCCTCGGCCTCGTGGTCATAGGCATAGTCCTTGCCATAACCGATGTCCTTCATCAGCTTGGTCGGCGCGTTGAGGATGTTTGCGGGCGGGGAAAGGCTGCCGGTTTCCTTCGCGCTTCTCCAGGCTTCCTTCTGCGCCACATAGGCCGCGTTCGATTTGGGGGCGGTGGCGAGGTAGAGGCAGGCCTGGACGATCGCCAGTTCGCCCTCGGGACTGCCCAGGAACTGGTAGGCATCCTTGGCCGCGAGGCACTGGACCAGCGCCTGCGGGTCGGCCAGGCCAATGTCCTCGCTGGCAAAACGCACCAGGCGGCGCAGCACGTAGAGCGGCTCCTCCCCGGCGGTGAGCATCCGCGCCATGTAATAGAGCGCAGCCTGCGGGTCGGACCCGCGCAAGGCTTTGTGCAGCGCCGAGATCAGGTTGTAGTGCCCGTCGCGGTCCTTGTCATAGACCGCCACCCGGCGCTGCAGGAACTTGCCCAGACCTGCCGGGTCGAGTGGTTCAGGGATTTGCGCGTTGTAGAGCGTTTCGGCCTGGTTGAGCAGGAACCGCCCGTCGCCATCGGCACTGGCCACAAGTGCCTCGCGGGCATCGTCGGTCAGCGGCAGCGGCCCCGCCAGCTCCTCGGCACGCGACAGCAGTGTGCCCAGCGCCGCCGCATCAAGCCGGTGCAGGATCAGCACCGCCGCGCGGCTGAGCAAGGCGGCGTTTAGCGCGAAGCTGGGGTTCTCGGTCGTCGCGCCGACCAGCGTGACCGTGCCCCTTTCGACGAAGGGCAGGAAGCCGTCCTGTTGGGCGCGGTTGAAGCGGTGGATTTCATCCACGAACAGCAAGGTGCGCTGCCCGGCCTTGGCGGCGGTTTCGGCTTCGGCAAAGGCCTTCTTGAGGTCGGCAACGCCCGAAAAGACCGCGCTTACCGAAATGAACCGCATCCCCACGGCATCGGCCAAGAGCCGCGCGATGCTGGTCTTGCCGGTGCCGGGTGGCCCCCACAGGATCATGCTGGAGAGCTTGCCCGCCGCAACCATCCGCCCGATCGCGCCTTCCGGCCCGGTCAGGTGCTCCTGCCCGATCACTTCGCTCAGCGCGCGCGGACGAAGCCGGTCGGCGAGCGGTGCGTCCTCGCGCGGCTCATCGGTGGCAGGCGGGGGCAGGTCATCGGGGAACAGGTCGGACATTGCGGCCACGATAGGCGGCCAAGACGAAATTTGCACGGGGGCCTTGTCAGTTCCTTTATAAGATATATCGTAGACGCATCATGAAAGGATAATTACACATGAAAATGCACGGATGCGGCCCACGCGGCCGCGCAGCCTGGCCGATGGCCATGATGATGACCGGCTGGGGCCGCCGCTGGGGCTCTGACTTCGGCAGCGATTTCGGCTCCGACTGGGGCGGCAAAGGCGGACGCGGTCCGCGCGGCCGTTCGCGGATGTTTGGATCGGGCGAATTGCGGCTGACGCTGCTGGGCCTGGTCGCCGAAGCGCCGCGCCACGGCTATGAGCTGATCAAGGCGATCGAGGAGCTTTCGGGCGGCAACTATGCCCCCAGCCCGGGCGTGATCTATCCCACGCTCAACCTGCTGCTCGATGAGGAAAAGATCGAGGAGTGGAACGACGGTAAGGCGAGCGTCCGACGCCAGCTATTAGCGACCGAAGCCGGCCGCGCCGAACTGGCCGACCGGGCCGAAGAACATGCCGCAATCGTCGAGCGGCTCAAGGCGCTGGCCGAAGAGCGCGAGAAGCACAACGCCCCGCCGCTCAAGCGGGCGATGGGCAACCTGTTCATGGCGGTCAAGAACCGCGCAATGGCCGAAGGCTTTGACCGCGACACGCTCCACCAGATCGCCGACGTGCTCGACGAAGCGGCCCGCAAGATCGAGCGAATGTAGCCCTAACCAACGGAACCGGCACGGGTTTGGGCCTGTGCCGATCTCGTGTTAGCCTCTCCCCTTCCTCAGGCAACAGGGGAGGGGGAGAATGAATACTGAAACGTACGGCACCAAGGTGCCGCCGAGCTTCTGGATCGTGACCGGGCTGGGCCTGCTGTGGAACGCTTTTGGCGCTTACCTTTACTTGCTCAGCAAGCTCGATCCGGAAACGGCGCTGGCTGGTGCCACCCCGGCCATGCGCGACTATGTCGCCACGATGCCGCTGTGGGCGCACATTGGCTGGTCGCTGGGGGTCTGGGGTTCGGCACTAGGTTCGGTCTTGATGCTGGTGCGTTCGCGCCATGCGGTCACGGCATTTCTGGTCTCGCTGCTTGGAGCTCTGGTCAGCTTCGGAGCCCAGGCCCGCGCCGGGGTGTTCGATGCCAAGATCGGCGTGACGGTGCTGGTCGTGATCGCGTTCCTGTGGTGGTACTGCCGCAACGAGACCGCCAAAGGTATCTTGCGCTAAACCTGCCTGGCCGATGCCTGCTTCTGGCGGATTAGCCGAAGGTAGGTATCGGCCACCACCTGGTTGATCTGATCCCACGAAAAGGCCTCGGCGCGCTTGGCCCCGGCCTTGCCATGGGCTTTGCGCAGCTTGGCATCCTCGACATAGAGGCGCAGCGCCTCGGCGAACTGGTGGACCGCGCCGGGCCGGATCAGGCGGCCCGACTTGCCGGACAAGACCAGGTTCTGGCTGCCAGTCGCCGCCGCTGCCACCACCGGCAGCCCGCAAGCCATCGCCTCCAGGCTGACATTGCCGAAAGTCTCGGTGGTCGAGGGGAAGAACAGCACGTCCATCGAGGCGACCGCCATGCCCAGATCGGTGCCGCCCATGAAGCCCGCGAACACCGCATCGGGCAGCCGCGCCTCAAGCCAGCCGCGCGCCGGGCCATCGCCGACGATCAGCGTGCGGTGTTTCACCCCGCTGCGACGCAAATCGTCGATCGTGTCGGAGAACACGTCGAGCCCCTTTTCCATCACCAGCCGGCTGTGGAAACCGATCACGACCTCGTCATCACCGATCCCCAGGCTGCGGCGCCATTCCTGCGAGCGCAGCCCGGGGTTGAAGATTTCGCGGTCGACTCCGCGCGACCAGATGTCGATATCGTAATTCATCCGCTGGTCGCGCAGCACCTGGGCAAAGCTTTCGGACGGGGCGACCAGCGCATCGCAGCGGCGATAGAGCCGCCGCAGCACCGCCACCGCGACCGGCTCGAACCAGGCCATGTTGTAATAGCGGAAATAGGTCTCAAACCGGGTATGGACCGAAGCGAGCACCGGCAGGCCGCGCCGCCGCGCCCATGTCACCGCGCGGTGGCACCCGGCATCGGGGGCCGAGACATGGACGACATTGGGATTGAAAGCCGCCAGATCGCGCCGCACCCGGCGGTTCACGCCCGAGGCCAGCCGATACTCCGCGCGGCCCGGGATCGGCAGCGAGGGCAGCGAAACCAGATCGCCCACCGGCTCCATCTCAGGATTATCAACCGTCGGCGAATAGACCCGCACCTGCGCGCCCTGGCGCAGCAGATACTCCACCAACCGGTTCAGCGCCTTGTTCGCGCCATCGACGGTGATGTTGTAATTGCCCGAAAACAGGGCAATGCGGAGGTCGCTGGTCTGCATTGGGGCCATGATAGGGTGTGGCGGCCTTGTAGGAAAGGGGGGCTTGCAACGCCCCCGGGGCCAATCGGGCGCAGGGACCCCTCGGTGTTAGGTCCCTGCGCCCGGGCAGGTCAGGGAGCCTTGGGCTTGCCCCCGGCTCGTCTGTCGATGAGTGGTCTAGACCAGCGAAACTGAACAGAATCAATGCACTGTGTGCAGACCCCGTTCAGATTCACACCGACTCCCATTTGGGCTTCGAAAGCCCTTCCCCGTTGGGGAAGGGTTGGGATTGGGGGTACAACGCTGGCGTGGAACCCCCACCCCAACCCCTCCCCAGCGGGGAGGGGAGATCTGTCAGGCCAGTTCCTTCTTGCGTCCGGCCTTCTTGCGCTCGTGCGGGCAGAGCAGGGCCTTGCGCAGGCGGATGCTCTTCGGCGTGACTTCGACCATTTCGTCGTCGTCGATATAGGCGATGGCCTGTTCCAGCGTCATGATCCTGGGCGGGGTCAGGCGGATTGCGTCGTCCTTGCCGGTCGAGCGGAAGTTGGTCAGCTGCTTTGACTTCGCCGGATTGACTTCCAGATCGTCGGGCTTGGCGTTTTCGCCGATAATCATGCCTTCATAGATCTTGTCCTGCGGCCGCACGAACAGGCTGCCGCGCTCTTCCAGCATGTTGAGCGCATAGCCCACCGCTTCGCCGTCACAGTTGGAGATCAGCACGCCGTTCGCCCGGCCTTCGATCCGGCCTTTGTAGGGGCCGTACTTTTCGAACAGCCGGTTCATGATCCCGGTGCCGCGCGTGTCGGACAGGAATTCGCCGTGATAGCCGATCAGGCCGCGGCTGGGGGCCGAAAAAGTGATCCGGGTCTTGCCGCCGCCGCTGGGGCGCATGTCGGTCATTTCGGCCTTGCGCAGCGCCATCTTGTCGATGACGGTGCCCGAATATTCGTCGTCAACGTCGATCACCACGGTTTCGTACGGCTCGGTGCGGTTGCCGCTATCGTCCTGGCGGTAGAGCACGCGCGGGCGGCTGATGCCCAGTTCAAAGCCCTCGCGGCGCATCGTTTCGATCAGCACGCCCAGCTGCAATTCGCCGCGCCCGGCCACTTCGAAGCTGTCCTTGTCGGCGCTTTCGGTGACCTTGATCGCGACGTTCGATTCGGCTTCGCGCTCCAGCCGGTCGCGGATCATCCGGCTGGTGACCTTGCTGCCCTCGCGCCCGGCCATCGGGCTGTCGTTCACCGCAAAGCGCATCGACAGCGTCGGCGGGTCGATCGGCTGGGCGTGGAGCGGTTCGGTGACCGAAGGGTCGCAGATCGTGTTCGACACGGTCGCGTCGGTCAGGCCGGCGATCGAGATGATGTCACCGGCGCGGGCTTCATCGACCGGCACACGCTCAAGGCCGCGGAAGGCCATCAGCTTCGAGGCGCGGCCGGTTTCCACCAGCTTGCCATCGTTGTCGAGCGCGTGGATCGGCGAATTGACCTTGACCGTGCCCGACTGGACCTTGCCGGTCAGGATCCGGCCGAGGAAGTTGTCGCGATCGAGCAGGGTGACGAGGAACTTGAAATCGCCATCGACATCGGCGGCCGGCGGCGGCACGTGGCGGACGATCGTTTCGAACATCGGCTTGAGCGTGCCTTCGCGAAGGCTCGGGTCTTCGTTGGCATAGCCATTGCGGCCCGAGGCGTAGAGCACCGGGAAATCGCACTGTTCATCCGTGGCATCGAGGCTGACGAACAGGTCGAACACTTCGTCGAGCACTTCCTGGATGCGCTCGTCGGGGCGGTCGACCTTGTTGACCACCACGATCGGACGCAGGCCCAGCGCCAGCGCCTTGCCGGTAACGAACTTGGTCTGCGGCATCGCACCTTCGCTCGAATCGACCAGCAGGATCACGCCATCGACCATCGAGAGGATCCGCTCCACCTCGCCGCCGAAGTCGGCGTGGCCCGGGGTATCGACGATGTTGATCCGGGTTCCTTCCCATTCGACCGAGGTGCACTTGGCCAGAATGGTGATCCCGCGTTCCTTTTCGAGGTCGTTCGAATCCATCGCGCGCTCTTCCACGCGCTGGTTGTCGCGGAAAGTGCCGGACTGGCGGAACAGCTGATCGACCAGAGTGGTCTTGCCGTGGTCAACGTGCGCAATGATCGCGATATTGCGCAGGGGCAGGGGGGCGGACATCGGTGTTTCTTTCAAAGTCAGGGAAGGGCGGCACGTGCTGCGCCGCAACATTGGCCGCGCCCCTAGCGGAAAGGGGGCCCCGGGGCAAGGCTGGTGATATGCGGCCTCCGTTCGGCCGTGGACCGCTTGGACCACTGTTCAGGGGTAAAAAATGTCTGTTTTGGTTCCAAGCAAATTCAAGGACTTGGGAATTGCCCTGCGGCTGCCCTCGCGAGATCGGGGCAAGCGCATATGCGGTTGTCTGGATGCAGTCTTGGTGGGGGTAGTGCATCTAAACTCGATAGCAGGCGCGGCAAATGTAGGAAAATTGTCGATGCCATCGGACGCGGGAGTGGGTGTGGCGGTGCGGGCCTTTTGCGATGCTGGGGCAGCTTTGTGTGACATCAAACTTGAAGCGGACTGTCTGAACACGACAGCATTGCGGACGTTGAATTAGGAAGTAGATTCCAATCCGGCTGTGGTAAGAAGGTTCATGGCAACGGGAGGAGGCATTTGAGATTACTCAAGGCACTGCTACTTAGTCTTGTCGCAGGTCTGGCCGCGCTCTTCGTGCTCAGTGCCTTTGTCGAGTCGGGAGGCGTTCTCCGCGCTATGGTTCAAGCGCCAGAGCTCGATCCGGTCACCCTAAGTCTTCTTGTTTCTGTCTACTTAGGCCTCGGTGCAGTGGTCGTGCTCATTGCGACCGTCTCGCTTTGGGTCCTTCGTATAAGACGACTGTGGGCGTTCGTCGCCCTGCCAATTGCCCTTACTTTTGGCGCTGTGCTTTTCTTTCGGCCCGAAGCTGACGTAATCATTTTTTCGATTAGCGGAAGCTGCATAGCTATCCTTGCCGTTTGGGGAATGGCTTGGGGTGATCCCAATCTGGCTAATTCACAGCGGGCGGGTAGCGTAGCTCGAATAGCGACGCTGCTTATGGTGTGTGCTGCGTTGGGGCTGGCCATCAATGTATATGTAGCTGCTTCACATGAAGACGAGGAAGTTCCGGCTTCCGGCTATTCAGCCGTCAATCGCGTCATGGGCGCAGTTGCCTCACCCGCCGAATTGTTGATCGTGACAGCAGCTGGGACCATTGTTCCATACAAAATGCCGGATTGGCAGCCTGGCCCAAGCCAAGGCAAAGATGTAGTGAAGGCTGTCCATGATCCTTCTGGAATCTGGACACTTTCGATTACTCCGCTGCCGGACAATCGCCAATATGGCGATCCCTTGCCGGAGGGGAAGTTCATCGTGAGCCGCTACGAGGGCGGCAAATTGCGCCCGATAAGCACCGGAATCTTTGGGCAGGATGACCGGCCAGTTGCGCTGCTTATCAAAGAAGGTCAGCCCATCGTGGTGGGACGAAGGAGCGTTTATGCCTTCGATCCAGCGCAGCGGACGTGGAATCAAAAGCCGCTCACACGCCCCTTGCAGATCCAGGGCGGAAGCATAATTGCCAATGCTGCCTCGCCATTGGGAGCCCCCGACGATGCCTATCTCGGTTTCAATGCTGGAGAGTGGGGTGGAGGGACTTGGCGGGTCAATCTCAACTCAGGACAGAGCGACAAGATTGAAAGGCGAGACAATGAAGAGTTGTGCTCTGGACCGCTGAACGCGGACTGCGACCCAGTGACCGGAATTGTGCCGGACCCCGCACGGCCAGCGTGTGTGATTGCTGCCATCGGCCTCAGGCACATGCTTGAACACGGTGGGCTGGTGCGGATATGCGGCAACGAAGTAACAATTCTAGTTCAGCGGTCCACCGCAGGCACTGCTTTGGGTCGCACTATCCGTCGCGCGGTAGGCCAGAAAGAGCAGAGCTTAGACTTCTCAACTGAACCTTTCTTTGACACGACGCTAGATGCATCTGGCCGAGTATGGACCGTCAGCCCTTATGGTGTCTATCGCGTCGATGGGACCCGGTTGGTCAAGATGGCGTGGCCCAACCTAGAGCAACATGGTCGTTTGCGCGGAACGACGGAAATTCCGGGGCTGATAGTACTGGAGACGGATATGAACGGACGACATTCCTTGAGCGGTGACACACCATTGATCGTCGCGATTCATGGCAGGTAACCCCAACAAAGCCGCCACTTGTGCTGCTTCTCTTTACACTAGAAAGCCGCAGCCTTGTTTGGCCTAAACCTCGCGCCGCGTTGAGGCCTAAAGCTCCCGCAGCGCCTGCGCCGGTTTCGCTCTCAGCAAGGGGAGCGAGGCTGCCAGCGCAAAGGTGATCACCAGGGCCAGGCCCAGGCCCAGCGTGCCCAGCACCATGGTCCAGTCGGGCAGCCAGTCGAATTCGAACAGCTTGACCACCACCAGCCAGGCGGTTCCGGTGCCCAGCGCCAGCGCGACTCCGGCCAGGACCAGCGAGAGCAGGGCATATTCCGCGACTTGCAGCAGCAGCAATTGCCGCCGGCTGGCCCCCAACACCCGCAGGATCACGTTGTCATAGAGCCGCGCCGCGCGGGCTGCGGCGATTGCGCCAAGCAGCACGGCGATCCCGGCCAGCACTGCGACCGAGGCCGCCGCCAGCACCGCCGTGCTGACCTGGCGCAGCAAGTCGCGCGCCTGGGTCAGGACGCCGCCAACCTCGATCACCGATGTGGTCGGGAAATCGCGCACCAGCGCGCGTAGCAAGGTGCCGCGCTCGGCGCCCTTGGGCAGATCGACCGTCGCGGCGAAATTGTGCGGGGCGTCGGAAATCGCGTTGGGGCTGAACACCAGGACATAGTTGAAACCCATCGAGTCCCAGTCGATCCGCCGGAACGAGGCGATGCGGGCGGTGCGTTCGACCCCCAGCAGGCCGATCGTCAGCTTGTCGCCCAGCTTGAGGCCAAGCACTTCGGACAGCCGCTCGTCGATCGAGACCAATGGCTCTCCGGCGTAGTTCCTGGGCCACCACTGGCCTTTTGTGATGACATTGCCTTCGGGAATGTCCTCGGAATAGGTCAGCCCGCGTTCGCCGCGCAGTGGCCAGGCTTCGTCGGGGATCGCCTTGAGCGATGAAACGCGGATCATCTGGTCCTGCGGGCCATAGGCCAGGATCGCGCCGCGCATGGTCGGCACGGTGCGAACCTGAGCGCCACCCACCTCTGCCTTGACCGCCTTGACGAAATCGTCCGCCCGCTCACGCGGCACGTCGAGCACGAAATAGTCCGGCGCGCGCTGCGGCACGCGGGCCTGGATATTGGCATCGAGGCTGGTCTGGATCGCGGCGAGCAGCACGAAAGCAGCGAGGCCAAAGCCAAGTGCGGTCACCAGCGCGCCGGTCTGCGCGCCGGGGCGGTGCAGGTTGGCGAGCGCGATCCGCAGCAGCGGGCGCTTGGGGCGAGGCAAGCGTGCGGCCAGCGTGCGGATCGCCCAGCCGAGCGCGCCCAGCAGCAGCAGGATCGTGGCGGCTCCGCCGAGGAACCCGGCCACCATCATGGGCTGGCGGCTGCCGATCAGCGCCAGCGCGGCGATCCCGGCAATGCCCAGCCCCACCGGCAGCGCGGCATCGCGCCAGTTTCGCACCAGCGGGGTGACCCGTGCTCGGAACAGCGCCATCGCCGGAAAGCGCCGCGCGGCGAGCAGCGGCGGCGCTGCAAAGACCAGCGCGACCAGCAGGCCAAACAGAGCGGCGCGGACCAGCGCCCAGGCATCGAATGTAAAGCCGCTCGCCACCGGCAGCAGGGCGCCTAGCGCCGTCGCCAGCAAGGGCGTAACCAGCACGCCAGCGGCCAGACCCAGACCGGAGCCGACCAATGCCGCAATCGCGATCTGCAGCAAGTAGATCTGCGCAATATCGCCGCTGGTCGCGCCCAGCACTTTCAAGGTCGCGATACTGGTGCGCCGCGCCTCTAGGTAAGAAGACACCCCGCCGCCGATCCCGATCCCGGCGATCACCAGTGCGGCGAGGCCGACCAGGATCAGGAAATCGCCCATCCGGGTTACGAACCGTTCGGCTCCTGGCGCAGCACGGTCACGGGTGCGGGCTTCGAGGCCGGACGAGGGGAAGCTGGCCTTCAGCTGCTTGGCCACGGCATCGGGGTCTTTGCCGGGGGGCAGCGCGATGCGGTATTTGGCGCGGTACATGGCTCCAGGCGCGGTCAGCCCGGCGCGGGCGGGGACGTCCTCTGCCACCAGCACCACCGGGCCCAGCGCAAAGCCTTCGCCCAGTCGGTCCGGCTCGTCGGCGATGATCCCGCCCACGGTCAGGGTCAGCGATCCCACGGCAAATGGCTGGCCCAAGCCGATCCCCAGCCGGTCGGCCGCGCCTTGGGCGATCCAGGCCTGCCCGGCGGGAGGGGCACCGGCCTTGCGGCCGTCTTTCAGTTTCAGTTCGCCCACCAGCGGCCAGGCAGTGTCCACGGCCTTGAGCTCAATCGGCGCGGCCAGTTCTCCGGCGCGGGCCATGGCTTGCATCCGGTATCCGCCAGAAAGCTTGCCTTCGCGGGCAAAGGCCGCTTGCTCTTGCGCGGTAGCAGAACGTTGCCAGACAGCGACTTCGATATCGCCGCCCAGAATGGCGCGGCCGCGGCTCGACAGTTCCTTGCCGATCGCGCCGGTCAGGGTGCCGATTGCCGATAGCGCACCGACCCCCAGGAACAGGCAGACTAGCAGCAGCCGCAGGCCCCGGAACCGGGCCGACAGGTCGCGCCGGGCGATGGTCCAGGCCGTGCGCCAATCCTCCCCGAAACGGGGAGGGGGACCATCCGCAGGATGGTGGAGG
>JAGXTB010000036.1 GCA_018334165.1 Sphingomonadales bacterium | reverse complement strand
TCAGCGCTGCGCGCTGCCACCTCCCCGAGCAAGCTCGAGGAGGATAACTCTCCTCCTCCCCCTCCTCCTCGCCGCCTGCGCCCCTGCCGCCACACCCGCCACCACCGGCCCCACGCTGGTCAGCCTCAACCCCTGCACCGACGCGATCCTGGCCGAAGTTGCCGACCCGGCGCAATTGCTGGCGATCTCCAGCTACAGCCAGGACCCGGCTTCCAGTTCGATGGACCTTGCTCAGGCACGGAAAATGCGCGCGGTCAGCGGGACGGTGGAGGAAGTGGCGGCGTTAAAGCCCGACATAGTGGTGGGCAGCACTTTCACTGCGCCCAGCACCAAGGCCGCGTTTGACCGGATGGGTTTCCGGTTCGAGGCCTTTGGGCTGGCGGCCTCGGTTGAAGAAAGCATCGCACAAGTCCGCACGCTCGCCCGGATCGCCGGGCATCCCGAGCGCGGCGAGGCCTTGGTCCGCCGGATTCGGGCTTCTTTGGCTGCCGCGCGCGTCGATGGCCCGCCGATCGCGGCAGTGGTCTGGCAATCGGGCGGGATTGTGCCGGGGCAGGGGACCATGATCACCGACCTGTTGACCCGCACCGGCTTCGTCAACGCCGCCGCCATGCGCGGGCTGCGCCAGGCCGATATGCTGCCGCTGGAAGAGATGCTGATCGCCCCGCCGCGGGTGATCCTGGCGGCGGGGGACTTGCATTCGGAAGAAGACCGGTTGCTGCACCACCCGGCATTGGCGGCGCTGAAAGCGACCCGGCGCGAGCGGCTCGATCCACTGCTGCTGTGGTGCGGCGGGCCGACTATCCCGCGCACCGTGGCAAGGTTGGCGGAAGTGAGGCGCAAGCTATGACCCGCCCCATTCCTCTCCTACTCCTCGGCCTGCTGATCGCGGCTCCGCTGTCGCTGCTGGCGGGCCGGGTCTGGCTCGATCCTTTCGCGCAGCCGGTTCCCAACGCGCTGATAATCCTGACCGAACTGCGTATGCCGCGCGCCGTCCTGGCCTTGGTGCTGGGCGCTGGGCTTGGCGCAGCAGGCGCGGCGATGCAGGGGTATCTGCGCAATCCGCTGGCCGATCCGGGGCTGTTCGGGATCGCTCCCGGCGCAGCGCTGGGCGCGGTGCTGAGCTTCTGGACCGGGCTGGCCGGAACCCCCTGGGTGCTGCCGCTGTTCGCGCTGCTTGGCGCGGGCGGGGCGATGGCCTTGCTGGGGCTGATCGCCGGGCGGACCGGATCGGCGCTGCTGTTTACCTTGGCGGGGATGATCATCGCCAGCCTGGCGGGGGCCTTGATGAGCCTGGCGATCAGCCTTTCGCCCACGCCCTTTGCGATGAGCGAGATCGTCACCTGGCTGATGGGCGCGCTGGCGGATCGGTCCTGGCGCGAGGTGTGGTTCGCCGCGCCGCTGACGCTGGTGGGAATAGCGCTGCTGCTGCGGGCCGGGCGTTCGCTCGATGCGCTGACCCTTGGCGAAGCGGCGGCGCGTTCGCTCGGTGTCGATCCGCGGACCCTGCAATGGCTGATGATCGCCGGGGTCGGGCTGACCGTTGGTGCGGGCGTGGCGGCGGCGGGGATCATCGGCTTTGTCGGGCTGATCGTGCCGCACCTGCTGCGCCGCACTACCGATGGGCGGCCTTCGCAGCTGATCCTGCCCTCTGCGCTGGCCGGGGCCTTGCTGCTGCTGGTGGCGGACATGCTCTGCCGGGTGCTGCCGCTGCAAAGCGAGCTGCGGCTGGGCATTGCCCTCTCGCTGCTGGGCGCGCCGTTCTTTCTGGCGCTGCTGCTGCGGATGCGGAAGGACCTGGCATGAGCATTCCCGCACCCACATCCGTTCGTGTCGAGCGAAGTCGAGACACAGCGCGTGGCATCTCGACTTCGCTCGATGCGAACGGGACTTTGGTTTGCAATTCTATTGAGTTGCCTGGGCGGCTTGGCGGCGTTTCGATCACCCTCAACCAAAACGAAGTCACCGCAATCTGCGGTCCCAATGGCGCGGGCAAGTCGAGCTTGCTGACCAGCCTGGCGGGGCTGGTCCCCTTGGCCAGCGGCGAAGTGCGGCTTGATGGGGAGCTGATGGCCAGCCTCGCGCTCGATGACCGCGCGCGGCGAGTGGGCTACTTGCCGCAGCAGGCGGAGCTGGCCTGGGACATTTCGGTCGAAACGCTGGCCGGGCTTGGCCGCCTGCCGTGGAAGCTGGGTGCCGAGGCCGACCGCGCGGCGATCGACCGGGCGCTCGGCGCAATGCAGCTGGAAGATTTGCGCCACCGTCCGCTATCCAAGCTCTCCGGCGGCGAGCGCGCGCGGGCGATGCTGGCGCGGGTGCTAGCAGGGGAACCGTGCTGGCTGCTGGCCGACGAACCGCTCGCCAACCTTGACCTGGCGCACCAGATCGCGCTGCTCGATCACTTCCGTGCATTGGCCGGGCAGGGGCTGGGGGTGGTGCTGGTGCTGCACGACCTGGCCCAGGCGATGAACCGCACGGACCGGGTGGTGGTGCTGCAACAGGGCCGCGTGGTCGCCGATGGCGCGCCGACTGAGGCGCTGAGCGAGGCGGTGATCGCCAAGGTCTGGGGAGTCAGCGCGCGCTGGCTGGGTGAGGTCGGGGCGCGGGCGCTGGTTGTCTAGATCCTCTCCAGATTTGCGAAGCACATCTGGGGAGGTGGCAGACGCCGAAGGCAGCTGACGGAGGGGCTTCTACGCTGGCGTCCAAAGCCCCTCCGTCTCGTCCTTGCGGACGATCCACCTCCCCATTTGTCGCCTTCGCGAAAAATGGAGAGGATCTTAGGTCGTTACTTCAACCCGCGCGCTTTCAGCATCGGTTCGATGCTGGGATCGCGGCCCGCAAAAGCGCGGTACATATCCGGATAGTCGATCGAGCTGCCGCGGCTGAGCACCATGTCGCGGAACCGCTGGCCGTTGGCGCGGGTCATGCCGCCGTTGTCGACGAACCACTGGTAGGCATCGTGCTGCAGCATCTCGGTCCAGACATAGGCATAGTAGCCGGCCGAATAGCCGCCGCCCCAGATGTGGCGGAAATAGCTGGTGCGATAACGCGGCGGGACCAAGGTGGTTTCCAGCCCCAGCTGGCTGAGCGCCTGGCCTTCGAACGCATCGACGTCCTGCTTGCCCGCAGCCGCACCCACAGCATGCCATTTCTGGTCGAGCATCGCCGCGGTGATCACTTCGCCCAGCGCAAAGCCCTGGCCATACTTGGCCGCGGCCTGAACCTTGGCGACCAAGGCGGCGGGCATCGGCGCGCCGGTCTGGTAGTGCTTGGCGAAATTGGCGAAGACGCGCGGCTCGGTCATCCAGTACTCATTGAACTGGCTGGGGAACTCGACGAAATCGCGTGCGGTGTTGGCGCCCGAGAGCGAGGGATAGGTCTGGTCTGACAGCATCCCGTGCAGCGCATGGCCGAATTCGTGGAACATCGTTTCGGCATCGCTGAAGCTGACCAGCGCGGGCTGGCCGGGGGCCGGCTTGGGCGAGTTCTGGACGTTGAACACCACCGGCTTGGTCCCGAACAGGTGCGACTGATCGACGAAGTTCGACATCCAGGCGCCGCCCTGCTTGTTGTCGCGCTTCCACGGGTCGAAATAGAACAGCGCCAGCTCGCTGCCGTCCTTGTCATAGACGGTGTAGACGGTGACGTCCGGGTGATAGACGGGGATATCGCTGCGCTTCTTGAAGGTGAGGCCATAGAGCTGGTTGGCGGCATAGAACACGCCGTTTTCCAGCACATTGGTGATCTCGAAATAGGGCTTGGTCTCGCTTTCGTCGAACGCGTACTTTTCCTTGCGCAGGCGCTCGGAATAGAAGGTCCAGTCCCACGGCTGGACGGTGAACTTGCCGCCGCTGCGTTTGATCAGCGCGTTGAGCTCTCCTGCTTCCTTGCGTTCCTGCGCGGCCAGCGCCGGGACCATCTGCTGCATCATGGCAATCGCAGTGGTGGGGTTCTTGGCCATCTGGTCCGACATGGTGAACGTGGCGAAATCAGGGAAGCCCAGCAGCTTGGCCTTTTCGGCGCGCAGCTGCGCCAGTTCGGCGATCAAGGCGCGGGTATCGTGCGCATTGCCGCGCTGGGCGCGGTTCCAGCTCGCTTCAAACAGCGCCTTGCGGGTCGCGCGGTCTTTCAGCGAAGCCAGCAAAGGCTGCTGGGTGGTGTTCTGCAGCACCAGCACCCATTTGCCCTTGAGCCCGCGGTCTTCGGCGGCCTTGGCCGCGCCAGCGATGTCACTGGCGGAAAGCCCGGCCAGCTTGCGCTTGTCGGAAATGATCAGCGCCGCGTCCTTGGTCGCGGCGGTCAGCTTCTGGCCGTATTCGGTCTGCAGGGTGGAAATCCGCCCGTTGATCGTCTTGAGCTGTTCCTTGGCATCGCCGGTCAGCGTCGCGCCGTTCTTGACGAAGCGGTCATAAGTGACTTGCAGCAGCCGCTGCTGGTCGGCGCGAAGGCCCAGCTGGTCCTTGCGCTCGTAAAGGTACTTCACGCGGGCGAACAGCTTGTCGTTGAGGTAGATCGTATCGTCCAGCGCGGTCAGTTTGGGGGATGTTTCCTTGTCGATCGCGTCCAGCGTATCGTTGGTATTGGCCGCCGTCAGCGCGCTGAAGACATAGGTCGTGCGGGTCAGCATCTGCCCGGCCTGTTCCATCGCGACAAGCGTATTCTCGAACGTCGGCAGCGCGGGGTCGCCCGCGATTGCCTCCATCTCCGCCAGCTTGATCGCTATGCCCTGTTCGATCGCGGGGAGGAAATCGCTGTCCTTGATCTTGCTGAAATCGGGGGCGTGGAACGGCAGGGTTGAGCGTTCGGCGAAGATCCCGGTGCCCTTGGGGATGACCGGCGCATAGACCGGCGGAGCGAGCGGAGTGGCTTCGGCTATGGGGGCCTGGTCGCTTGAGCCGACCGCGGCGGCGCAGCCGGCCAGGGCCAGCGCGGTGAGCGAAACGAGAGTGATCTTGCGCATTGCGATGTTCCTTAAATGCAATCGGGGGCAGCGTTGCCGCTGCCCCCTGAGTCTTGGCTGAATAGTCCTTACCAGATCCGTGCGCGCGCTTCAGGCGCGATGTAGAGCTTCTGGCCGGGCTGGACGTTGAAGGCCTGATACCAGCCGTCGATGTTGCGCAGCGGAGCGAAGGCCCGGTACATCCCCGGGCTGTGCGGCCCGGTGTTGACCTGGCTGCGCAGCGCAGCCTCGCGCATCTTGGTCCGCCAGACCTGCGCCCAGGCGAGGAAGAAGCGCTGGTCGCCGGTCAGCCCGTCGATCACCGGCGCAGCCTTGCCGCCCAGCGAGTTCAGATAGGCTTCGTGGGCCACCGAAAGCCCGCCCAAATCGGCAATGTTCTCACCCATCGACAACTTGGGGTTGATGAATGCGCCCGGCGCAACCTCGTACTTGGCGTACTGATCGCCAAAGATCTTGGCCTGTTCCTCAAACCGCTTGGCGTCTTCGGGGGCCCACCAATCGCGCACTGCACCAGTGGCATCGACCTTGCGGCCCTGATCGTCGAAGCCGTGGGTGATCTCGTGCCCGATCACCCCGCCGATCGCGCCATAATTCACGGCATCGTCAGCATTGGGATCGAAGTACGGCGCCTGCAGGATCCCGGCCGGGAAGACGATCTTGTTTTCGGTGAAGCCGTTATAGGCGTTCACGGTCTGCGGGTTCATCCCCCACAGCTTGCGATCGACTTTCTTGCCCAGCTGGCTGCGCTCATAATCGGCGTTGAACTTCCCGGCGCGCACGACGTTGCCATAGAGATCCTTGGGATCGACCTTCAGCGCGTCATAATTGCGGAACTTGTAGGGATAGCCGACCATCACTTCCATCCGCTCCAGCTTGTCCAGCGCGGCGGTTTTGGTGGTCGGGCTCATCCAGGCATTGCCCTTGATCCGCCCGGCCATCGCCACTTTCAGGTTGGCGACCAGTGCCTCCATCTTGGCCTTGGAGCTTTCGGGGAAATGCTTGGCGACATAGTCCTTGCCAACCAGTTCGCCCAGCGTGCTATCGACCAGATCGGTGCCGCGCTTCCAGCGGGGGCGCTGCGTCTGCACGCCCGACAGGTTCTTGGCATATTCGAAGCGGCTGTCGACCATCGCCTTGGTCAGGTACGGCGCGGCTTGGTCGGCGATATGGAAGAGCTGCCACAGCTTGAGCGTTTCCAGCGAGGTTTCGGCGAACAGCGTGGCGTGGGCCTTGATCGCGGTCTTTTCGCGCACCACGATCCGCTTTTGCATGGGGATCTTCCACCCGGCGTGGAGCGCGGCCCAATCGACGCCGGGCGCATACTTGGCCAGTTCCGCCGAGCTCATCGGGTTGTTGGTCTTGTCCACATCGCGGCGATCAGCCGCTTTCCAGCTCTTGTAAGCCAGGTTGCTCTCAAAGTTGAACACCGCGTCGGCGGCGGCCTTGGGGTCGGGATTGCCCAGCGCCTTGAACGTGCGTTCCATATAGGCGCGGTAGGCCTCGCGCTGGCTCTTGAACTGGTCGGCGAAATAGTACTCGCGCTCGGGCAGCCCGATCCCGCCCTGGCCCAGGAACAGCCCATTCATGGTCGGGTCCGTAGTGTCCGCAGCCACAAAAGCGCCAAACAGCGAGATCCCAAAGACCCCGTCGGTGCCGCCCATGTGGCGGGCAAATGCCGACTTGTTCCGAATCGCGCGGACCACGGCCAGGTCCTTCATCAGCGGAGCCAGGCCGATCTTTTCGGCCTGATCCTCGTTCATGAAGCTGGCATACATCGCGCCATACTTGCTGCCCGCCGGCGCGGCCATGATCAGGTCCTTGACCTGCACTGTCGAGCGTTCGCGCAGTTCGTTGAACGATCCTACCGAAGCCCGGTCAGCCGGAATCTCGGTGGCATCGTCCCACTTGCCCGAAGCGAAGCGATAAAAATCGTCACCCGGCTTGACGCTGCCGTCACCGCCGGCAAGATCGATCCCCCAGGCCCCGATCGTGGCTTTGCTGGCCACGGAGGTATCGGCAGCGGCAACCAGCTGGCTGTGGGCAAACGGCGCAGCCAGCAGCGCAAACGCGGCTCCGGCAAGCAGAAAACGGCTCTTCATCAGGCAAACTCCCCTTGGAATTCAGCACCGCAAAGGCCGTCCGCCCCGGCGCGCAAGACACATCGTGCCTTGCGCGCCGGGGGGATGGGAAGTCAATGCCGTTCGCCGAGGGGTGTTGGCGGTTGGTCGGGTGGGAAATCCTACATCCCAAAGGCTGCCCCGATGAAAAGCCCGAAGGTCACATCTTTCTTGTCGGATCGGTAGCCCACCTTGATCCCGCCCGTCAGGCTGTCATCCTTTCCTGGAATGAAGTAGATTGGCAACTCAGCCCCCCACACGTCTTCCGAAGTGTCGTACGAGACCAAAGGTGACACCGCCAAAAGCGATTTGCCGTTTTTCTGCAGCAGCCTGCTGCGCAAATTGAAGCGGACGATCGCACCCTCTTGGTGAACAGGAGGGCCCGCATTTCCCTGAATACAGACCACCGGCGCAGGACCGACAGCGGCTGGGCAGAAAATGGTCTTGTCGCCTTCCTTGTAGCCGCTCTGATAGTCAGCACTCAACGAAACCATGACTGGTGCGGAGGCGAAGTACTTTCTGACGCTTGCACCTGCACTCCAGCTCGCTTTCGATACGCTCTGTTTCGTCAGGTTTGTCGGATCAATGTACTCAAATTTGTTGTGTCCGATTGAAGCATCGAGCGAAAATCCGATGCCAGCTTCGATGAGATTCTCGCGAGTGTATGCGGGCAAGTCGTCCTTGGAGAAGGCGGTGATCACCGAATTTGAATCGTCCGTTTCGCAGTTACTGATTGTTTCAGCGTGCGTCTTGTTCACCGCTGTGATGGATTCTTGAATGGGCGATTGACCCAGCGCGCTTAGCCTCTGCGCGTAGCCTTCGTTGGCTTTGCTGATGCAGATTCGCCGCGCTTTCTGAGAGATTTCATTCTGTCGCGGGGTCGTGCTGTTGCGCGTTTCCATCCCAAAGAAGGCAAACTCGAACTTGATCTTGGTTCCGCTTGCCAGCTTGTCCAGGCTTGCAGGTACGGCGTCATTCTCTCCGTCCCAAGGGGTCGAAAGAGTAACCGTAAGCTGCCTGGATTGATCGAACGACGAACCTCCCTTCTTGAGGTCGTTGGAAAGCGAATCGAACAGGCGAATTTTGACCGAAGCTTCCTTTTTGTCGGCACCTGCCAAGAGTTCGAACTTGACCGGATTGGCCTGCGCAGTGTCGCCGTTCGGGGCCCCTGCGTCGATGCTTGCCGTGGAGATGGATTGCGCCTGAACTGCCCCACTAGCGACCAACAAAGCCAAAGTCGGGACGGTCGAAAGAACAAAGTTGCGAGCACGCATCACGCACCTCCCTTGGGCTTGAGTTTGATCACCATGTCAGTTGTCGCATAGGGGGCCGTAGATTCCGGGATCTTCAAAGTTTTCGGACCCTTGATCTCGATCCCGCCGCAGGTAATCTTGATGGCCATCGAGGCATCAACGTCGCCCTTGATGGTCGCGACCAGCGAGTGATTGGATTCATCGCCCATTGTGCCATCGACATCGATGCTGCCTTTTCCATCGCCCGCAAAGCTGATCGTCTGGTGATCGATCGCAACTTTCCGTGCCTCAATGTTGCCTGTTAGCGTGAGTTCAATGTCCAAGTCGGCCATGTTTTCCTCCTGTTTGAGAGGAGCTTGCCAAAGCCGAACATCGCCGTCCGTGATCCCCATCATGCCTCCCACGCACGCAAAAAGGCCGCCCGTCTCTGCAGACGGGCGGCCTTGTCAGCCTGACTGGCGCTTCAGCCTATTCCGGCTTGGCGCACCTCGCTTTGTCCCCCGCCTGGCAGGCTTCGCTGTCGGCTTTCCACTTGGCCATCGCCGCATCGTAGGCGGCCTTGTCGGCGGCGATCTTGGCTTCGCGGTCTTTGAGGGCCTGTTCGTAGGCGGCCTGGGCGTCGGCATTGGCCTTGAGCTGGGCCTGGGCGGCAGCGGCCTGCTCGGCGTTGATCCGGCCGCGTTGTTGTTCGGGGGTTTCGGTGGGGGCAGTTGACGCAACTGGCGCGGCGGCGACCGGCTTTGGCTTTGTCTTGGGCCTGGCCTGGGCGGGAGTTGCGGTCAGGGCCAGGGTCAGCACCGCGCCCAGCGCCGCGGCAAGTGGGCTGCGCAAGTTGTTCATGGCAGGTCTCCTCGCTTCACTGCGCGGCAGCATAGGCTGCGCGCGCGGGGGAGGAAAGCCCCGCGCGCGGGTGCCTATTTGTCGTCGTTCACGCCGGGAGCCGGGTTGATGTCCACGCTCCGCTCGATCCTCGGAGGCGGTGGTGGCGGAGGCGGAGGGGGTGGCGGAGGAGGAGGAG
>JAGXTB010000035.1 GCA_018334165.1 Sphingomonadales bacterium | reverse complement strand
GCTGATCACGATCGACCAGGAAGGCGGGCGGGTCCAGCGGATGAAGCCGCCGCTCTGGCCAGCCTATCCGGCGGGCGGGGCGTTTGACCAGCTCTATGACCTGGCCCCGGCCAGCGCGATCGAGGCGGCGCGGGCCAATGCCCAGGCGCTGGGGCTTGATCTGGCTGAAGTCGGGATCAGCTGCACCCATGCGCCGGTGCTCGATGTCAGGCAGCAGGGTGCGCACGATGTGATCGGCGACCGCGCCTATGGCCACGAACCGCTGCGCGTCGCGGCGATGGGCCGCGCGGTGCTCGATGGGCTGGCGCGCGCCGGGGTGGTCGGCACGATCAAGCACATGCCCGGCCACGGCCGCACCCACTGCGATACGCACAAGGCCATGCCGACGGTCGATGCCAGCGAGGCGGAGCTCGATTGGGACCTGGCCCCGTTCAAGGCGCTGAATGGGGCGCTGACCGGGATGACCGGGCACTTGCTGTTCACCGCCTGGGACAAGGACAATCCCGCGACCCAATCGCCCTTCATCATCAAGGAGATCATTCGCAAACGCATCGGCTTCGATGGCCTGCTGATGACCGACGACCTTGATATGGAAGCGCTCAGCGGCACCGTGCCCGAACGCGCCGAACGCTCGGTTGCGGCGGGCTGCGACATTGCGCTCAACTGCTGGGGCAAGATGGACGACATGGTGGGCATCGCCGAGCGCCTGCCGACGATGGGCGCGGAGACCAAGGCCCGGCTTGACCGCGCGCTGGCCGGGATGGGCATGGCTGGCGAGATTGGCGAGCAGGCTGCCCTGCTGGCCAAGCGCGACGAGCTGCTGGGGTTGTTGGCGGCATGAAGCGGACCTCTCTTAGTCCGTTCGTCCCGAGCGAAGTCGAGGAATCGCATTTCCCAACACCCGTTCGCATCGAGCCCTTCGGCTTGCGGCTTAGCAGCCGCGCTCAGGATAAACTTCGGCCCAATGGCCGAAGTCGAGATGCCGCGCCCGGGTGTCTCGACTTCGCTCGATACGAACGGAGGTTGGTGTGCGTTCGCGGTCCCTCGACTTCGCTCGGGACGAACGGAGTTTGTGTTGATGTGCTGGGGGCTAACCCATGAACGAGGACGGCCTGATCGACAGCCCCGCCGTCTCGTTCAGCGAGGACGAATGGCAAGGCGTGGCCAGCGCCGCGACCGAGGACCAGGCGCTCTACCTTGAGCTGGATGGCTGGGAAGGCCCGCTCGACCTGCTGCTCGATCTGGCGCGGCGGCAGAAGGTCGATCTGCGGCGGATTTCGATCCTCGAGCTGGTCGATCAGTACCTGACCTATATCGAACAGGCCGAGGCGCTGCGGCTGGAGCTGGCGGCGGACTATCTGGTGATGGCGGCCTGGCTGGCGTACCTGAAGAGCGCGCTGCTGCTGCCGCGCGAGGAGCAGCCCGATCCTTCGCCAGAGGAGCTGGCGCTGCGCTTGCAACTCAGGCTCCAGCGGCTGGCGGCGATGCGCGATGCGGCGGCGCGGCTGATGGGGCGCGATCGGCTGGGCCGTGATGTGTTTCAGCGCGGCGCGCCCGAAGGGCTGCGGATCGACCGCAAGAACTTGTGGCAGTGTGACTGGTTCGCGCTGGTCCAGGCTTACGGCCAGGTCAAGGCGCGCACCGTGCCGGTGGTGCACATGGTCCGCGACCGGATGGTGATGACGCTCGATTCGGCGCTCAGCCGCGTCTCGGCGATGCTGGGGGTCAACATCGACTGGATGGACCTGCGCGATTTCCTGCCGCCGCACGCCGATCCCAAGCTGAAGCGCTCGGCGCTGGCCTCCAGCTTCGTTGCCGCGCTCGAACTGGCGCGGCTGGGCAAGGCCGAGATAGCGCAGGAGCACGTGTTCGGCCCGCTGAAGCTCCGGGGGATCAAGGCATGACCCGGCCTGACGACCTGGTCCGCGCGGTCGAGGCGACGCTGTTCGCCGCCGAAGAGCCGATGAGCGCCGAGGCGATTTCCACGCACCTGGGCGGTGCCAACGTGAAGGACGCGCTGGCCGAACTGGCCGAGCAATACCGGACACGCGGCGTGCAACTGGTCGAACGCGGCAAACGCTGGCATTTCCAGACCGCGCCCGATCTGGCCCACCTGCTGCGGCGCGAGCGCGAGGAAACGCGCCGCCTCTCGCGCGCGGCAACCGAAGTGCTGGCGATCGTCGCCTATCACGAGCCGGTCAGCCGCGCCGAGATCGAGGCGATCCGCGGAGTGCAGACCGCCAAGGGCACGCTCGACGTGCTGATGGAGGCCGGCTGGGTGCGGATCGTGGGCCGCCGCGAAGTGCCGGGGCGCCCGGTGATCTATGCCACCACGCCCGATTTCCTGTCGCACTTCGGTCTCGAAAGTCGCAAGGACCTGCCGGGGATCGACGAATTGCGCGCCGCCGGCTTGCTCGACCCGGTGGAGGACGCATTGGCAGCGGCGATGGACGTGCCAGATGTGGGTGAGACCGAACCGGCCGAGCAGGAATCGACCGACTGACTCGCATCTTCGCGGCAAATGGCCTACATGACACAACGAGGGGCTGGTTCCCCAGCGGCAGGCCTTGGGCCAGCCGCCCGTATCAGGAGTAACGACAATGGGTTTCGGGTCTGTCTGGCACTGGGTAGTGGTGCTGGTGATCGTGCTGGTGCTGTTCGGCCGCGGCCGGGTTGCGGATATCATGGGCGAATTCGGCAAGGGCCTGAAAAGCTTCAAGCAAGGCATGAACGAAGCCTCCGAAGTTGAGCCCAAGGAACCTGCCAGCCAGATTCCGCCGCCGGCCGGCAAGGCCACGCTGAACGGCGAAGAGATCGTCGATTCCAGCCAGAACAAGCCGCAGTAACGCGCCGTCAGCGCGAAGGGGCGCCATGTTCGATATCGGCTGGGATGAAATGCTGCTCACCGCGATCATTGCGATCGTGGTGATCGGGCCCAAGGAACTGCCGCGCGCGCTGCGCACGGCGGGGCAGTGGATCGGCAAGGTCCGCCGGGTTTCCGGCCATTTCCGCTCAGGCATCGAGAGCATGATCCGCGAGGCGGAGCTGGAGGAAATGGAGCAGAAGTGGCGCGAGCAGAACGAGGCGATCATGGCCGAGCACCCGCCCGCCGACATGGGGCTCGTTGAGGATGCCCCCGCCGCCGATCCTGAGCCTCCTGCCAAAGCGGCCGCAAAACCACCCCCCGGGCGCAAGCCGCGCAAGCCCAAGGCAGCTGCCTGATGGTCTTCAACGTTTCCGACATCGACGAGAGCCAGGCCCCGCTGCTCGACCATCTGGTCGAACTGCGCACCCGGCTGATCCGCGCGATCGGGGCGCTGGTGGTGGCTTTCGCGGTGTGCCTCTATTTCGCCAAGCCGATCCTGGCCTTTCTGGTCCAGCCGCTGCTGGAAGCCGGGCAGAGCCGGCTGATCTTCACCAAGCTCTACGGCCAGTTCTTCGTCGAGCTGAAAGTGGCGCTGTTCGCAGCCTTTTTCTTCAGCTTTCCGGTGATTGCCAACCAGCTGTGGGCCTTTATCGCCCCCGGGCTCTACGCCAAGGAAAAGAAGGCTTTCCTGCCGTTCCTGCTGCTCACCCCGTTCCTGTTTATCGGCGGGGGAGCCTTGGCCTATTACCTGGTCATGCCGGTGGCGTTCCACTGGTTCCTGGGCTTTCAGGGCAATGCCGGCGGTCTTTCGATCGAAGCCTATACAGATTCTGAAAGCTATCTAGGCATGGTGATGCAGTTCATTCTGGCCTTCGGGTTCTGCTTTCTGCTGCCGGTCTTGCTGCTGCTGCTCAACAGTGCCGGGATCGTCAGCCGGCAGCAGCTGAAGGGCGCTCGCCGCTATGTGATCGTGGGAATCGCAGTTATCGCGGCGATTGTCACCCCGCCCGACGTGGTCTCGCAGCTGTTGCTGCTGGTGCCGATGTGGCTGCTGTTCGAAGGCAGCCTGCTGATCATGTGGTTTGGTGAGCACAAGGCGGCTAGGGCGGCGGGGATTGAACTGGCCGCGGCGCCCGACTGATCGTTTCCAAATCCCGTTCGTCCCGAGCGAAGTCGAGGGACCGCCCAAATCCATAACCCCCGTTCGCATCGAGCGAAGTCGAGATGCCGCACGCAGTGTCTCGACTTCGCTCGACACGAACGGAGGTGGGTTGAGAATCCGGTCCCTCGACTTCGCTCGGGACGAACGGAGAAGGGCCTATTCCGCCTTCTTCGCGGTCTTGGCATCCCAGACCAGCCGCCCGTTGACGTAAACCTGCAGCACCTTGGTCGCCGCCAGTTCGCGCGGGCTGGCCAGCATCGGGTCGCGGTCAACGAACAGGAAGTCGGCGCGTTCGCCCACCACCAGGCGGCCAAATCGGCCTTCGGCGAACCCGGCATAGGCGGCATTGACGGTATATCCGGCCAGCGCTTCCTCGCGCGTGACCTTTTCCTGCGGCTGCCAGCCGCCCGCCGG
>JAGXTB010000034.1 GCA_018334165.1 Sphingomonadales bacterium | reverse complement strand
CCCCATCGGCGGCGGCGACCAGCTGGCGCGCTTCGTCCAGACTGTCGATCCGGCCGACCGCCGTGGCGCTGTAGGGCGAGGGCGCCTGCGGCACGGTCTGGCCGTGCGAGGAACCGCAGGCAGCCAGTGCGAACAGGGCAGGTAGGGCAAGCAATCTCATCATGTCCGGAACACCGCTTCGGGGCCGAATTGCCGCACCGCACTGCGCGCGCCGACAATTGCGACCCCCAGGGAAACAAGCACTGCCGCAGCAGGGATCAGCGCGTCGGCAGCAACGAAAGAAACCCATGGGAACAGCGGGCGGGCGGCAGCGATCATCAGCGGGGTCAGCAGCATCATCGCGGTCAGCGTGACCAAGGCCACCACCAGCGCGATCCCGCCGGCCACCAGCCAGACCTCGCGCTCGCCCCCGCCATGTCCCAGCATCGAGAGCAGGTCCTGCGAATAGCGCTGCAGGAACCGCGAGACGCCGTTGGCCAGCAGGATCATCATCAGCAGGCTGGCGAGCACTGCGGCGAGCAGGATCGCGCTGCCCGCTCCGGTCTTGCGCTGCCAGTACCACGACGAGCTTTGCGCGAACTGGGCCTGGCTGCTGAGCGACAGCTCAGGGTAGCGGGCGCGGGCTTCGCGCATTGCGCCTTCAAGCGCGGGCCCGGCGTTGGCCGGATTGTCGAGCACCAGAAAGGCGGTCGATCCCGGTTCCATCCGCAAGACCGAACGGGCCTGTTCGAACCCGGTCACCACATAGGGCGCGCCCAGGAAGGTGGGCAGACGGTCGGTGGTGCCGCCCAGCACCAAGGTCTGCCCGCCCAGTGTCGCGACCTCTCCGGCCTTTCCGGACAGGTCCAGTCGGGCAAGATCCGATGCCTCGGCCACAAAGGTCTTGTCGGCCAATGGCGTGCCGTCATCTGCCGAAGCGCCGTCGATCCCGATCACCGCAACATTGCCGCGCTTGCCTGCCGGGGAAGTCCATCCGGCAAAGCCGAAGACTACTCGGCGCACGCCAGCATCCGGGAAATGGCGCGCCAGCAGTCCGGCATAGTCTTCACCGATCACGCCCGGAAAATCGAAGCATTCGATTGATCCGGCCCCGACCCAGACGGTGCCGCCGATATAGCTTGGCCCCACAGCGCCAGCGCGCACGAACGAGGTATAGACCTGGTACTGGAACGCGGTGACCACCGCCGCCACAGCGCAAGTTACCAGGGTTATCAGCAAGGACCGCCAATCGCGCAGCACCACCGCACGCACCAGCGCGACCGGCGCGGCCAGGGCTGAAAGCTTGCGGTGAATCGTCGGCATTGACGTTTTGTCCTTGGGTTGCGCGTTTTTCCCTAGTTGCGTCGGGCGCAGCTACGCGTGACGCAGATCACGCGATGGCGCGCAGCGAAGAAGCTTGGCTGCCAGTGCTGGTTGCCAACGGGCGGCAAGCTGCTGAGCGAGTCGGATAGCTCAGCAGCTTGCCGCTGACTTTCTTGCAAGAACGGATCGCGCTGCACGCCATGCAGGGCGGCAAACGCGCCGATTGCGAGGATCGTTTCGGCGTCAGCACCGAAGCGCTCAAGAAACACTTGCGGACGGTTTACGAACGGACAGGAACCAGCAGCTGGCTGGAACTGCGCGAGATGTTCCTGGGGGCTTAACTCCAAACCCGTATTGGGTAAGTCCCCCCTCCCCAGCGGGGAGGGGTTGGGGGTGGGGGCTCGACGCTGGCGTGGAACCCCCATCCCAACCCTTCCCCACAGGGGAAGGGCTAATGCTTCAGTTTAGACCGTTCGATGAGAACCGGTTCAGGCGACCTTGCGGTTGGCGTGCTCCAGCCAGGGCGAGGTCAGCACCAGCTCGGCAGCCGGCATGCCCAGCCAGTAGCCCTGGCCATAGGTGCAGCCCCATTCGGCCAGCTGGCGGGCGACTGCGGCTTCCTCGATGCCTTCGGCGGTCGTCTGGAAACCCAGCGTCTGGCACAGGTCGATGATCCCGCGGACCATTGCCGCTGCGGCCACATCGGTGAGGATGCCCGAGACGAACGAACGGTCGATCTTGACCTTGCTGATCGGCAATTCGCGCAGCAGCGAGAGGCTGGAATAGCCCACCCCGAAATCGTCGAGCGCGATATGCACGCCTTGCGAACGCAGCCCTTCCAGCGCCACTTTGGTGGCCTTGATGTCCGAGAACAGCGCGGTTTCGGTCATCTCGATTTCCAGCCGCGCGGCGGGGAAGCCGGTTTCGGTCAGGACCTTGAGGACCTTTTGCGGGAACCACTGGTCCAGCACCTGCGATGGCGAAAGGTTGACCGCGACCGTCGCGGTCGGGCTGGCTTTCAGCGCTTCGGCGCAGGCGCTGGGCAGGATCGCCCAGAACAGCTCGTCGACCAGCCCGGTTTCCTCGACCGCTTGGACGAATTCGCCGGCGTTGAGCGTGCCGCGGTTCGGATTGCGCCAGCGCGCCAGCACTTCGGCGCCCGAGACCTGACCTGAGGAGAAGTCCACAATCGGCTGGAAGAACGGCACGAATTCCTTGCGGGCCAGACCATCGGTCAACTCGCGCTTGAGCGCCAGGTTGGCGCGGACCGCCAGCTCCATGCGCTCGTCGAACTGGCACAGCCCGCCGCCGCCCGCTTGCTTGACGTGCTGCAAGGCCGCGTCGCATTCCAGCAGCAGTTCGTCGCCGTCACACGGAACCGGGCCGCTATGGGTCACCGCGATCGCCGTGCTGATCGCGATCCGGCGGCCGCCCATTTCAAAAGCATCGGCCAGCGCGCCCCGGATCTTGAGGCCGGCGTCGGGCCCCGATCCGGCCGAGGCCGGCAGCAGCACCGAGAATTCGTCGGCAGCGGTGCGGGCGATCAGTTCGCCGCTGGGCATGGCCGTCCGGATCCGCTTGGCCACTTCGCACAGCACGGCATCGCCGGTCTGGGTGCCATGCACGCCGTTGATCGCGCGGAACCGGTCAATATCGACCTGGATCAGCGAGAACGGCTCGAACTCGGCCGACGAACGCCCCGACAGGGTCTTGAGCCGTTCGGTAAAGTGCAGCCGGTTGGGCAGCCCGGTCAACGCATCAGTGCGGGCCAGGCGATTGGCGCGGCCTTCGGCCTTGACGCGTTCAGCCACTTCGCTTTGCAGCCGGGTGTTGGCGCGCTGCAAATCGGCAGTGCGCTTGGCCACCACAGCCTCCAGCTCCACATTCTGGGTATCGGCTTCAAGCACCCCCATCCGCCGGACCAGCGCCCCATTAAGGCGCGAGCGCAACACCGGAAAATCGATCGGCTTGGTGACATAGTCATTGGCCCCGGCCTCGATCGCCAGGGAAACCGAATCGCCTTCGCCAAGGGCAGTGACCATAATCACCGGCAGGCGGTTCGAATCGCGCACCGTGCGCAGGCCAACCAGCGCGTCGAGCCCGCTGCGGTCAGGCATCATCCAATCGAGCAGGACGAGATCGGGATCGATCCGGTCAACCTCGTTCTCCAGATCAACCGCAGTGTAGAGCGAGTGGACGCAGTAGCCATCGCGCGCCAGGCGGCGGACCAGCAAGTCAACGTTCGCGTGATTGTCATCGACGACAAGAATCCGCGGGCCGGTACCTACGGTCGATTCGGTGATCATGCGGCCTCTCCCTGGGCAAGCGGGCCCATGTGGTCGCGGATCTTCGCTACCAGCTCGGGAAAGTTGATTGGTTTGGTGGCAAAATCATCGCAGCCGGCTTCGATGCATTCGATCCGGTTGGCGTCCATCGCATGCGCGGTGACGGCGATGATCTTGGTTCCGGCAGTTGCCGGATCGGCGCGCAGCGCGCGGGTTGCTTCCAGCCCGTTCATATTGGGCATGGCCACATCCATCAGCACCAGATCAGGCTTGGCGCTGCGGCAGACAGCCACCGCTTCGCGTCCGTCTTCGGCCACCACTACGGTCCAGCCCTGCCGCTCCAGCCTGCGGGTCAGCAGGTTGCGGTTGTCGGGATTGTCTTCGGCAACAAGTATCAACATGGTTCGCGTCCCTAGGTATCAGTTGTTGCCAGATCAGGCGGCGACCGTCTTGCCACCCGGCGCGTCCTTGGCTTCCGGTTCGTCATAGGCGATCGGCGTGCGGGCCAGACGGGCGACAGTCGAAGCGAGGATCTCGCGGTTGAACGGCTTGACGATGTGTTCGGCCGCGCCCAGCGCCATCGAACGCATCCGGTCATCGTCGGTAGAAACCACCACCACCGGAATTTCACCCAGCACCTTGTCGCGCTTGATCTGGTCGAGCAGCGCCCAGCCCGAAGCATCGGGCAGGCAGATGTCGAGCACGATCGCAGAGGGAACCTGGGTCGAGATCGCCTTCATCCCGCCGCGCGCCGTGGTGGCGCACTGGACCGCGAAGCCAACCGGGGTCAGCGACCGGACCAGCAGTTCGCGGGCGTCTTCCTCGTCCTCGATGATCACTACCAGCGGCTGGCTGGCATCGCCAATCCGCGGGCCGACTTCGGCTTCGCTGTCAGTGCTGATTTCAAGGTTGGCGGCAATCGTCAGGATCACCGTGGTGCCCACGCCTTGCTCGCTTTCGACCACTACGTCGCCGCCCAGCATACGGGCCAGCTCGCGGGTGATCGACAGCCCCAGGCCAGTCCCGCCAT
>JAGXTB010000033.1 GCA_018334165.1 Sphingomonadales bacterium | reverse complement strand
CTCGGCGCTGGCGTGGAACCCCCATCCCAACCCTTCCCCAGCGGGGAAGGGCTTAAGAGTTTACCATTTGGTAAGCCGCGCGCGCGACAATGCGCCATGGCCAAAGTCATCGCTTATGTCATCGCGCGTCCGCTGATCGATCCCGCCGAGCTGGTGCGCGGTTCGCTGGTGATTGGCTGTGCCTTGGCCCTGATCCTGGCTGGGCCGTTCTGGCCTTCAGGTCTGTAACAGCTTCACCACCGCGGCAATCGCCGCCAAGCCCAGCACTCCGCCGGTAAAACTGCGCCAGGCGGTGTCGCTGATCTTGCCAAACGCCTTGGTCCCCAGCCAGTTGCCCAACAGCACCGCCGGGAACAGAATTGCGGCAAAGGCCGGTTCGCGCACCGTCGCCACCCCCAGCACCGAGGCCGAGACTACGCCTGCCAGCGAAGTGGCCATGAAGATCGTCATCATCGAGGCGCGGGCCAGTTCGGGCGCGATCTCGCGGCGCAGATAATAGGGCACTACCGGCGGTCCGGGCATTCCGGCAAAGCCGGTCAGGATCCCCGAGAGCAGCCCGGTTCCCCCGGTTTCGGGCAGGCTGGGGGCATAGTGCGCGGGCTTCTTGGGCAGCAAGACCAGCAGGAACGATCCGAACGCGATCAGTGCAATCAGCAGCCGCGCCAAGGCCGGATCGGCCACCGACAGCAGCCAGACCCCCAGCGGCGTCGCCAGCACCGCCACTACCGAGATCTGGAACGCGGTCTTCTCGCTGGCGTGGAGGATCTTTTTCAGGCCGACCAGCCCGATCAGCAGCCCCAGCCAGTTCGCCACCACCACCGCTTCGCGCGGCGGGATCGCCAGGCCCAGCACCGGCACCAGCAGGATTGCCATGCCGAACCCCGCCAGGCCCCGCACAAAGGCAGCGCCCAACGCGGCGGCGACTGCCGCGGCGATCTGGATTTCCGTCAATCCCCCCAACATTCCAAACCCCCGTTCGCATCGAGCGAAGTCGAGATGCCGTGCCCCCGCGTCTCGACTTCGCTCGACACGAACGGAGGTGGGTGCTTACCTCAGATCGGGAGGTGTTGCCTCAGCCTTCAAGAGCGCAACCGCCTCAGCCAGCGACATCACCTTCTGGTGCTCGGCCCCCAGCGTGCGCAGCGCGACGGTGCCTTCCTCGGCTTCGCGCTTGCCCACCACCAGCAGGTGCGGAACCTTCTTGAGGCTGTGGTCGCGGACCTTGTAGTTGATCTTCTCGTTACGCACGTCAGTCTCAACCCGCACCCCGGCCGCCGCCAGCTGCGCGGTCACTTCGGCGGCATAGTCATCGGCATCCGAAACGATCGTCGCGACCACCGCCTGGACTGGCGCGAGCCAGACGGGAAGCTTGCCCGCATAGTGTTCGATCATGATCCCGATGAAGCGTTCGAAGGTGCCCAGGATCGCGCGGTGCAGCATCACCGGGCGGTGGCGCTCGCCATCCTCGCCGACATAGCTCGCGTCGAGCCGTTCGGGCAGCACCGTATCGGTCTGCAACGTGCCGCACTGCCAGGTCCGCCCGATCGCGTCGGTCAGGTGGAATTCGAGCTTGGGGGCATAGAACGCACCTTCGCCGGGCAGTTCCTCCCAGCCGAATTGCTCCGTCGCGCGGCCCGTGGCCTTGACTGCATCGCGTAAGCTCGCTTCGGACCAGTCCCACATTTCATCGCTGCCGAACCGCTGCTCGGGCCGCAGCGCCAGCTTGATCGCATAGTCGGGGAAACCCAGATCCTTGTAGACCAGATCGAGCAGGTCACAGAACGCGCGGACTTCATCGACCAGCTGGTCCTGGCGCACGAAGATATGCGCATCGTCCTGGGTGAACTGGCGCACCCGCATGATCCCGTGGAGCGCGCCGTGCGCCTCGTTGCGGTGGCAGCAGCCGAATTCGGCCATCCGCAGCGGCAGGTCGCGGTAGCTCTTGATCCCCTGGCGATAGATCAGCACGTGCGCCGGGCAATTCATCGGCTTGAGCGCCATCCAGTCGGCCTCGCCGCTGATCACCGGACCTTCATCCTCGGTGTTCGGCACCTCGTCGGGGATCACGAACATGTTCTCGCGGTACTTGCCCCAGTGGCCCGACTGCTCCCACTGCTTGGCGTCCATCACCTGCGGGGTCTTGACCTCGACATAGCCTGCCCCGTCCAGGCGCCGGCGCATATAGGCCTCCAGCGTCCGCCAGATCAGGTAGCCCTTGGGGTGCCAGAACACCGATCCGTGGGCTTCGCTCTGGAGGTGGAACAGGTCCATCTCCTGCCCCAGCTTGCGGTGGTCGCGCTTGGCGGCCTCTTCCAGCCGGGTCAGGTGCGCATCGAGCTGCTTCTTGCTCAGCCAGCCGGTGCCATAGATCCGCGTCAGCTGCGCATTCTTCTGGTCGCCGCGCCAATAGGCCCCGGCGACCCGCATCAGCTTGAAGGCCGCCGGATCGAGCTTGCCGGTCGAGGGCAAGTGCGGCCCGCGGCACATGTCGAGCCAGTCATTGCCCGACCAATAGACGGTCAGCTCATCGCCCCCATCTTCGTCGACTTGCAATTCCTGCGCCCATTCGGCCTTGAAGCTTTCGCCGTCCTTGGTCCACTTGTCGATCAGAGCAGCGCGGCTCCAGACCTCGCGGCGCAGCGGCTTGTCGGCGCGGATGATCGCGCGCATCGCCTCTTCGATCGCGGGCAGATCGTCCATCGAGAACGGCTCGCGGCCCTCGGGCGCCATCACGTCGTAATAGAACCCGTCGTCGGTGGCGGGACCGAAGGTGATCTGCGTGCCGGGAAACAGCGTCTGCACCGCCTCGGCTAGCACGTGGGCGAAGTCATGCCGCGCCAGCTCCAGCGCATCGGCCTCATCGCGGCTGGTCACCAGTGCCAGGCTGGCATCGCCGTCAAACGGACGAGTGAGATCCACCAGCTCGCCATCGACCCGCGCGGCCAAGGCCGCCTTGGCCAGCCCCGGGCCGATCGCCGCGGCTACGTCTGCGGGGGTGGAACCGGCGGGCATCTCGCGCACGGAACCATCGGGCAGGCTGATCTTGAACTTGTCGGACATGCTGTACTCTCGTCGTCGTTGCCGGGCGCTTTGGCACATGCCGAGGCGCACCGGAAGGGGCGGCGCCTCAGTTTCAGCAAGTTCGGGAGGGAAACGCCAACCACCCGAACCCGGGCGGCGGCGCGCTTTCGCTCAGGCGAAGGCGGCCAGCCCCGGGAGAACCGGGGTGGTGGTAGTCTGCAAGGCTTGTTGCTGCGTCATCGTGGGGCGCGGATAGCAGGGAAGGGTGAACAATTCAATTCCGTCCAAAACTCGCTGGCGTTGGTTTAGGGGGAGGGGTTGCAATAGTTCACGCAGAGGCGCGGAGAAGAAAGTGGAGGCGCAGAGATGCTGCGTATTCCGCGAAGCGGTTTCTCATTTCGACATCGCGTCAAACGCATCGCTGGATGGAGAAGGCGGCTGCGCCGCAAGAGCTACTCCTCTGCGCCTCCACTTTCTTCTCCGCGCCTCTGCGTGAACCATTCCCCGCTATCGCCAAACCCAACGCCTCAGGTCGAAAACTTCCTTTGCCCCGCCAGCACGGTCATCCGCTTCACCCCCGCCAACGCCGTCCCCTTCTGCCGCACGCTGGCCAGAAAGCGCCATTCGCTGGTCGCGCTGGCCGGGGTCAGCTCGACCGCCATGTAGCCGCGCTGCGAGGTGTCGCACCATTTGAGCTGGCGGTTGCGCTCGACGCTGGCGCGGGCCATTTCGTCGGGCTTGAGCCAGCGGATCGAGCTTTCCGCGCCCGGCGAAGTGACCGAATGGCCAGCCATTTCGACGCCCACGCGTTCGTCGTGGTGGTCAAGGTCAAAGGCCCAGGCGTTGTGGGTATCGCCGGTCAGCACCAACAGTTCGGCATCGGCGGCGAGCGCACTGTCCAGCAGGCGGCGGCGGGCGGCAGGATAGCCGTCCCAGGCGTCCATATTGATCGGGACCCCGACATGCCCGGCCGCGACAGTTGATTGCAGTTCCTGCTTGAGCCAGTCGGCGCTGTCGGCCGGCATGGTGGTGACCAGCTTGTCGCTCATCGCCAGCTCGCCCATCACAACTTGCTGCGCCAACACTTGCCAGCGCTTGCCCGCGCGCTTCGATGCTTTCAGCCCGCTTGCCAGCCAGGCCTCCTGTTTGGCCCCCAGCAAGGTGCGATCTTCCGCGCGCCAGGCTCCGTCGCGGAACTTGGAATAGGCGGCCTCGGCTTGCCCTGGCGCAGCGCCTTTGAACACCGAGAGCAGATCGAGCGGCTCGTTGCGCGCCAGGTGCCGCGTTTCCAAACGGAACAGCGTGGCCAGCTGGCCGATCTCATACTGCGCGTAATAGGCGTCCGACACCGGCAGCCACTCGCGATAGGCTTTTTCCGATGCCGCCTTGCGCACTGCCCAGTCGCCCTCGTTGGGCTGATGGTTTTCGGCCCCGTGCGCCCAAGTGTCGTTGGCGGTTTCATGGTCGTCCCAGACCGACACCATCGGCAACAGCTGGTGCAGCCGCTGCAAGTCGGGGTCGGCGCGATAGGTGCGGAACCGTTCGCGATATCCCTCCAGCGTCACCGCCTCATCCAGCGGAGCCTCGCGTCCGGCCAGGACTTGCTTGGCGCTCGGATAGTCGCCGCGCTTGTACTCATAGAAGTAGTCACCCAGGTGCACTGCCAGATCGAACTCGCCGCTCTCAACCGCATGGGCATAGGCATTGAAATGGCCGAAGCCATAGTTGGAGCAGGAAAAAACCGCCATCCGGAACCGCTTGACCCGGCCATAAGGCAGGGTGCGGGTCCGTCCGGTAACCGAGCGTTCTCCGCCCGGGCCGACGAAGCGGTAATAGTACCAGCGGCCCTGCAACATGCCCTTGGCCCAGACCTTGACGCAGCAATCGTTGGCGGGCGAAGCCAGACCATCGCCTTGCGAGACGATCCGGGCGAAGCTCTCGTCCTCGGACACTTCCCATTTGATATGGACATCCTGATCGGTGACGAAGCGGGTCCACAGCAGAACCTTGTCATGGCTCGGTTCGCCGCTGGCGACGCCGTGGGTGAAGCCTTTGGGCCCTTGCGCCAGCACCGGCACTCCGGCCCCGGCCAAACCCAGCATCGCCAGCTTCAGCGCAGTGCGGCGGTTGGTCTGCGTGATCGGCGCTGGTTCGGGCGGGGGAAGCGGCATGCGGGGGTCTCCCAGGACTGGTCTTGCATTCAGCCCCTAAAGCCCTTCCCCACTGGGGAAGGGTTGGGATGGGGGTTCCACGCCAGCGTCGATCCCCCACCCCAACCCCTCCCCGCCGGGGAGGGGCTCAGGTGCCTATTCGACCAGACTAACGGGGTTTTGTGACGGAGCAATGGCGCGATTGCGATCTTCCAGCGTGACTGAGGCGCAGGCTTACGGCATGGACTGCGGCCATGACGCTGACCCGGTTCCACACCCTGCCCGATGGCCGCCGGATGGCCTATCGCTATACCCCCGGCTTTGGCCCGGCGCTGGTGTTTCTGCCCGGCTACATGAGCGACATGGCGGGCGGCAAGGCCACGGCGGTGTTCGACTGGGCGGTGGGCCAGGCGCGTGAGTGTCTGCTGCTTGATTACCCTGGCTGCGGGGCAAGCGAGGGGCATTTCCGCGACGGCACGTTGAGCGACTGGCGGGGGGACGTGGTGTGCCTGTTGAGTGCGCTTTGTGTGCATCCGGTGGCACTCGTGGGTTCATCGCTGGGCGGGTGGTTGATGCTCTTGGTGGCGCTTGAGATACCCTTGAAAATCAATAGCCTGGTCGGGATCGCGGCGGCACCGGATTTCACCGAATGGGGCTTTGACGACGAACAGAAAACAAAACTCGCTTCCGGGGAAATTTTGCGCGAGGACAGTGCCTACGGTCCCGAGCCGACCCCGACCTATCCGGCCTTCTGGGCAGACGGGCAGGCCAACCGCTTGCTGGGCCGGGAGATTGCGATCGATTGCCCGGTCCGGCTGATCCACGGGCAGGGCGATCCGGACGTACCGTGGGAAGTCTCGCTGCGCCTCGCCGAAAAGCTGCGTTCAGCCGATGTGCAGGTCCAGCTGGTCAAGGACGGCGATCACCGTCTTTCGCGCGATCAGGACATTGCCTTGTTGATCAATACCCTGGCCGCACTGCCCGGAGTTCCTTGATGTCGCTGTCCCTGCTTCTGCTGCCGCTGCTTGCCCAGGTCGGGCCTTCGGGGGCGCTGCCGCAAGCCCCGCTCCCCGATCGCCATAGCCGGAAGGCCGCTCCCGTGATTCAACAGCCCGCCCGCCTCAAGGACTGCCTCGATCTCGCCATGCTGCGCCCGGCCGATGCGATCGAAGTGGCCGAAGTCTGGCTGGCCGAAGCCAAGTCGATGAGCGACCGCGCCGGGGCCAAGCAGTGCAAGGCGCTTGCCCTGACCCGGATCGAGGGCTGGGCCGAGGCGGGTGCGCTGTTCCTTGCGGCCCGCGACGATACCCCTGCCCATGAGAGCGGCGAGCGCGCCCGGCTGGGGGCGATGGGCGGTAACGCCTTGATTGTTGGCGGAGATATGGCTGGCGCACTGGCTGCGCTCGACCTCGCCCGCGCCGATGCCAATGCGGCCCGTGACGCCAAGCTGGGCGGGGTAATCCAGATCGACCGCGCCCGCGCGCTGGTCGCGCATGGCAGCAATGACGATGCCGCCGCCGCGCTCAAGGAAGCGCGCGACATGGTGCCAACCAATGCTTCGGCCTGGTTGCTTTCGGCCACCCTCTCGCGACGGATGGGCAAGCTGGGCGAGGCCCAGGTGCAGATCGAACGCGCCGCCGAACTGATGCCGATTGACCCAGAGATCGGGCTCGAAGCCGGAGTGATCGCGGTGCTTTCGGGCCGCGAGGAAGCCGCGCGCAAAAGTTGGCAGTCGGTGCTGAAGGCCGCGCCCGGCAGTCCGGCCGCAAAAACCGCGCAAGGATACCTTGACCAGTTGGGGCCGCCGCCTGCACAGTCCCCCAGGTGATCGAACTATCCGTCCTCGACCTTGTCCCGGTGCGCGAAGGCGGGACCGTGGCCGAAGCACTCGATGAAACCGCCAAGCTCGCGCAGAGCGCCGAAGCGGCGGGCTACAAGCGTTTCTGGGTGGCCGAACACCACGCGATGGACGGCGTTGCCGGCGGCGCGACTGCGGTGGTGCTGGCGCATGTCGGCCAGGCCACAGCCAAGATCCGGATCGGCGCGGGCGGGATCATGCTGCCCAATCACAACCCGTTCGTGATCGCCGAACAGTTCGGAACGCTCGATGCCCTATTCCCGGGCCGGATCGACCTGGGGCTGGGCCGAGCGCCGGGGGCCGACATGCGGATCGCCCAGGCGCTGCGCCGCGATCTGGCGCGGGTCTCCGACATGTTCCCGCAGGACGTGGTCGAGCTGCGCGCGCTGCTGACGGGTGAGCCTGAACTGCCGATCCGCGCGACGCCGGGCCTGGGCGCTGAGGTCCAGATGTGGATGCTTGGCTCCAGCCTGTTTGGCGCGCAGCTCGCCGCCGCGCTGGGGCTGCCTTATGCCTTCGCCTCGCACTTCGCGCCCGATCTGCTCGACTCTGCGCTTGAGGTCTATCGCCGCCAGTTCCGGCCCTCCGCCGCCCTTGCCGCGCCGCATGTAATGGTCGCCGCCAATGTCCTGTGTGCCGACAGCGACGAGGAAGCCGCGCTGCTGCTGACCTCGATGGACCAGAGTTTCGTTGCCCTGCGCACCGGCAATCCCGGCCGCCTCAAACCGCCGGTACCCGGTTATCGCGACACTTTGCCGCCCACCGCGCTGGCGATGCTGGAGCACATGCGCTCGGTCAGCGCGATCGGTTCTCCGGCGACGGTTGCCGCCAGCCTGGGACGGATCGCCGAGCGGACCCGCGCGGACGAGATCATCGTTTCGGGCGCAACCTTCGATCCGGCGGCGCGGCGCCGTTCGCTCGAATTAACGATAAAAGCGTTGCGTTAGGCCCATTTCCCTAGGGGCATGGTGGTTGCAGTTGAGACTGGTTGGCTCTACAGTGCGCAAATATGCTACCGGTATGAGTAATAAAATAACAAGCAGGAACTGGCGGGGCCGCACCCTGTCCGAGGAGCGTTTGCAATGAGTTCGAAGTCCGCGCTGAGCAAGGCCCTGGCGGGTCACCTGTCCACCTCGCTGCTGCCGGGCGATCCGCCCTTTGCCGCCAAAGGCCTCGATCAGGCGGCGGCCTTTGTCCTCGATGCAGCCCTGCAGCGCGAAACGGGCCAGCCCGCAATCGTTATTGAATCGATCGCGGGCGCGGCCAGCGAACGCTTCATGCGAATTGCCCTGATCAACGACGATATGCCGTTCCTGGTCGATTCGATCGCGGCGACCATCTCGGCGCATGGATTGGCGATCGACCGCCTGCTTCATCCGGTGATTGCGGTGCGGCGCGATGGCAGCGGCAAGCTGCTCGAAGTGCTCGATGCCCATGCCGCCGGCGAAAAGCGCGAATCGATGATCTACCTTGAGACCGAGCGCGGCGATGCCCGCGTCCGGCGGGCTATCGAAAGCGCGCTGGCGGTCACTCTGGCCGATGTCCGCGCCGCGGTGGCCGACTGGCCGCGGATGCAGGAAGCCATGGGCAGCGATGCCGATGCCCTGGCCGACGGCGAGGGCGCGGCGCTGCTGCGCTGGTTCAAGGACGGGATGCTGACCCAGCTGGGCCACGTCACCCGCCAGCGTGACGGCAGCCAGACCGAAGCCCTGGGCATCTGCAAGAAGAGCGCCAAGACACTGCTTGCCCCGGCCAGCTATGACCGCGCCTTCGCCTGGTTCGACGGGGCCGGCAAGGGCGGCGGGCGGGTTCCGCTGATCATCAAATCGAACCTGATCGCCAATGTCCACCGCCGTGTCCCGCTCGACCTGTTCCTGGTCCCGGTGATCGAGGACAAGAAGGTTACCGCCTTGTCAGTCCACGCCGGCGTCTGGACCAGTGCCGCACTGTCGGCCTCGCCCGACCGGATCCCGCGAATGCGCGCCCAGCTGGCCGAACTGATGGCCAAGTTCGGGTTTGCCCCCAATGGTCACGCCGGCAAGGCGCTGGTCCATGCCCTGACCGCGCTGCCGCATGATCTGTTGATCGGGTTCTCCGATGCCGATCTTGAACGCATCGCCATGGCGATGATGAGCCTGGTCGATCGCCCGCGCCCGCGTCTGGCCTTGGTCCAGGCCCCGCTTGAGCGCCACCTGTTCGCTTTCGTCTGGCTGCCGCGCGATGCACTGACCACTACGGTCCGCCTGGCGATTGCCGACATGCTGAGCCACGCTGCCGAAGCCCCGGTGCTCGACTGGAGCTTGCAGGTCGAAGGCGGCAACCTCGCGCTGATCCGCTTTGTGCTCGACATTCGCGACGGTGCCGCGCCGCCCAATGAGGCTCACCTCGACCAGCAGTTGCAAAGCATGGTGCGCGGCTGGACCGACGCGGTCGAGGCCGAGATTGCCGCGAGCGAGGAACCCAGCCGCGCCGCCGCGATCGCCATGCGCTTTGCCGAGGCTTTCCCGCAGGCCTACCGCAGCGCCTATGGTGCCAGCGAAGCCGCGATCGACATATCCCGCCTGCGCCGCCTGGCCGATGAGGGCGAGGAAGGCCCGCGCCGCGGCGCTCGCCTGCATTGCAGCGATGCGCTGACCCCTGGCGAATTGCGGCTCAAGCTCTACCAGCGCAGCGGCGCTATCGCCTTGTCCGATGCCGTCCCCGCGCTTGAAAACTTCGGGTTCCGGGTGATCGAAGACGTGCCCACCGATCTTGACCAAGGCCGACTTGGGACGATTCACGATTTTGCGCTCGGCGTGCCGGCCGGGCTCGATTGCGGCGTGTTGCTGGCCCGTTCAGAAGCACTCGAAGCGGCGATTGCAGATGTGCTCAACGCCGCGGCCGAGGACGATCCGTTCAACCGCCTGATCGTTGCCGCCGGGCTTTCCGCGGTCGAGGCCAACTGGCTGCGCGCCTGGTACCGCTACTTGCGGCAAGCCGGAATGACCTATGGCATCCCGACCGTGGTCGATGCCCTGCAGCACGCGCCCAAGGTCACTCACGGGATTATCGAGCTGTTCACCGCGCGCCACGATCCGGCCTTCAAGGGCGACCGGGCCAAGGCGGAAGTGGCCGCGCAGGATTCGATCCGCGACGGGCTGGCTCAGGTCTCTGCAATCAACGACGACCGCCTGCTGCGCCAGTACCGAGCATTGGTTGAAGCGATGCTGCGGACCAACGCCTTTGCCCCCGCCGGGCAGGATGCGCTGGCCTTCAAGCTCGATTCCGCACTGGTACCGGGCCTGCCCAAGCCGCTGCCCTGGCGCGAGATTTTCGTCTATTCGCGCCGGGTTGAAGGAATCCATTTGCGCTCCGGCTCGGTCGCGCGCGGGGGCCTTCGCTGGTCTGACCGGCGCGACGACTTCCGCACGGAAGTGTTGGGGCTGATGAAGGCCCAGCGGGTCAAGAACGCGGTGATTGTGCCGACCGGGGCCAAGGGCGGGTTCTATCCCAAGCAGTTGCCCGATCCTGCGCGTGACCGCGACGGCTGGCTGGTAGAGGGCAAGGAAAGCTACAAGCTGTTCATCCGCACGCTGCTGTCGATCACCGACAATATTGCGGGCGGCAAAGTGGCGCACCCTGCCAATGTCGTGATCCGCGACGGCGAAGACCCCTATTTCGTGGTTGCCGCCGACAAGGGCACCGCGACATTTTCCGACACGGCCAATGCCATCGCCGAGGACCACGATTTCTGGCTCGACGATGCTTTCGCCAGCGGCGGCTCCAAGGGCTACGACCACAAGGCGATGGGCATCACCGCCAAGGGCGCCTGGTTGTCGGTCCAGCGGCACTTCCTTGAAATGGGCGTCGATGTGCAGAAGGACCCGGTCCGGGTCGCCGGCTGCGGGGACATGTCAGGCGACGTGTTCGGCAACGGCATGCTGCTCAGCCAGTCGATCAAGGTCGTCGCGGCTTTCGATCACCGCCACATCTTCCTCGATCCCGATCCCGATGCTTCCAAGAGCTGGAAGGAACGCGCGCGCATGTTCGCGCTGCCGCGCTCAAGCTGGGAAGATTACGACAAGAAGCTGATTTCCAAAGGCGGCGGGGTCTTTGCCCGTTCCTTGAAGGAAATCCCGCTGTCAAAGGAAGTGCAGGCGATGCTGGGGCTGGAGGTCGCAGCGATCGATCCCGACAGCTTGATCACCGCAATCCTGAAGGCACAAGTTGACCTGATGTGGTTCGGCGGGATCGGCACTTATGTGAAGGCTGCCACCGAAAACAACGTCCAGGTCGGCGATCCGGCCAACGATGCCTTGCGGATCGACGGCGTCGATCTGCGCGCGCGTGTGATCGGCGAGGGTGCCAACCTGGGCTGCACCCAGGCGGGCCGGATCGAGTTTGCGCTGAAGGGCGGACGCATCAACACCGACTTCATCGACAATTCGGCCGGGGTCGATTGCTCGGACAACGAGGTCAATATCAAGATCGCGCTGGCCGGGGCCAAGCGGGCCGGACGGCTGACCGAAGCGGCGCGGGTCAAACTGCTGACTGAAATGACCGACGAGGTTGGCCACATCGTGCTGGAGGACAACCGCCTCCAGGCGCTCGCGCTGTCGATTGCGCAGGCTGGCGGGGCCAAGGCCACCGCATCGCACTTGCACCTGATCGAAACGCTCGAAGGCCTCGGCCAGCTTGACCGCAAGACCGAAGGGCTGGCCGAAGGCGAAGTGCTGCTGCGCCGCGCTGCCGACGGGCAGGGCCTGGTCCGGCCCGAACTGGCGGTGCTGCTGTCCTCAGCCAAGCTGGCTTTGCAGGAAGCGCTGGAAGATTCGGCGCTGCCCGACGATCCGGGGCTGGACGAGGAACTGCTCGACAAGTTCCCGGCGCCGATGCGCGGCAAGTTCAAGCAGGACATCCTCGAACACCGCCTCCGGCGCGAGATCATCGCCACCAAGCTGACCAACCGCATGGTCAACCGGCTGGGGCTGATCCATCCCTACGAACTGGCTGAAGAGGAAGGCGCTACCCTGGCGCAAGTCGCCGCTGCCTTCGTCGCGGCCGAACGCCTGCTCGGCATGCCTGCGATCTGGCAGGCGATCGAGAGCACGGCGATGAGCGAGACCGCGCGCATCCTGCTGTTCGATCGCGCCGCTTCGGCCATGGCCGACCACATGGCCGACCTGCTGCGGGTTGGGGCGGGCACGCTGGTGCCCTCAAAGCTGGTCGCTGAGCTTGAAGGTGGGGTCGGCGAGATTGCCGGCGACCTTGGCCGGCTGCTCGCCAGCGAAGCCAAGGCGCAATCGGGCAAGATGCTGGCAATGCTGGCCGAGGCCGGAGCACCCAAGGCCGAAGCGGCCATGGTCGCGCGGCTGTTCGATCTTGACGGGGCGATCGGCCTTGCCCGGCTGGCCCGCGAAAAGGGCACCGCCGCGCGCGACCTGACCGCCGCCTTCACCGATCTCGGCGCGCGTCTGGGGCTCGACTGGGCCCAGCAGACCGCCGCGCGGATGAGCCCGTCGGACCCGTGGGAGCGTCTGCTGGTCAACGGTCTTGCCCGCGACTTTCAGCAGATGCGGCTCGATTTCCTACGCCGCAATGCCGGCAAAAAGGACGAAGCGGCCAAGGCGGTTGAACGCTGGGCCGAAGAGCAAGCCCAGGCGATCCGTCAGTTCCGCACGGTCATTGCGCGGGCGCAAGTGGCGGTTCCGCCGGCCCCTGCCATGCTGGCCCAGATCGCCAGCCAGGCCCGGAACTTGCTGGCGCGCTAGAAGGTTTAAGGGGTTCACGCAAAGAGCGCAAAGGACCGCAAAGGCCGCAAAGAAGTCGTGCTCGCGGCGAAGCCGCTCACACTAAAGATGGCTGCGTCAAACGCACGGTGCGAAAGAAAAGGCGAGCCTGCGGCCCGCGCTACATCTTTGCGTCTTTGCGGCCCTCTGCGCTCTTTGCGAGAACCAATTCTGCGCTCGCCCATTGCGCAGCATCGGCGACAACAGGGCTGAGGTCGGTCAAAAGCTGTTCGACCACGTGAAGCAGCCTGCCGTCCCCGCTGTTGCCTGCTGCATAAAGACAATTGCGGACGAACCGGTCGCGGCCGATCCGCTTGATGGGCGAGCCGGAGAACAGTGCGCGGAACCCCGTATCGTCCAGCGTCAGCAGCTCGGCCAGACGCGGTGCGGCCAGTTCGGCGCGGGGGAGGAAGGCCTGCATGGTGTGTGCGGTATCGGCGAACTTGTTCCACGGGCAGACCGCGAGGCAATCGTCGCAGCCGTAGATCCGGTTGCCCAGAGCCTTGCGAAACTCGGCCGGAACCGGTCCCTTGTGCTCGATCGTCAGGTAGGAAATGCAGCGCCGCGCATCGAGCCGGTAAGGCGCAGGAAAGGCCTGGGTCGGGCAGGCGTCCTGGCAGGCGGTGCATGTCCCGCAGCGATCCTCGCCCGCCGGGTCGGGGGTGAATGGCAGGGTGGTATAGATCGCGCCCAGGAACAGCCATGAGCCATGGTCGCGGCTGACCAGGTTGGTGTGCTTGCCCTGCCAGCCAAGGCCAGCGGCCTCGCCCAGCGGCTTTTCCATCACCGGCGCGGTATCGACGAAGACTTTCACTCCGGCCTCTCCCAGTCCGCGCCGCTCGGCCTGTTCGACCAGCCAGCGCGCCAGCGCCTTGAGCGCCTTCTTGACGGTGTCGTGATAGTCCTTGCCCTGAGCATAGACCGAGATCCGCGCGCGGTCGGGGCGCTCCGCCAGCGCCATGGGATCGCTGGCCGGGGCATAGCTCATCCCCAGGGCAATCACGCTTTGCGCTTCGCCCCACAGCCCCTGCGGGCTGCGGCGATGCTCCAGCCGGCTCTCCATCCACTCCATCGATCCGTGACAGCCCTCGCCCAGCCACTGCTCCAGCCGCTTGGCGCGCAAGGGGTCCTCGCCTGCGGGGGCAATTCCGCAGGCGGCGAAGCCCAGTCGCCGGGCCTCGGCGGCCAGATCGCGGTGAAGCGACGCAATTTCTGCGGTATTAACCAAACTTCCTGTTGCTCCTGTTCACGGCCCTGTCACTATCGCGGCGAACCATGAAGCTAGGTGATTGGCAAATGCACGGCAATGCGGACGTACCTTCGGTTAGGCCGCTTGCAATCGAGGCGCGCGGACTGGTCAAGCGGTTTGACGGGTTCACGGCGGTTGACGGGGTCGACCTGACCGTTCCCGAAGGCGCGATCTATGGCATCCTGGGCCCCAACGGCGCAGGCAAGACCACCACGCTGCGGATGCTGCTGGGGATCATCGATCCCGATGAAGGTGTCCGCCGGATCCTGGGCACGGATCGCCCGCACGAAGTGGCGCACACGATCGGCTACCTGCCCGAAGAGCGCGGCCTCTATCCCTCGATGAAGGCCTACGAGGCGATCGCCTTCCTCGGCGCGCTGCGCGGGCTGCCGCTGGCCGAAGGGCGCAAGCGCGGCAAGGAACTGCTCGAGGAACATGGCCTCGGCTATGCAATCGACCGCCAGATCCGCCAACTGTCCAAGGGCATGGCCCAGCAGGTCCAGTTGCTTGGCACGCTGGTCCATGAACCCAAACTGGTGGTGTTCGACGAGCCATTCTCGGGCCTCGATGCGCTCAACCAGGGCAAGCTCGAGCGGATGATGCGCGGGCTGGCCGCAAAGGGCACCACCGTGATCTTCTCAACCCATGTGATCGCCCATGCCGAACGGCTGTGCGACGAAGTGGCGATCATCGCCGGGGGCAAAGTGCCCTTTGCCGGGCCGGTCGATGTGGCGCGTGACCGGATCCGCCCGCAAGTCCGGCTGGAAACCCGCGCGCAGGACGGGCCGTGGCGGGGAGCGCTGCCGCAGGATGTCCGCCGTGAAGGCAGCCATTGGTATTTCTCGCTCCCCGAAAGCGGGATCGAGCCGCTGCTGCGCGCGCTGATCGAAGGCGAGGCGGGTATCCTCTCGCTGTCGATCGAACGCGCCGGGCTGCACGATGCTTTCGTGGCAATCGCCGGTGAAGCCGCCGCCCGGGCGCTGGAAGAAGACAAGGACGAGGCCCGCCGATGAGCACTGCACCCCGCGCGGGACGCCTGTCCACCCTGCAAGCCGCCTTTGTCATGGCCCGCCGCGATTTCGTGGCGGTGCTGTTTTCGCGCAGCTTCTTCTTCTTCCTGCTGGGGCCGCTGTTCATGCTGACCGTGCTCGCTCTGGCTGGCGGGGTTGGCAAACAGGTGCGGCAGAACACCGAACGGCCACAGCTGGGGGTCGCCATGTACGCGGCCGATACCGACGCGGTGGTCAAAGCGCACAGTGTGCTTGCGGCCCAAATCGGGCCGGCGATGCCGCAGCTTGTGGTGGTTCGCCGGCTTGCTCCTGGTGAACAGTTCGATCCGCTGAGCGAGATCAAGAGCAACAAGGCCAACCTGGCCGCGATCCTGACCGGCACGCCCGAAAAACCAACCCTGACCGGCCCGCAAGAGCGGATCGGTGACTGGCAGGGCCGGGTTGCGCTGATCGCCGCCCAGGCTGCGGGCAAAGGTCCCGAGAGCTTTCCGGACGTAGCCCTCTCGGGCATCGCAACGTCCAAGGCGGACCAGAGCCAGAGCCGGATGGCGACCGCCCAGATTGGCCAGACGGTGCTGTTCATGCTGATGATGATCCTGGCCGGGATGGTGCTGTCCAATCTGGTTGAGGAAAAGGGTAACAAGATCATCGAAGTGCTGGCCGCAGCGATCCCGATGGACGCGGTATTCCTGGGCAAGCTGTTCGCGATGCTGGCAATTTCGTTGGTCGGAATCACGGTCTGGGGCCTGTTCGGCGGGGCGATCTGGCTGGGCAGCGGGAATAGCCTGGCCAATTATCCGGCTCCGGCGGTCGGCTGGCCGATGTTCTTTGGCCTGGGCGTGCTCTATTTCGCGCTGGGCTATCTGGTGATCGGCTCGATCTTCCTGGCGATCGGATCGATGGCGACGACCGTGCGCGAGGTTCAAACACTGTCGATGCCGGTGACCATGCTGCAACTGCTCAACTTCTTCTTCGCCAGCTTTGCGATTGCCCAGCCGGGGAACTGGATCGAGACTGCGGCGATCGTGGTGCCGTTCTCATCGCCATTCACCATGCTGGCCAAGGCCGCGCAGGACGATGCGCTGTGGGTCCACGGCGCGGCGATTGCCTGGCAGCTGGTCTGGGTTGCGCTGCTGGTGAAGATGGGGGCCAGCCTGTTCAAGACCAGGGTGATGCAAAGCGGCTCGGGCGGGCGTGATAAAAAGCGCTGGTGGCAGCGCAAGAGCCC
>JAGXTB010000032.1 GCA_018334165.1 Sphingomonadales bacterium | reverse complement strand
CGGGCGGCTGGGCAGCCATTTCGGCGGGGAGGTAGAAGAAGCTCGCCTGGCTGCGCAGCGCCCAGGCCGCAAGCAGGCCGGCGCCGATCAGCGCGGCGAGCGCCACCAGCACGAGCACCAGGCGTTGATGTTTGGCCTTGATCGGCTGGTTCATTGTTCGCGGCTCCGTTCGCGGCGTGCCTCGGCCCGGCGCATTGCCAGCCAGCTGTGCAGGGTCAGCGCCGCGGTTCCGGCGATTGTCAGCGCATAGGAGGCGGTCACAAAGCTCCAGTGGTTGAGGTTCTCAGTCATCGCCGCCCTCCATCGCCCGGCGGCGCAGCCGCGCTTCGGCCTGTTGGTCGGCCAGGATCGCGCGCATCCGCATCAAGACCACCGCGCCAAAGATCAGCGAAAAACCCAGCGTCGAAGCCAGCAGGCCCCACAGGAACTCAGGCGCCATTTCCGACTTGCCCATCGAGATGCTGGGCGGCTGATGCAGGCTGTTCCACCACAGCACCGAAAAATGGATGATCGGGATGTTGACCGCGCCAACCAGCCCGAAAATCGAAGGAATGCGCGAACCCGCCTGTCCATCACGGGTCGCGGCGTCGGCCAGCGCGATATAGGCGCAGTAGAGGAAAAACAGCACCAGCATCGAGGTCAGCCGGCCGTCCCAGACCCACCAGGTGCCCCAGGCCGGGCGGCCCCACAACGATCCGGTGAGCAGGCATAGCAGCGAGAAGAAAGCCCCCGGCAAAGCAATCGCGCGCGCGGCAATCCCGGCCAGCGGATGACGCCAGACCAGTTCGGTCAGGCTGGCAATCGCAATCGCGGTCCATCCGCCCATTCCCAGCCAGGCGGCGGGGACATGGACAAACAGTATCCGCACGCTGTCACCCTGCAACCGTTCAGGCGGGGCTCCGAAGAGGCCCCAGCCGAGCGATGCCGCGACCAGCAGCACGCCGCTGGCCAGCAACGGAACCGTCAGGAGCCGCGCGAGTTTCAGGAAACGGGCAGGATTGGCGAAGCCGTGCATTGACCCAGCTAGTATGAGAATCTCCGCCCCGCTTTGGCAGGAGCGCGCCACAGCGGCAAGCGCGAACTGGCCGCTGACAGGCGGCTTTTCATTGATCCTGCGCAATAGGAAGAAATGGGGCGACCGATGGGGTTCGAACCCACGACCTCCGGTACCACAAACCGGCGCTCTAACCAACTGAGCTACGATCGCCATGACAGGCGGCACACGGATGTGCCGACAGCTGCGGCGCGCGCATTTGCACATGGTGCGGCCAATGGGAAGAGAAAACTGCGTGAGCCGCCAATCCGGCCAATTATCCCTTCCAAACACGGTGAAACCACGATGCGGAAAAAATTAACCTTCGGCGCTTAGCTTCACGGTGGAACTACTTAGCTTTTTGGGGAATTAGAGTGGTCGTCAAAGCAAAGATTTCGAAATTGGAAGCCGTTCAACAGCGACCAAATACCCGCCGTGTCACGCGCCGGATTGCTGAAGCTGTGGCCACGATCCGTTCGGCCAGTGGCGATCGGTGTCAGGCGCGCATAAGGGACGTTTCGGTGTTCGGGTGCAGCCTGGTCTGCGAAGCGCCGTGGCTGCGTACCGGCATGTTTGTGGCGGTTCAGGTCAGCGCCGACTGGTCGATTCAGGCTGTGGTCCGTTGGGCCCGTGAAGGAAGCGGCGGGATTGAGTTTTTGCGCCCGATCACCGATGCTCAGGCGCGCGAATTCGCTTGCGAATAGACGTTCGCTTCAAACCAAACCAAAAAGGGCGGCCCCGCAAGGCCGCCCTTTGTGTTTGTGAAGTCCGCTTTGGCTCAGTTGGACTTGAGCGAAAGGCCCCCGAAACGCTTGTTGAACTGGGCAACACGGCCGCCCTGATCGAGCTGGCGGGTGCCGCCGGTCCAGGCCGGGTGCGAGGTGGGATCGATTTCGAGCACCAGCGTGTCGCCTTCCTTGCCCCAGGTGGAGCGAGTTTCGAACACGGTGCCATCGGTCATCTGCACCTTGATCATGTGGTAGTCGGGGTGGGTATCGGCCTTCATGGATCGGTCTTTCGCTAATGGCCGGTTCCGACCGGCCTGGAAACAGAAGCGGCGCGCATAGCGGGAAGTCGTTGCTTGTGCAAGTGTTGACCGGTTGCGCTTGAATTGCGGGTGTTGGGTTGGCCTGATGGAGTGGAATGGTTCACGCAGAGGCCGCAGAGAAGCAGGTTTAGGCGCAGAGATGTCGGACTGGCGGCGCAGTCGCTCTCGCCTATGGCTCGCGTCAAACGCAGCGGAGCAGAGAGAAAGTGGCTTCGCCACAAAAGCGACGCCTCTGCGCCTCGCTTTCTTCTCTGCGGCCTCTGCGTGAACTGCAAAACCGCACTGCCCTATCAATGAGCTCAGGCGTCCGCGATCATCGCGGTGAACTGCACTTCGCAGGTGACCTTGCCGTCGATCGAGGCCTTGCCCCAGAATTTGCAGACGCGGCTGCGTTTCTGGACGAAGCCGGCTTCCAGCGTCAGCAGAACGCCGGGTTCCACGGGAGCGCGGAACTTGGCTTCCTCGATCGCCATGAAATAGACCAGCTTGCCGGTGCCAGCCAGGCCCAGGCTTTCGATTGCAAGGATTCCGGCAGCCTGCGCCAGGGCTTCGATCTGGAGCACGCCCGGCATGATCGGACGGCCCGGAAAATGCCCCTGGAAGAAATGTTCGTTGAAACTGACCGCCTTGACCGCGGTGATCGTTTCCTCGCCAACTTCAAGCACCCGGTCGACCAGCAGCATCGGATAGCGATGCGGCAGCGCGGCCAGGATCTTCGGAATATCGTAGGCCGAAGACCCGGCCGCTGCTGCGTCGCTCATCGTTTGCCCCCTTGCGCCTGGCTTAGCGGCCTTCGGGCTGCGGACCAGCCGGCTTGGGCGGCGTGGTCGCGGCCGGAGCTGGTGCGGGAGTGCCAGCCGGACGCGGCGCCGGAGTGCCGGCCTGCTGCTGTTGCTGCTGCGCTTCACGCACGCGGCGCGGCTGCCAGCCGGTCGGCGGGGTAAGCTGCGCGGTCG
>JAGXTB010000031.1 GCA_018334165.1 Sphingomonadales bacterium | reverse complement strand
CCCGCCGGTCTTGTGCTTACCTTCGGTAAGCGCCTTGACCGGCTTGCCCTTCCACAGCGCCGACTTGTCGACCAGGATCAGCGCGCGACGCGCCGGGCTGGTCGGGTTATAGCTCTTGAGTGCCATGGTGCGCCTCAGATCCCGCTGGTGACGTCGATCGACTGGCCTTCGGCCAGGCGAACAACCGCCTTCTTGATGTCGGTGCGCTTGTAGGGACGGCCCTTCCAGCGCTTGGTCTTGCCCTTCTGGGTCAGCGTGTTCACGCTCACGACCTTCACGTCGAACAGCGCTTCCACCGCAGCCTTGATCTGCGGCTTGGTTGCGCTTTCCACGACCTTGAAGACCACGGCGTTGTGCTCGCTGGCCAGCGTCGCCTTTTCGGTGATGTGGGGAGCCACGATCACGTCATAGTGACGGGTGTCGATTGCTGCCTTAGCCATTGAACCGTGCCTCCAGCTTTTCGACCGCAGAGCGCGTCAGCACCAGCGTGTCATGCTTCAGGATGTCATAGACGTTGGCACCGATCGCCGGGAGCACGTTGACCCCATAGAGGTTGGCCGAAGCGCGGGCGAAGCCAGCGTCCACGGCGTCACCATCGATGACCAGCACCTTCTTGCCCCAGTTCGCCTTGGCGAGCTGCTGCGCAACGGCCTTGGTCTTGGCGTCCTTGACGTCAAGGCTGTCGACCACGACCAGGCCGCTCCCCGAACGATCTTGGGCCTTGGCCGAAAGCGCCATCTTGAGGCCGAGTGCACGGACCTTCTTGTTCAGCGAGACGTCAAAGTCACGCAGACGGGCACCGTGGGCCTTACCGCCGCCGATGAACACCGGAGCGCGGCGATCGCCGTGACGGGCAGTACCGCCGCCCTTCTGGCGACCGAACTTCTTGCCGGTGCGGGCCACTTCCGAACGCTCACGCGTCGGACGGGCAGTGCCGCGGCGGTTTTCGAGCTGCCAGGTGACAACGCGGTGGAGGATGTCAGCGCGCGGCTCCAGACCGAACACGGCATCGTTGAGTTCGACTTCGCCCTTGGCGGCCGACCCATCGAGGTTGAGGACCTTGACCTTCACGATTAGCCCTCCCCGTTCTGTTGATTGGTGCCTTCGGTCACTTCGACCGCTGCGGTATCTTCCGCAGGAGTGTCGGCAGCGGCCGGAGTTTCGTTGCTGTTGGCAGCACCCTTGATGGCGGCCGGATACGGCGCTTCGGCGTGGCGCGAGACCTTCACCGAGTCCTTGATCGACAGCCAGCTGTTCTTGGCGCCCGGGACCGAGCCCTTGACGAAGATCAGCCCGCGTTCGTCATCGACGCGCACGATTTCCAGGTTCTGCTGGGTGCGGTTGCGGTCGCCCATGTGGCCGGCCATCTTCTTGTTCTTGAAGACCTTGCCCGGATCCTGGCGGTTACCCGTCGAACCGTGAGCACGGTGGCTGATCGACACGCCGTGGGTGGCGCGCATGCCTCCGAAGCCCCAACGCTTCATCGCGCCCTGCATGCCCTTACCCTGGGTCACGCCCGAGACATCGACCAGCTGGCCGATGGCAAAGTGCGAGGCTGCGATGGTTGCGCCAACTTCCAGCGTCGCATCGTCCGCAACGCGGAATTCCTGCACGCGGGCCTTCAGCGGCACCTGGGCCTTGGCGAAATGTTCACGCTGCGGCTTGGCAACGTTCTTCTGCTTGGCAATGCCAGCACCCAGCTGAACCGCGACATAGCCGTCGGTTTCAGCGGTGCGCACGGACACCACCTGGCAATCTTCCAGCGCCAAGACGGTAACCGGCACGTGCCGTCCGTCTTCCTGGAACAGGCGGGTCATCCCCACCTTCTTGGCGATCACGCCGGTACGCATGATCAGTCTCCTCACAGAGGCCCAAGGGGACCATCCCCAGGGGCGTGTCCAACCCAATGTGTGATACGAGCCCCGTCCGGGCTGGGTGCCGCTTGCCCGAAGGCAAAAGGCGAGACGGGGGACGCATGCCCGGTCCTAAAACCGGAGGTATCCCTTATGTCCTCAGCTATTGCCGAGGCTCTGTCTCGTCGCGGGTTTCCCCGCTAGGAGCCGGGCCGAAGCCCGCTAAGGTTGTGGCCCATAGGGCCAAGCTAGCAATTAAGCCAGCTTAATCTCAACATTCACGCCGGCCGCCAGATCGAGCTTCATCAGCGCGTCCACGGTGGCGGCGTTCGGCTGCACGATATCGAGCAGCCGCTTGTAGGTGCGCACCTCGAACTGCTCACGCGACTTCTTGTCGATGTGCGGTCCGCGGTTGACGGTGAATTTTTCAATTCTCGTCGGCAGAGGAATGGGGCCCCGGATCAGCGCGCCGGTACGGCGGGCGGTGTCCGCGATTTCGCCGGTCGCCTGGTCAAGCACGCGGTGATCGAATGCCTTGAGGCGAATACGGATATTCTGAGCTTCCATTGTGTCCTACCGATGAGAAAGAGCCTCGAGGAGTCACACCCCGACCAAATTCGAGCCGCGCCCCTACACAGGGTGAGGGATTCGCGCAAGGGGGGAATTTGGGGTTTTTGGTTGTGCCAAGCAAAGGCCGAAGCGCAAACCCGGGGACATGCTATTGCGTGTCCCCGCCCGACCGACGAGTTAAGGGGTTAAGTAAACTGTCACCGTAATTCCGTAATTCCGTAATTCGGAAGCGGTCGCCGTCATAACCCTTGTCGGCGAGCAGGGCCTTGGGCTTGGGCAACGGCAGGGCCATGAGGGGCTCGGCGGCGGTATAGTCCGATGCCTCGCCGCCGGTCAGGATGAAGCCGACAGGCAGTCCCTGATTGTCGCAGCGGGCGTGGACTTTGCTCGTAAAGCCGCCGCGTGATCGACCAAAAGCCTGCGCACAAGCCCCCCTTTTCCGCCCGCTGCCGAGACATGGCCGCGAACCGTGGTGCTATCGATCATGTGCTGCCAGTCGTCGGTGAGTCCCAGATCGACCAGCGTTTGCAGCAGCGCATCCCACACGCCTTGCATCGCCCAGCGCCGGAACCGGACATAGACCGAGTTCC
>JAGXTB010000030.1 GCA_018334165.1 Sphingomonadales bacterium | reverse complement strand
GCTAGCGTCGAACCCCCATCCCAACCCTTCCCCAATGGGGAAGGGCTAAGGATTTCGTGCAAGCTGTTGAGGGTTAAACCTTTTCACGCAGCGCCGCGACGATATCCGCTGGCGGCTTGCCGCTCAGGTCCTTGTGATATTCCTTGAGCAAGGCCCGTTCGGTCATCTTGTGATAGTGCCGCCGCATCTCGCCCAAGGTCTTGGGGCTGGCGAAGACCACCAGCGACTTGATCTTGCCCGCCAGCACCTGGCCGTTGAGCCAGACAGTCGCGGCGATGGCGTGGGCGTCTTCGTCGACCTGTTTGCCAGCATGGTTGCCCGCGCTTGAATGGTGGCCACCACCCGAATGGTTGTGGCTATCGAGCTTGGGGGCGTCAAGCGTCTGCAATTCGGGCTCGGCCTCGTCACCGGCGTTGCGATAGAGTTCGAGATTCCTGCCATCGACCAGCGCGATCACGGCTCCATGGGGTAACAGCATTGGGGGTTCTCCTGATTGTGCCACCAGCAAAGACCTGTGCAGCACTTGTGTCCATGCGCTGGGTCAAATTGCCTCCCCTTCCATCCTCGTCATTGCGAGCGTAGCGAAGCAATCCAGAGGGCTGTGCGCAACGGCCGTGGATTGCTTCGCTGCGCTCGCAATGACGAAGTGAGTTTGGCATAGAAAGGCAATGCGCCCCGAACGGCTCAACCCCTTGTTCATTTCCGCCGACAGCCTGAAAGGCGTCGGGCCGGGCTTGGTGCGCCCGCTGGAGCGGCTGGGGCTGGGGCGGGTACGCGACTTTGCCTATCACTTGCCCGACCGTTTCGTCACTCGCCGCGCGGTGGCTGACCTCGACGAAGCGAGCGTGGGTGAGAACATCGTGGTCAAGCTGACCCCGTTGGAATACCGCGCCTCGGCCGGGCGCGGGCCGATGCGGGTGCTGGCCAGCGATACCGCGGGCAATGTGGCCGCGATCACCTATTTCGGGCGCGCTTCGCATGGGGGCAAGAAGGCGCTGCCGCTGGGCGAGCCGCGCTGGGTGGCGGGACGGCTCGATCAGTATGGGCAGATGCTCCAGATCGTCCATCCCGACCACGTTGTCGCGGAAAGCAGTACGGCGCTGAGCCAGCTGGTCGAGCCGGTTTACCCGCTGTCCGAAGGCCTGACCCAGGGCCGGCTGGCGGCGCTGATCCACCAGGCGCTGGACGGGGTGCCGAGCTTGCCCGAATGGATCGAGCCCAGCCTGCTCGACAAGATGCACTGGCCGGCCTGGCGCGACGCGCTGGAACTGGCGCACAAGGGCGAGCACGCCGCCGCGCGCGACCGGCTGGCCTATGACGAGCTGCTGGCCAACAGCCTGGCCTTGATGCTGGTCAGAAATTCCAACCGCAAGCAGGTCGGTACGCCGCTCAAGGGCGACGGGAGCCTGCGGGCGCGGCTGCAATTGCCGTTCGAACTGACTGGGGCGCAGCGGCGTTCGATCGCCGAGATCGAGCAGGACATGGCCCAGCCCGCGCCGATGCTGCGCCTGCTGCAGGGCGATGTCGGCTCGGGCAAGACTGCGGTGGCGCTGGAAGCGATGCTGGTCGCGGTCGAGGGCGGGGCGCAGGCCGCCTTGCTCGCGCCGACCGAAATCCTGGCCCGCCAGCACTATGAAACGCTCAGCCGGATGGCCGCGCCGACGGGCGTTACAATCGCGCTGTTGACCGGGCGCGACAAGGGCAAGGCGCGCGAATCGATCCTGATGGGGCTGATGGATGGCTCAATCCAGATTGTCGTCGGGACCCATGCGATCTTCCAGGATGCGGTGACTTACAAGAACCTGGCGATGGTGGTGATCGACGAGCAGCACCGCTTTGGCGTCGCCCAGCGGCTGATGCTCAATCAGAAGGGTCGGCGCACCCCGCACTGCCTGGCGATGACCGCCACCCCGATCCCGCGCACGCTAACGCTGGCCCAGTACGGCGAGATGGACGTCAGCCGCCTCGACGAGATGCCCCCCGGCCGCCAGCCGATCGACACCCGCGTGGTTGCGGTTGAACGCATGGGCGATGTGGTCGGTGCGCTGGGGCGGCACCTCGAAAGCGGCCACCAGGCCTATTGGGTCTGCCCGATGGTCCGCGAGCTGGAGAGCGAGGACATCGCCGCCGCCGAGGCCCGCTATGCCGAACTCAAGGCCCGCTTTGGCGACACGGTGGTGCTGGTCCACGGGCAACTGCGGCCCGAGGTCAAGGACGCCGCAATGGAACGCTTCGCGCGCGGCGAGGCAAAGCTGCTGGTCGCCACGACAGTGATCGAAGTCGGGGTCGATGTCCCCAATTCCACCTTGATGGTGATCGAACAGGCCGAACGCTTCGGCCTCGCCCAGCTTCACCAGCTGCGCGGCCGGGTGGGCCGCGGCGAGGGCAAGAGTACCTGCCTGCTGCTGCGCGGCGAGGCACTCAGCGAAACCGCCCGCGAGCGGCTCGCCCTGATGCGCGAAACCCAGGACGGCTTCCGCCTGGCCGAAGAAGACCTGCGCCTGCGCGGCGGCGGCGAACTGCTGGGAACGCGCCAGTCGGGCGATACGCCGTTTCGCGTAGCAAGTCTCGAGCAGATCCAGCGGCTGCTGCCCCTGGCCCACGATGACGCGCGGCTCTTGATGGAACGCGATGGCGGGCTGACCGGTGAACGTGGGGAAGCAGCGCGGTTGTTGCTCTATTTGTTTGAGCGGGACTGGGGGGTGCAGTTGCTTAGGGGGGGGTAGGATGACCGGGACCGGGATTGTAACGCCGGTAGCGTGCCCCGTCGCTTGCGCTCGGGAGTTTTTGCGGAAAACGTCCCCCGGACGTTTTCTTTTCGCAAAAACTGGTCGGGGAAAGAGGATTCGAACCTCCGGCCCCTGCCTCCCGAAGACAGTGCTCTACCAGGCTGAGCTATTCCCCGACCGATCGTTCACCCCCGGTCGCCAAGTGGCAGGTGGGGGCGAGGCAGGAGCGCGCCTATAAGGGGCGATTCCGCAGGTGGCAAGCGGGCAATCTCGCGCTAGGGTCTTTTCATGGCCAGTGCAGCGATTCCCGTCGATTCTCCCCGCGAAACCCATTGGGAATGGCAGTATCTGGACCTGATGCGCCAGATCTGGGAGCGCGGGGACGAACGGATCGACCGCACCGGGATCGGGACACGCTCGGTCATCGGCGCGCAGATTCGCTTTGATCTGGCGGGCGGGGCGATGCCGCTGCTCTCAACCAAGCGGGTCTACTGGAAGACCGCGACGCGCGAATTTCTGTGGTTCCTGACCGGCAGCACCAACATCCGCCCCCTGGTACTGCAAGGGGTCAAGATCTGGAACGAATGGCCGCACGCCGAATATGTGAAGGCGACGGGCGAAGCGATTTCGCTCGATGACTTCGTGGCCCGGATTGCCGGGGACGAGGCCTTTGCCCGGCAGTGGGGCGACTTGGGCCCGGTCTATGGCAAGCAATGGGTCGACTGGCCGACGTACGAACCGGCTGGAGACGGTCTTTACCGCAAGGGCGCGGGGATCAACCAGGTTGCGCAGGTCGTGGACAGCCTGAAGAACAACCCTGGCAGCCGCCGCCATATCGTCGAGGGCTGGAACGTCGCCGAGATCGAGCAGATGGCCTTGCCGCCGTGCCACAAGACCTATCAGTTCCATGTCGGGTCGGGGCGGCTCAATTGCATACTCTACCAGCGCAGCTGCGATGTTGCGTTGGGCCTGCCGTTCAACCTGTGGAGCGCAGCGCTGTTCGTGCGGATGCTGGCGCAGCAATGTGATCTGGAACCGGGCGAGCTGGTCTGGCTGGGGGGCGATACGCACCTCTATCTCAACCATGCCGACCTGATCGAGGCGCAGCTTGCCCGGGTGCCTTCGGGTGCTGCAACAATGCAGATCGACCGGCGGCCAGACAGCATGTTCGACTACCGGATCGAGGACTTCGTGGTCAGCGGCTATGCCCCGCAGGAGCACATCTCCGCACCGGTGGCAGTATAATCCTCCCCGGCACGGGGAGGGGGACCATGCGCAGCATGGTGGAGGGGTACGTGCGAG
>JAGXTB010000029.1 GCA_018334165.1 Sphingomonadales bacterium | reverse complement strand
CGCCGCGCGGCGGGCCGGATCGGCGGCGCCCCCCGCCAAGGCCGCGCCCAGCATGTCATCGCCCGGCGGAGGCACGATCCAGGCGGCGTTTTCGGCAGCGACCATCGCCGCGACATCGCCAACCGCCGGGCTGACCACCGCCAACCCTGCGGCCATCGCCTCGACCACAGAGATCGGGAACTGCTCGCTGTCGGACGAGAGCGCGAAGAGGTCGAACAAGCCGACCACTGACGCGGGATCGGGCGCAAAACCGGGCAAATGCACGCGGGTCTCCAGCCCCAGCTGCGCGGCTTCAGCCAGGATCGCACCGCGTTCCGGACCTTCGCCCACGATCACCAGCTGCCATTCTGCTGGCATCGCCGCGAAGGCGCGGACCAGCCGCGGCAGGTTCTTGACCGCGCGCAGCCCCGCCAGCGTGCCCAGCCACAACTGGCCCGGCTGCTTGACCAGCCCCGGCAGGGCATCGGCGGGCGGCTTTGCAGCATAGCGATCGAGCGGGATGCCATTGGCGATCCGCCGGACCTTTGCGCGGGGCAGGCGCCATGTGTTCAACGCGATCGCTTCAAGCCGCTGCGAGGGCACCACCAATGCGCTGGCCCCAGCCATGCCGAAGCGGCGATAGAGGTTGCGCGATGGGCTGAGCCGCTGCGCCTCGTCCTGGTTGAACCCGTCTTCGTGGTGGACCAGCGGCGGCAATGCCAGCGCGCGCGCAAACAGCCGGTGCGCCACCACCGCGTCCATCGCGCCCCAGTTATAGGTCAGCACCAGGTCAAACCCGGCCATCGCCCGCGCCAGACCCAGCAGCCGCCCGGGGAGCGGCTTGCCCGACAAGGAGGGGAAATCGCCGGGATAGGAAACATCCACCGCCGGATCGATCGCTTCAGCAGCGCCCAGCGCGCCGGGGACGCCCGAGACCACGGTATGCGCGATTTCGGGGCCGAACAGGTTCATCAGCTTGGCCGCGCGCAATTCCTTGCCGCCCGGCGAAAAGCTGGAATGCAAGTGAAGCAGGCGCAGCGGGCCTGCCGCGCGGCTCATCCCACCCGCGCCAGCAAGCGGTCGATCGCGGCCTCCGCCTCGGCCTCGTCCAGCATCGGCGCGTGGCCGACCCGGGGGATCGTCACCGCATCGCTGCCCGGCAGGCTTTTTGCCATCTTGCGGTGGACGTCCTTGGCCAGGATATCCGACAGTTCGCCGCGCAGCAGGGCCACCGGCTTGCCCTTGAGCGCCAGCAGCGCGGGCCACAGATCGACCCCGGCCTCACCGCCGGGCTGCGAAAACGGCTCGGCGATCTTCATGTCGTAGTCGAACACGATCCGCCCGTTGCCGCCTACCACCATCGAGCGCTTGGCCATGTCGAGCCAGTCGGAAATCCGGTAGTCTGGAAACAGGTCGCCCTGGCTTTCCTCCAGCGCGCGGGCGGCGTGCATCCAGGTCGGGAATGTGCGCCCCTGGCCAACATAGCCGCGGATCCGCTCCAGCCCTTCGGCCGCAACTTCGGGTCCGACATCGTTGAGCAGCGCCCCGGCGATCCGATCGGGCATGGTCAGGGCCATGATCATCGTCAGCAGCCCGCCCAGCGAGGTGCCAATCGCCACGAACCGTTCGATCTGGCCTTGCGCAAACAGTTCGCCCAGATCCTCGACATATTGCAGCGGATTGTAAGTCGCCGATTCCTTGGCATAGGCGCTGTCGCCGCGCCCGCGCAGGTCCGGGCAGACCACCCGCCAGTCACCCGCAATCCGCCCCGCCACATGCGCGAAATCACGGGCATTGCGGGTCAGGCCCGGCAGGCACAGCACCACCGGGCGATCGGCGCGTCCGGCATAGTCGCGGTAATGCAGCTTCAGCCCGTCGCGGCTGGTCCAGAAGCTGTCAGTGAAGGCAGCATCGCTTGGCTGGGCGGAAGAGGCGGGCTGCGGGCTCATGATCGGGCACTCTATCGCCCGATGCGGGCAGCGGTGCAAGCTGCAAGGGTGTAATTTTCGTTCAAGCCGATGCAACCGAAGTTGATCATAAGCCATGGCTGAAAAAGGAAGACTTCCCATCTATGGTGTGACGTTCTAAGGCCAAATCACGCCTGGGGTTCGCAACCACCACACGACGGGACGGGATCTTTGAGCAAAGCGCAGTTGATTTCCTATGAGCCGGCGACCGGAGCAGAGATCTGGCGCGGCAAGCACGGCAATGTGGACGAAATCGTCGATCGGGCGCGCCGCGCCTGGCCGGCCTGGGCAGCGCAGCCGCTTGCTACCCGGATGGAGCTGGTCCGCCGCTTCGCCAACGAAGTGCGCAAGGACGCCGAAAAGCTCGCGACGATGATCGCACGCGAAACCGGCAAGCCCTTGTGGGAAGCCCGCACCGAAGTCGAAAGCGTGGTGGGCAAGGTCGAAATCTCGATCCGCGCCTATGCCGAGCGGACTTCGCAGCGCAAGCTCGACAATGCCCTGCAAGGCACCGCATCGCTGCGCCACAAGCCGCACGGGGTGATGGCGGTGCTGGGCCCTTACAACTTCCCCGCGCACTTGCCCAATGGCCACATCATTCCGGCGCTGATCGCGGGCAATGTGATCGTCTTCAAGCCGTCGGAAAAGACCCCGGCCACCGGCGAAATGCTGCTGCAATGCCTGCACCGCGCAGGCGTTTCGGCGGCAGTGGCGCAGCTCTTGGTCGGCGGGGCCGAAGAGGGCCAGGCGCTGGTCGGCCACGAAGGGATCGACGGGGTGCTGTTCACCGGCTCGGCGCACACCGGCATTTCGATCAACCGCCGCCTGGCCGCCCGGCCAGACAAGATCGTCGCGCTGGAAATGGGCGGAAACAATCCGATGGTGGTGTGGGACACCCCAAAGATCACAGATGCCGCCGCCTTGGTGATCCAATCGGCCTTTACCAGCGCCGGGCAGCGCTGCACCGCGGCGCGGCGGCTGATCGTCAAATCGTCGATGTACGATGCGCTGATCGGCGAAGTGAAGCGGCTGGCGGACCGGATCATCGTTGGCGCACCCTTCGATGAGCCCGCACCCTTCATGGGTCCGGTGATCGACAATGGTGCCGCCGACGGCCTGACCGAGAGCTTTCTCTACCTGCTCAGCCACGGCGGCAAGGCGATCAAGCACATGGTCCGTCCGCGCGACGATCTGCCGTTCCTGTCGCCCGCGATCATCGACGTTACTTCGGTCAAGGACCGCCCCGATGTCGAACTGTTCGGCCCGCTGCTGCAAGTGGTCCAGGTCAGCGATTTCGACGAGGCGATAGCTGAGGCGAACAACAGCCGCTTTGGCCTGTCAGCCTCGCTGGTCGGCGGCACTCCGCAGGACTACAACCGCTTCTGGGCCAATGTCCGGGCCGGCGTAATCAACTGGAACCGCCCGACCAACGGCGCCAGCTCGGCCGCGCCGTTTGGCGGTGTGGGCCTGTCGGGCAACCATCGCCCCAGCGCCTACTACGCGGCAGACTATTGCGCCTACCCGGTCGCCTCGAACGAGATGGAACAGCCGCGCGCGATGATCGGCGTGGGTCTGCGCGACAACTAGAGTCCGGAAGTTACCAGATCGACTTCGCTGAGCCCATCGCCGCGCTTGCGGACGAACAGCGCAAAGCCCTTGCCCGACAACACTTCGTCTTCGCCTTCGCGGCTGCGCGTGGCGGGCATTTTCGCGGCACTGGCGCTGGCGTGGTAGAACGCGATGACATCGCCCGGATCGACCGGGGTGACATAGCGCACCGCGCGCAACCTGCACCCGGCCTGGTCGCTGCCGCCCGCAACCTGGGTGTGCCCGCGCGGATAGAGCGGCAGCGGCCTCGGCAGCCGCGCAGCCCAGATCGCCGAGTACTCGAGCTTGCCCGCGCAGTCCCCGCCCAGCCCCGCTGCCTGGGCCACAGCCTGCATGGTTGCGGCTCCGGCCAGACGCGAAGTCTTGGTGCTGCCGCCAGCTTCTGGCGCGGCCGGGATCGGCTTGCCCAGCAGCCGCTCGGCCTCCAGCTTGGCCGCCGCGATCTCTTCCGCGCTGCCTTTGAACGGCGGCATGGCGCCGTCGGGCAGCCCGCCGTGGAGCGCGGCATTGCCCTGGTTCTGCCCGGTCAGATCGGGATCGGTCATCAGCGGATCGTCGAGCGCGGCGGCGGCCACCGGATCGCGCGGCTGGTTGTTGGCCTCTTCCGCGCCCGAACAGGCGGCAAGCAGCACAAGCGGAGCAAGCAGGATGATACGCATCGGCGGCGATCATGCCGCAGCCAATGGACAATGCCTAGCCCCAACAGGCTTGCCGGGTAGGGGTGCCCCTTCGCTCGAAAGGGCACCCCCCGCAGCGCACTTGAGCGACCCGGCGCTGCGTTTCCCGCGAATCTGCTGGCATGTGGACCCCTGCCGATTCGTGCTGCGGGGCCCCTAGGGATGTTATGCTTAACCGCAGGCAACAACGCGGGCCTTGCCCCGCCGCCTGCGCCCGGCTAGCGCCGCGGCGATGAACCGCCCGCCCATTTCGCACGCCCAGACCGGCCTGATCATGGCGCTGGGCGCTTACCTGACCTGGGGGATCATGCCGCTCTACCTGCGGTTCGTGAGCTGGGTGCCGCCCTATGAATTCATCGGCTGGCGGATCATCTTCACCCTGCCGGTCTGCCTGCTGTTCGTGGCCTTGCGGCGCGAATTTGCCGAAGTGCAGCGCGTGCTGGCCAAGCCGCGGCTGGTGGCGGTGCTGGCCGCCAGCGCCTTGTTCGTCGGGATCAACTGGACGATCTACATCGCCGCGATCCAGGCCGGGCACGTGCTGGCCTCGAGCCTGGGCTATTACATCAATCCGCTGGTCAACGTGTTCTTCGGCACGCTGTTCCTGGGTGAACGGCTGAGCAAGTGGCAATGGCTGGCAGTGGGCCTCGCCGCGCTGGGCGTTTCGCTGCTGGCCTGGGATGCGCGCGAGATGCTGTGGATCAGCCTGTCGCTGGCGGTCAGCTTTTCCGCCTACGGCCTGGTGCGCAAGCTGGCCCCGGTCGAATCGGTGCCCGGGCTGACGATCGAGACCTTGCTGCTGCTGGTGCCCGCCGCGCTGACGGTCTTTTGGTACTCCGGAACCCCCGCCGGATCGGCCATGGCGCATGGCCCGGCCAATGCGGCGCTGATCGCCTTCTCCGGGCTGATGACCGGGATCCCGCTGCTGCTGTTCGCGGCGGCGGCGCGGCGGATGGACTATTCGAGCCTGGGAATGACCCAGTTCCTTTCCCCCACGATTGTCTTCGTGCTGGGCGTGACCGTCTATGCCGAACCGCTGCGCCCCATCCAATTGGCCTGCTTCGGCTTTATCTGGGCGGCGATCGCGGTGTTCGTCTGGGATACTCTGGCCCGGCGCCGGGCGATCTCAGCCCAGGTAGCGCCAACCTGAAAAATAGGGACTGTCCCTATTTTTTAAAATAGGAAAATAGGGACTGTCCCTATTTTTTGAACCGCCAGCCTAAGGTCTCGCCTGCGTGGAACGGCACGATCGGCATGCCATTGGCGTCGATCTGATCCGGAACTAGCTCTCCCCCGCGCTCCAGCGTGACCGTGCCTTCATTGACCGGCAGGCCATAGAAGGCCGGGCCATGCAGCGAGGCAAAGCCCTCGAACTTGTCCAGCGCGCCTTCCTCATCGAACACCTGGGTATAGCTTTCCAGCGCGAAAGGCGCGTTGAAGATCCCCGCGCAGCCGCAGGCCGCTTCCTTCGCGCCGACCGCATGCGGCGCGCTGTCGGTGCCGAGGAAGAACTTGGGGCTGCCCGAAACGGCCACCTGGCGCAGCGCGAGGCGGTGGAACTCGCGCTTGGCCACCGGCAGGCAGTACATGTGCGGCCGGATCCCGCCGACGAACATCGCATTGCGGTTGATGTGCAAGTGCTGCGGGGTGATCGTCGCCGCAACATTGGCACCCTGGGCCGAGACGAACTCGGCGGCATCCTTGGTGGTGATGTGCTCGAACACCACTTTCAGCGCCGGAAAATCGCGGACCAGCTGCATCATCGTGCGCTCGATAAACACCGCCTCACGGTCAAAGATATCGACCTCGTGATCGGTCACCTCGCCATGCACCAGCAGCGGCAGGCCCACCTCCTGCATCCGTTCGAGCGCGGGGTAGATGTTCTTCACATCGGTCACGCCATGCGCCGAGCCGGTGGTGGCATGCGCGGGATAGAGCTTGGCCGCAGTGAACACACCCTCGGCCTTGCCGCGCGCCAGTTCTTCGGGATCGATCCCGTCGGTCAGGTAGCAGGTCATCAGCGGAGTGAAGTCCATGCCCGCCGGCAGCGCGGCCATGATCCGCGCCCGATAGGCCCGCGCCGCATCAACGGTCGAAACCGGTGGTGAGAGGTTGGGCATAACAATCGCCCGGGCAAATTGCCGCGCGGTATGGGCCAGCACTCCCGCCATCACCGCGCCATCGCGCAAATGGACATGCCAGTCATCGGGGCGGCGGATGGTGAGAGTCGAAATCGCGGTCATCCCTTCCCCTTAGCCACGGTGCACCCTATCTGTCACCTATGACCGCCACCCATCTCACCAACCGCGCCGTGATCCGTTTGTCCTCCCAGGAGGAAGGCGAGGACGTGCGGACTTTCCTGCAAGGGCTGGTAACCAACGACGTCGCCGGATCGCTGCCCTGCTGGGCCGCACTGCTGAGCCCGCAAGGCAAGGTGCTGTTCGACTTTCTGGTCTGGGAGGACGGCGCGGACCTGCTGCTCGATTGCGAGGCCAGCCAAGCCGAAGCCTTGGCCAAACGCCTGTCGCTCTACCGCTTGCGCCGCAAGATCGGGATCGCACTCGATCCGGCGTGGGGTGTTCACTGGCAGGCAGGCGATGGCCCCTCCCCCGATCCGCGCCTCGCCGCGCTGGGCCAGCGCTGGCTGGGCGCGCCCGCGGGTGAAAGCGCGGATGGCCAATGGCTTGCCCACCGCCTTTCGCACGGAGTCTGCGAAGGCTCCACCGAACTCACCGACCTGCTTTGGCTGGAATGCAACGCCGCCGAACTGAACGGGGTCTCCTTCACCAAGGGCTGCTACGTCGGCCAGGAGAACACCGCGCGGATGAACTGGCGGGCCAAGGTCAACCGGCGGCTGGTGGTGATGCCGCTGGCGGACAGCGATCCCAAGCGCCAGCGCGCGGTCTATCCGGAGCTAGAGCTGGCGGTCGATCGCTTGCGGGTGGAGGATGTGCGGCCTGAATCGCGGCCGGACTGGCTTCAGTTGGACTGAATCGCCGGGATCACAATCCCCGCCGCTATCGCCCCGTCGATCAGCATCTTTTCCGCCATATCGCGCGCCGAAGTGCGCGGGATGCCAAGTGACTGCGCCAAGGGGCCGCCCATCAGGGCATCGCCCAATGCCATTACACACAGCGCGTGGGTGACATCGTGCATCCGGCCGCTGTCATGATCGCCCAGATCATCGACCAGTTCGTGGATCGCCTCGAGCAACGGGTCGAGCGCATCCTCGTTGCCGTTCATCAGCATCCAGGTGGCGAGCGCCCCGCCGCCTTCCTTATCGAAAGCATCGAAAGTCAGGTCCACCACATCGCGCGGGGTCCCCTCGCCCGCGCGGCTGGCGAGCACCGCATCCTCGATCGTTGCGCAGATCGTTACCGCGAGGTGCCGCGCAAGTTCCTTCTGCAGACCCGCGGCCGAACCGAAGTGGTGCAGCAGGTTGGCGTGGGTGCGGCCGATTCGCGAGGCCACGGCCTTCAGCGTCACCGCCTGCGGGCCAAGCTCGATCAGCAATGCCCGCGCGGCTTCAAGCGCGACAGTGCGGCTCTCTTCCTGGGTCAGGCGCTTCCTTATTGACATCAATGTAAGTTGCCCTATATCGGAGGCCATGAACGCCCCCACCAGATTCCCCCTCGACGTAGAACCCGCCGCGCCTATCGGCAAGCAGGTTCCGACCCCCCACGATCTTGAGATCATCGTCCGCGACGAGCGGTTTGGCCGCGAAAGCAAGCCATCGCGCTGGTGGCTGGGTGGCGATCCGGTCGGCACGGCCTGGCACAACGCGCTGTCGGCCACTTTCCCGCGCGGCGAGGCGATGTTCATCGAATCGGTCAAGGCCTTCCGCGAGGGCTCCCCGCCCAAGCTGGATGCCGAGATCCGCGCTTTCGTCCGCCAGGAAATCAACCACACCCGCGAACACGTGGTGTTCAACAAGGCCGCTGTCGAAGCCGGCTATGACCTGGACCGGATCGACGCGCGGATTGAAGAGCTGATGGCCCTGATCAAGCAGCGCCCGGCGATCGTCAACCTGGCCGCGACCATCGCGCTGGAACACTTCACCGCGATCATGGCGCACGAATTCCTGGCCAATCCGAAGCATTTCAAGGATGCCGAGCCCGAAACCGCAGCGATGTGGCGCTGGCACGCGATGGAAGAGATCGAGCACAAGGGCGTCGCGTTTGACACCTACCTGCACGCCACGCGCGACTGGTCGCGCTGGCGGCGCTGGAAGCTCAAGTCGATGATGATGGCGATCATCACGGTCAAGTTCTTCGCCAACCGCTGGAGAGACTCGCTGGAACTGCTGGAGCAGGACGGGCTCAAGGGCTGGAAGGTCAAGGCCCGGCTGTTCTGGTACCTGGTCGGCACCCCCGGCGTGGTCCGCAAGATCGTGCCGGCCTGGATCGCCTATTTCATGCCCGGCTTCCACCCCTGGAACCACGACGACCGCGCACTGATCGGCAAGGCGGAGAGCGAATTTGCCGACGCGGTGATGGCCTGAGTTTTCTCCCTCCCCCTTGATGGGGGAGGGATACCGTAGCTTGCGAACTTGTTCGCTAGCGCAGGTTGGGCGGGGGTGCGCTCTCGCCCAAGCAATACGCCATTCGGCACCATCACCCCCATCCAACTGCGCCTAGGTTCGCTGCGCTCACCAAGGCTTCGTATCCTTCCCCCATCAAGGGGGAAGTGAGTTCTTCAAGCAGCGCGCATCGGCGCAAGATCATCATCCCCGCCGCCGTCGCAATCACTCGGCTCGCCCAGCACGATCCGGTGCTCGACCGACTGCGTCTCATACCCGCGCGACAGGCTGAAGCGGCGGCGCAGCTTGCCGGTCGGCGTGAAGCCGGCCTTGCGCAGCACCGCACCCGAAGCGGGATTGTCGATGAAGTGGCCCGCCACCAGCTCGCGGTGGCCCAGCACCTTGGCGAGGCGCAGCACTGCGCGCGCGGCTTCGGTCGCATAACCGTGGCCCCAGTAATCGCGCGAGAACCAGTAGCCCAGCTCTACCTCGCCCTCATCCTCGCCAAGGCCCACGCAGCCGATGATTTTCGCCGGTTCGCTGCTGCTGGGCAGCGTCACGAAGAAGTGCGGGCAGCGCGGGTGCTGCGGCTGGCTGGCGAACCAGCGTGCGTCCTCGGCGGTATAGGGCCAGGGCACCTTGGCCAGGTTCTTGACCACCGATTCGTCGGCGATCCGTGCCAGCAGTTCTTGCCAGTCCTCGGGCCATCCGGGCCGCAGGAACAGTCTTTCGCTGCGAATGAACATCTCACACCTCAATCTCATTCGCCCCACATCCGCGTGCTAGCCGCAGCGTGTGACATTGCCATTACGGCTTGCGTCCGGATGACCCCGGATCGGGGTGCCTTGAACAAGCCGTGCTGAGGGAGAGACGAAAAAAGGGAGACGGGCCTGGCCCTCTCCCTCATTCGCGCCGGTTTGAAGACCGGCAGGGCCATCCCATCAGGGACAGCCCGTTGTCGGCTGTCCGTTATTCGGCTGCCTGTGCCATGTCGACCGACACGTACTTGCGGCCAAGCTTGCCGTCGTGGAATCGCACGCGGCCTTCGGTCAACGCAAACAGGGTGTGGTCCTTGCCGATGCCGACATTGGCGCCCGGATAGACCTTGGTTCCGCGCTGGCGGATAATGATGTTACCGCCGATCACTTCCTGACCGCCGAACTTCTTCACGCCAAGGCGGCGGCCCGCTGAGTCGCGACCGTTACGCGATGAACCGCCTGCTTTTTTATGTGCCATCTCGAACTACTCCGGAATTCTTATTCGGCCGCGTCGGACGCCGCAGCCTTGGGGGCGGCCTTCTTCGCGGGAGCCTTCTTTGCCGGCTTTTCAGCGGCGGCTTCTTCAGCCTTGGGGGCAGCTTCCTTCTTGGGAGCAGCAGCCTTCTTGGCTTCGGCACCAACGGCAACGATCCGCAGCAGGGTCATCTGCTGGCGGTGGCCGTTCTTGCGGCGATAGTTGTGGCGGCGACGCTTCTTGAAAACGATCACCTTTTCGCTCTTCGCCTGGGCGATGATTTCGGCCGAAACGACGACGCCCTTGGCATCCTTCACTTCGCCGCCGTCACCGGCCAGCAGGACGTCGGACAGAGTGATGGTCTCACCGGCTTCACCGCTGAGCTTTTCAACCGCGATCTTGTCTCCGGCGGCAACCCGGTATTGTTTGCCGCCCGTGCGCACAACTGCGAACATGGTGCTTCTATCCGTTCGTTTTTATCCAAACCACCCGATGATCCGGGCAGCGCATCGGCCCCAAGCCCAAAGGCAAGGGTGCCGAAAGAAGGGCAGCCCCTAGTCGAAGGGGCGGGGACTGTCAACGGGAAGAAGACACTCTGGCAAGCTTAGCCGGGCATGCTATGGCATTGGCTATGAACCGCGCCGTCGCCGCCTTTGTCCTCTCACTTTCGCTGGCCGCCTGTGCTGCCGACCGGGGCGAATACCCCTCGCTCGAACGCCGCCCGATGGAGCGGATTACCGCGACTTACAGCCCGTCTGCCCCCGCCGCGCCTGCCCCGCTGCCCCCACCCAGCTCCGCAGTGACCGGCAAGCTCGACGGCTACATCGCCCAGGCCCGCGCCGCCGATGCCAAATTCCGCCAAAAAGAAGCCCGCGCCCGCAGCCTGGTGGGATCTTCGGCCGGAGCGACGCTGGGCAGCGAATCGTGGAACGTGGCGACCGTTGCCGTCTCCGAACTCGAAGCCGCGCGCGGCGAAGCGATGGTCGCGCTGACCGAGCTGGACCTGCTGTTCAATGAAACGGTGCTGGCCGGACAGGACGCCAGCGCAATCGGCGCGGCCCGCGATACGGTGCTGGGGATTATCGGCTACGAGGACCGGGTGCTGGGCGAGCTTCGGTCGAAACTCGGAAGCTAGTCCCACCGCGCCAGATCGGCAAAATCCTGCTTGCGCGGTTCGATCCAGGTCCAGACCCCGCCGCACTGCTCGCGCTTCCAGAACCACGACTGGCTCTTGAGGTGGTCCATCGCATAGTCGACCGCGGCCAGGGCATCGCGGCGATGACGCGCCGCGGCGGCGACCAGCACAATCGGATCGAGCGGTGCCATCTGTCCGGTGCGGTGGATGATGAGCAAGCCTTCAAGTTGCCACCGCGCCTGCGTAGTGCGCGCCAGGTCCTGCATGCCGGGCAGCGTCAGCGGGCCATAGTGGCGCAGCTCAAGGCACTCCACCCCATCGCCCGCACGGACTTGTCCCAGAAAGCTGGCGATCCCGCCCGCTCCGCCATGCGCAGCGGCAAAGGCGGCCAATTCCGCTGCCGGATCGAACGGAGCATCGAGCAGCCGGACATCCACCAGACTAGCCCCCGCTGCATCCCCTGGCATGTCAGCCTCCGCTGACGGGCGGCAGGAAGGCCAGTTCGTCGCCCTCGCCCAGCACGATCCCGCCGCGGTTCGCGAGCAGCGCGCCGTTGAGCGCGATCCGCACCCGCTCGCCCAGCAAGGCTACCGCAAGGTCCGGCTCCAGTGCAGCCAGCACGGCTTCCAGCGGACCCGCAGGCACTTCGCACTCGCCCGCTCCGGCCAGGTCTTCGAGCCGGCCAAGGAACACCAGCCGCGCGCTCATCCCCCGGTGGCCGACATGTGCCGGGCCAGCGCGGGTACGGCGCCGGGCTGGTTGATTTCGAAGTGATGCCGCTCGGGCTTGATCCGCATCGCCCGGTCGAGCGCCGCGCTGAGCGCCGCATCGGGATCATCGCCCCGCATCGCGGCGCGCAAGTCGATCTGCTCCATCCCGCCAAGGCACGGATACATCTGCCCGGTCGCGGTCACCCGCACGCGGTTGCAACCTTCGCAGAAATTGCCGGTCAGCGGGGTGATGAAGCCCAGCCGTCCCCCCGTCTCCGCCACATCGACATAGCGCGCCGGGCCGCCACTGCGGTGCGCACTGGGGATCAGGGTAAAGCGGTTTTCCAGATCCTCGCGGACTGCGCTCAGCGGCAGGTACTGGTCGAACCGGTCACCCTCGACCTCGCCCAGCGGCATGACTTCGATCAGGGTCAGTTCCATCCCCTGCCCGTGCGCCCATTCGACCAGCGCGGGAATCTCTGTCTCGTTGACGCCCTTGAGCGCCACGGCGTTGAGCTTGACCGCCAGCCCGGCGTCCTGCGCGGCGGCGATCCCTTCCAGCACTTGCGGCAGGCTGTCACGCCGGGTCAGCTGGGCAAAAGTTGCACGGTCGAGCGTATCGAGCGAGACGTTCACCCGCCGCACCCCGGCCACGTACAAATCGTCGGCGTGCTCGGCCAGCTGGGTGGCATTGGTGGTCAGCGTCAGCTCTTCCAACCCATTGCCCAGTTTGCGCCCCAGTGCGCGGACCAGCTCGATCATATCGCGCCGCACCAGCGGTTCCCCGCCGGTCAGGCGGATCTTGGTCACCCCGCGATCGATAAAGCCCAAGGCCAGCTTGTGCAGCTCTTCCAGGCTCAGCACTTCCTTGCGCGGCAGGAAGGTCTGGCGTTCGGGCATGCAATAAGTGCAGCGCAAATCGCAGCGGTCGGTCACCGACAGCCGCAGGTAGGTGATCGTGCGGCCAAACTGGTCGATCAGGGGGCGGGTGCTGCTCATGATGCTTCTTCTACCATTCCAGCTTGGTCGATTGCCAGCAACTGGCCGGTAATGCCTTGACAATTGTCAAGCAACGCCAGGGCCGCCGCCTCGCCCGCCGCGCTGTCGCAGGCCAAGGCATTGATCCGCCGCGGGGCCAGCTCGCGGGCCAGTTCCTGCACCGCCGCCAGCCGCCAGCCGCGATGGCTGTGATCGGCGAGGGCGAAGACCAGCACCGCGCTTTCATCCTGCGACGCGGCCAGCTGGCTGCGAATTCGCGGCAGCCATTCGCCATGGAACGCGGCGGCGGCATCGAGCGGGGCCGCGGGCAGACCGGTGACGCGCACCAGGGCCATCAGCGCCGCTCGCGCCTCAGCGTCATGCCGATCTGCTCGCCATTCTCGGCAATCGCCAGCTTGACGATCTTGACCGTCACCGCCTCGACCCGCTCGTCCTGCACGAACAGCGTATCGCAGACATGTTCGGCGACGGCTTCGATCAGCTTGAAATGAACGCCCTCGGGCAAGGCCCCCGAAGCCGCGAACTTGAGGTCCATGTAGTTCTTGCTGGCATCGAGCGGGGTATCGGGCTCGTAACGCGGCTGGGGTTTGAGCTGGACCGTGATGGTGAAGCGCAGCGGCTGGGGCCGGCCGGTTTCCTCCGAATAGATCCCGGTCAGCACGTCGTGCTCAAAATCGGCGACTTCAAGGATCAAGGTATCGGCCATCGCTCAGGCATTGCTCCAGCGCGCAAAGATCGCGGTCGGCAGCAGGCGCCCATCCGGCCCCTCCTCGCGCACCGCCAGGTCGCCATGCTCCAATTTGCCGGGCAGGTCGCGGAAAATCTCGTCCATTAGCCCGATCAATGCGAGAGATGACATCCGCACCGCATAGACGGTGAGGAACAGGAAGCGGCTGTCGGCATCCAGCAACTGACGGCAATCGGCCAAGAGGCGGGGCAGATGTTCTTCCAGCCGCCAGACCTCACCCTCAGGCCCGCGCCCGAACTTGGGCGGATCGAGGATGATCCCGTCATAGCGCCGTTCGCGCCGCACTTCGCGCGCGGTGAACTTGCCCGCATCATCGACGATCCAGCGCACCGGACGTTCCGCGATCCCGGCCAGTTCGGCATTGGCGCGGGCCTGGGCGACCGATTTCTTGCTGGCATCGACGTGAGTGACCGGCCCGAAGGCCGAAAGCGCCTGGGTGCCGACGCCGGTATAGCCGAACAGGTTGAGGCTGCTAAATCCTCCCCCACTGGGGGAGGTGG
>JAGXTB010000028.1 GCA_018334165.1 Sphingomonadales bacterium | reverse complement strand
GGGCTTGGGGCCAATCGGCTGACTGGCCCACCCCCGACCCCTCCCGCAAGCGGGAGGGGGGATTTGGAGCATAGCCTTGCCGAATTCCACCATCCTGATCCTGGGCTGCGGCAATATGGGCGGCGCGATGCTGGCCGGGTGGCTGGCGGCGGGGCTGGACCCGGCGCGGTTTACCGTGGTCGATCCCTATCTGGGCGAAGCGCCCGCCGGCGTGCAGCTGCTGTGCGCGGTCCCGCCGGGGGCGTTCGACGCGGTGCTGCTGGGGATCAAGCCCCAGGCACTGGACGAGGCCGCCCTTGCGCTGGCCGGAGCGGTGGGGCCGGATACGGTGCTGCTCTCGATCCTCGCCGGAACCGAAGTGGCCAGCATCAGGGCCCGCGTGCCGCATGCCGGCGCGATCGTGCGGGTCATGCCCAACCTGGCCGCCGCGATCGGGCGTTCACCGATGGGCCTGTTCGGGACCGGCTGCACCCAGGCTCAGCGTGAGCAAATCGGCGCGCTGCTGGCCCCGCTTGGTACCGCAGAATGGCTCGCTGACGAGGCGCTGATGGACGCGGTCACCGCGCTCGCCGGATCGGGACCGGCGTTTGTCTACCGGATCATCGACGCACTGGCGGCGGGCGGGGCCGGGCTGGGGCTCGATCCCGATCAGGCACGGCGGCTGGCGGTGACGATGGTCGATGGCGCTGCCCGGCTGGCGGCGGCGACCGATCTTGCGCCCGATGAACTGGCCCGCCGGGTCACCAGCCCGGGCGGCACCACAGCGGCAGGGCTGGCCGTGCTCGATGCGGATTCGGCGCTGCTGCGACTGATCGAGGCAACGCTGAGGGCCGCCCGCGACCGCGGCGCGGAACTGGCGGCAGCGGCGCGCGCGGGCTCCTGATACAAATTGCGACATACGGCCTTGTCCGGTTTCGCTTGAATCCAGACCAAGAAAACCCGATATTGCCCGCATCGCCCCTATTTCGGGGCGAAAAAGGAGTTTGAAATGGCTGACTGGAATGAACCGCGGCCCGGCACCCGCAGTCCCTTCGCCAACGCGACCATCAATGGCGACGTGATCGGCGCAGGCGCACGCGACGAGGGCCTGCGCAAGTACATGCTGTCGATCTACAACTACATGGCCTCGGGCGTGTTGCTGTCGGGCGTGGTGGCGCTGCTGTTCGCCTCGTCGGAGATCGGACGGCAAATCATGGCCTCGCCGCTGCGCTGGGTGATCATGCTCGCCCCGCTGGGCTTTGTCTTCGCGATGAATTTCAACCGCTCCGAAGCGACGCTCAAGACCATGTTCTGGGCCTTCTGCGTGATCATGGGCATGTCGCTGTCGACCATTTTCCTGGTTTACACCGGCACCTCGATCGCCACCACGTTCTTCGCCACGGCGGGCGCTTTCGCGGGTCTCAGCCTCTATGGCTACACCACCAAGCGAAACCTGACGGCGATGGGCGCGTTCATGATGATGGGCCTGATCGGGATCATCATCGCGATGATCGCCAATTTCTTCCTGCAGTCGAGCGGGCTGGCGCTGGCGATCTCGGCCCTTGGCGTGCTGATTTTCGCGGGCCTTACCGCCTGGGATACGCAGCGCCTGCGCGATACCTACCTGCAGGTCGCCGGAACCGACATGATGGGCAAGGTCGTGATCATTGGCGCGCTGTCGCTCTATCTCGACTTCATCAACATGTTCCAATTCCTGCTCAGCTTCCTGGGCAACCGCGACTGATCCCACACCGGCAACGGTCAAACGTGCCCGGCGTGCTTCGCAGCACGCCGGGCATTTGCTTTATGGGGCAAAGGGGTTAGTCATATGCGCCAGGACGGGTTAAGCCCGGCTGTGCCAGAAGAGGCCAGCCAATTGGGACAACGGGTCGGGATATGACAATGAATTTTCGCCAGATAACGATCGGCGGCATGGCCGCGATGGCGCTGTTTGCCGCTGCCGCCGATGCCAAGCCCAAGAAGCCCGCTACGCCGCCTCCGCCCCCCCCGCCGCCGCCGCCGGCCTATGTCTATATTCCGTGGAAGCCGATTCCGCCCGAATGGGCCTCGCCCACGCTGGCCTACAAGCCGCTTGGCCCGGACGGTGTGCGGCTCAGCCCCAATCGCGGGATTTCCCCGGCCCAGGCGCTGTGGAACCTGCGATCGGGCTATAACGTTGCGGCGCTCAATTGCCGCGGTCCCCAGCATACCGAAATCGTGGTGGGCTACCGCGCTTTCCTGAAAGCCCACGCCAAGACCCTGCGCGCTACAAATGCCAAGGTCGATGCCGAATTCCGCGCCAAGCACGGCTCGGGCTTTGTCAAACACCGCGAAAAGTTCATGACCGAAGTCTATAACCACTTCGCGATTCCCCCCGTGCAGCCCGCCTTCTGCAATGCCGCCCTGGCGATGAGCAAGGACGCCAAGCTGGTCAAATCGGCCAACCTGCAGGCCTTTGCCGCCAGCGCACTGCCCAGCATGGAAATCGTGTTCGACGATTTCTACAAGCGCTACGACCAGTACAAGGTTGAAATGGCCGCCTGGGAAGCCAAGTGGGGCAAGTATGCCGTGCCGGGAGCGAAAGTGCTGGCCTCGGCGGTCCCGTTCAATATTCCGCCTGCGTCAGCACCGGTCGCCGCGACGAGTCCCTAAATTAGGTCTTTCATGGCGAGGGCCGTTTCGCTAAGGGAGCGCCTCGCACGGGGGCAGCCCTGTGCGCGTCCACTGGAACGGGGCCGTAGCTCAGATGGGAGAGCGCGTCGTTCGCAATGACGAGGTCAGGGGTTCGATCCCCCTCGGCTCCACCAGTGTCTTGCCATTCGCCTCATTCCGGCCTGCAAATGGCGATCTTCTGCGCTTCCGGTGCTCACGGCCCAAATGGCCGCTGCGCGCCGGTTCTCGAAGCTCACCATTTTCGGCTCGGACTGAGACGAATGGCAAGACACTGGACCACTAACCAACCTCCGTTCGTGTCGAGCGTAGTCGAGACACCACAGGCGACATTCGCGCCATTATCCGTTAGACAGAACTCATGCATTTTCTCGACCAGGCCAAGATCTTCCTCCGCTCGGGCCAGGGCGGGCCCGGGGCTGTCAGCTTCCGGCGTGAAAAGTATGTCGAATATGGCGGACCCGATGGCGGCAATGGCGGCAAGGGCGGGGACATCATTTTTGAAGCCGTGCAGGGGCTGAATACCCTGATCGACTTCCGCTATGCCCAGCACTTCAAGGCCCCGCGCGGCGTGCACGGTTCGGGCCGTGATCGTCACGGCGCGGCGGGCAAGGACCTGGTGATCAAGGTTCCGGTCGGCACGCAGGTGATCTCCGACGAAGACCGCGAAACGGTGCTGCTGGACCTGACCGAAGTGGGCCAGCGCGTCACATTCCTGCGCGGCGGGATGGGCGGGCGCGGCAATGCCAGCTACAAGACCAGCACCAACCGCGCGCCCCGCCAGCACCAGCCCGGCGAAATGGGCGAGGAAATGTACGTCTGGCTGCGTTTGAAGCTGCTCGCCGATGTCGGCCTGCTGGGCCTGCCCAATGCCGGCAAGAGCACTTTCATCAACCAGATCACCAACACCAAGGCCAAAGTTGGCGACTATGCCTTCACCACCCTGGTCCCGCAGCTGGGCGTGGTCCGCCACCGCCACCGCGAATTCGTGCTGGCCGACATCCCCGGCCTGATCGAAGGCGCCGCCGATGGCGCCGGGATCGGCGACCGCTTCCTGGGCCATATCGAACGCTGCCGGGTGCTGATCCACCTGATCGACATCAACGGCACCGACCCCGCCGACGCGCTGGAGATCATCGAGGAAGAACTCGCTGCCTATGGCAACGGTCTCGACGAAAAACCCCGCCTGATCGCGCTCAACAAGATCGACACGGTCGACCGCGAACTGGTCCAGATGTTCATGAAGGAACTGAAGGCGGCGGGCGCGAAGAAGATCTACCCGATCTCGGGCGCGACCGGCAAAGGCCTCGATGCACTGCTTGATGCCGTGCTGGGATATCTGCCCGCAGCCACCGGGACCGAGCGTCCGGCGGGCGAGCTGGAAGAGGGCGAGGAAAAGCCCTGGTCGCCGGTTTGACCGCCAGAGGTTGCATAAACCGCGCATTCCCGTAATCGGCAGGCGATGCAGATCGCCCGCCTCTCGGACCTTGCCGACAAGGCCGCCTGCCCCCGGCTGGTGGTCAAGGTCGGCTCGTCGCTGCTGGTCGGCGCGCAAGGCGTGCGGCGGGTCTGGCTTGAAGGGCTGGTGGCTGAACTCGCGGGCGCGCGGGCGCGCGGGCAGGAAGTGATCGTGGTTTCCTCGGGTGCGATTGCGCTGGGGGCGAGCACGTTGGGGCTGGACAAGGGCGGACGCGGGAGCCTGGCCGATGCGCAGGCCGCTGCGGCTGTGGGGCAAATCGCGCTGTCGGGGCTGTGGGCCGAGCTGCTCGGCGCGCATGGGCTGACGGCCGCGCAGCTGCTGCTGACGCTGGAGGATCTGGAGGATCGCCGCCGCTACCTCAATGCCACGGCGACGCTGACCCGCCTGCTTGATATGGGTGCGGTGCCGGTGATCAATGAGAATGACTCGGTCGCCACACAGGAAATCCGCTTTGGCGACAATGACCGGCTGGCGGCGCGGGTCGCCCAGGCGGCGCAGGCCAATGCGGTGCTGCTGCTGTCCGACGTTGACGGGCTGTTCGATCGCAATCCGGCCGAACCAGGCGCCCAGCGGCTGGAGCAAGTGCGCGGGGTGACGGCTGAGATCCACGCGATGGCCACGGGTGGCAGCTCGTCCGGCATGGGCTCGGGCGGGATGACCAGCAAGCTCCAGGCGGCTGAGATCGCTGAGCGCGCCGGGATTGCGCTGGCAATTGCCTCCGGGCTGGCCGACGCACCGATTGCGCGGGCGTGCGAGCAGGGGATCGGAACGCTGTTCCTGCCCAAACGCAAGGACGCAGGGCGCAAGGCGTGGCTGGGGGGACGGCTGCGGCTGAAAGGCGCGCTGGTGGTCGATGCCGGGGCGGCCAAGGCGCTGGGGCGCGGATCGAGCCTGCTGGCCGCCGGGATCGTGGCGGTCGAGGGCCAGTTCCAGCGCGGCGATGCGGTGGCGGTACGCGGCGAGGACGGCACGGTGCTGGCGCATGGGCTGGCTGAGTACGATGCCGCAGAATGCGCCGCGCTGCTCGGCCACAAGAACGCCGAACACGCCGCGATCCTGGGCTATGCCCCGCGTAGCGCCGTGGTCCACCGCGACCAGATGGTGCTGATCTGATGCGTGTGCGCAGTGCCACAGCCTCTTGCCCCCCTCCACTGTGGGGAGGGGCTGGGGGTGGGGGTACGACGCTGGCGTGGAACCCCC
>JAGXTB010000027.1 GCA_018334165.1 Sphingomonadales bacterium | reverse complement strand
CCACCCTAACATAGGTAGCCTATGGGTGGCCGGGAGGGGGAGCGGGCCGGTGTTGCCAGCCATCGACGGAGGTCGATGGCGTAACGACAAAAACGTCAAATTCAGCGCGGGCGGATCACCATCTGGTCGCCTTGCAGGTTCACTGATCCCAGCTTGCCCAGCACGCTCTGGCCCAAGAGGTTGGTGGACAGGCCCTGGGCCACCACTGCATCGATGTTGGTCATGGTCACTCCGGCGACGACCATTTCGTCGATCACCACCGGTGCGGCATAGCCTACGCCTGAGGCGGTCTGCATGATCGGCTGCATTTCGCCGACCGTCAGCCCCAGTTCCTCAGCAGTATCCTCGGTCAGCGCGACCATATCGGCTCCGGTATCGACCAGGAACCGGACATCGCCGCCGTTGACGCTGGCGGTAAGGTGGAACTGTCCGGAATCATCGCGCTTGAGCAGCAACGCATCGCCTTCATCGTGGCGGGCCATCGGCCTGGCGTCCTGGACCTCGGCGCTTTCGGCGGCCATTGCCACGTGATCTTCTGGGGGCTGGAACAGCACCGCAACAAAGCTCATCAGCCCGACGGACAGGAGCAGGATGGCGTAGAGCCGGTTCATTGTGGAACCGAAGATACCGGCGTGGGGTTACCGAAGGGTTAGGCGGACTTTGATCCGCGATAGCCGTGATGCAGCGCGGTGCCCGCCCAGCAGGCCATCAGGCCCACCACCAGCGAATCGAACGCCATCAGCGCCCATACCGCCCAGCTGTCTTGCCCCATCGCCCAAAAGTGATTGCGTTCGTGCAGCCATTGCAGCGGCAGCCAGGCCAATGGGAGCAGCAGCGCCATCCGCAGCATGATCAGCCAGCCGCGCCGATAGGCCGCGCCCAGGGTCATGGCCTTATCACCCAGCAGCGCGCCGACCAGCAGGACCAGAAAGGGCAGCGTGACGATCATCAGGACTGGGTTGAGTACTGCCCAGACACCAGCCGGGATGACCCGCCCAAGCCCGAACACCAGCGCGGTCAACAGCAGGTTCAAACCGAACGCGATTCCAACCGCGCGCCATGCGGGACGGGCATGGTCGCGCCTGGTCCAGACCACGACCGCGGCAAGCATTGCGGCAAACAGGCCAGCAATCTTCACAGCGCCAAACAGCATGCGCTGGGGATCGCTGGACAGCGCCCGGGCGGCCTCACGGCTTTCGAACATGCCCAGGTTGATCTCGGCAATGTGCTGGATGAATTCGGGGATCACCACCAGCAGCGGCACCCACACCGCGATCCGCCACAGCCGCAGACTGTCCAAGGCAGAGTCTCGGACCAGCGCCCAGGCTGCCAACACCCAGCCGCTCAAGCTGCTTTCCCGTGCGTCACATCCATGCTCACGGCTCTCCCCGCCTCGATCTCGGCCGCCTTGGCCTCGACCAGACTGACGATATGGGCAATCATGTCAGCATTTTCAACATGATGGTCGGTCACGCCCGACAGGTAAACCATGTGCTTGCCATTCCCGCCGCCGGTGATGCCGATATCGGTCTCGCGGGCCTCGCCGGGGCCGTTGACCACGCAGCCCAGCACCGAGACCGACATCGGGGTCTTGATATGGCCCAGCGCCACTTCCAGCTTCTCGACCGTGCGGATCACGTCAAAGCCTTGCCGCGCGCAAGAGGGGCAGGACACGATCCGCACCCCGCGGGTGCGCAGGCCGAGCGATTTCAGGATCTCGTAGCCGACCCGCACTTCCTCCTCGGGTTCGGCTGACAGCGAGACGCGGATCGTGTCGCCGATCCCGGCCCACAGCAGGCTGCCCATTCCGATGCTCGATTTGACCGTGCCGCCGATCAGCCCGCCCGCCTCGGTGATCCCCAGGTGCAGCGGGCAATCGACCGCTTCGGCGAGCTGCATGTAAGCCGCCACCGCCAGGAACACGTCGCTGGCCTTCACCGCGACCTTGTATTCGTGGAAATCGTGGTCCTGCAGCAGCTTGATATGATCTAGCGCACTCTCCACCAGCGCCTCGGGGCAGGGCTCGCCGTATTTTTCGAGCAGGTCCTTCTCAAGGCTGCCGGCATTGACCCCGATCCGGATCGCGCAGCCGTTGGCCTTGGCCGCGCGGACCACTTCGGCGACGCGCTCGCTGCTGCCGATATTGCCGGGATTGATCCTGAGGCAGGCCGCGCCCGCGTCGGCTGCTTCAAGCGCGCGCTTGTAGTGGAAATGGATGTCGGCGACGATCGGCACCTCAGCCGCGCGGACGATTGCGGGCATCGCCGCGGTGCTCGCCTCGTCCGGGCAGGAGACGCGCACGATATCGGCACCGGCCTCCTCGCAGCGGCGGATCTGGTCGATTGTTGCCGCAGCATCGCTGGTCAGCGTGTTGGTCATGGTCTGGACGGTGATCGGCGCATTGCCTCCCACCGGCACCTTGCCGACCATGATCTGACGCGATTGACGACGCGCAATATCGCGCCACGGACGAATGGACATGCGGCGCATATAGGCGCGCGCTGCGCGCTGGGCAAATGGAGAGGCGGTGCAGGCCGGTGACTTGTTTTCGGACCGGACAAATTCCTCTTGACCTAGTTCCCACTATGTTCTTTGACTTGGTTGGAGGCCCGTATGCTAGACAATATTCAGGTACGTTCACCGGCCAGTGAGACATCACGAGATGTGCCCAACGAAAGGCCTATGCGTAGCCTGTGGATCGGCCAGCACCGCATTATCGAAGGGGATTGTGAATCGGCCTTGGATTTGCTCGAAGCCGGTTCGGTTGATGTGGTCGTCACCTCGCCCCCGTACAATTTGGGTATCAAATACTCTCAATATGAAGATTCATTGGAGATAGATAAATATCTCGAATGGATGGAGCGAATTGCAACAAAGTTAGAAAATTGCCTGTCTGCAGATGGGTCAATATTTTTAAACGTATCGGGATCTTCTGCGAACCCGTGGATTGCAATGGACGTAGCCAATGTCTTCCGTAAGTCGTTCTGCCTTCAGAACAATATAACTTGGGTAAAATC
>JAGXTB010000026.1 GCA_018334165.1 Sphingomonadales bacterium | reverse complement strand
GGGGGCAGGTTGGCCTCGAGCCAACGCAGCGCCAATGCCAGCACCGGACGATCGCCGCCATATTCGAGGAACCGGCGGCGCAGTTCAGCCAGCGCCGCGGCGGTATCCATGACCGGCACCGCCAACCCGCTGCATGGGGTGCGGTGGACCGCCACCAGCTCGCGCGCAATGTCATGGATCGTCACCGAAGGCTTAGCCTCGGCCAGCATGGCGTTGGGATCAGGTGACCCGGCCAGGCAGCGCATGACATAGCCTGAGCCGATCCCGTCGGCCGGTTCCAGCTCGACCAGCACTTCGGGCGCCATGACCCCGGCGGCGTGCGCAGCGCGGATCAGCGCGGCCTCGGCATGGTGGTCAAGCGGCCTTCCGGCCATCATTTCCAGCGAAGGCGCACGGCGCAGCACGCACAGCTCATCGCCTGAGGAAAAGCGCCAGCTTTCCATATTGGCCCCGCCCGACAGCCGCTCCAGCCCGGCCGGCGGCGCCAGGCCGATCCGCGCCAGTGCGCTGGTCAATCCCTGTTCAAGCGAGTGGTTCACCGCGCATGCTCCGGCCGGGCCAAAGGGCCCAGCGGCGCAATGTTAATCGCGCGATTAATTATTGCAAGGCGCATGCAGTAGGCAAAGAAAAGGGGCGCCGGGTTTCCCCGACGCCCCCAATTCTTTTGCCAAAAGGCGAAGATTACATCTTCTTGGCAGCTTCTTCGGCAGCCTTGGCAGCGTCGCCAGCAGCGTCCTTCGCGGCGTCGCCAGCGGCGGCAGCAGCGGTTTCGACGGCGGCAGCGCCTTCCTTGGCAGCTTCAGCGCCGGCAGCAACAGCGCCCGAGGCGTCAGCAGCGGCTTCCGAAGCGGCTTCGGTGGCAGCTTCCGAAGCAGCGGCAACGGCTTCATCAGCCTTTTCGCCCGAGCAAGCCGAAAGCGAGAGAGCGGCACCGGCGGCGGCAGCGGCGAGAATGATCTTGCGCATGTATGGTAATCCTTGAACAGCAAGTGGACCACGCCCGTCATGCCGCCGTTATTGGAGACATGCCGAACGGAAAGCCTACCAAGGCGGTAGACTTCGACGCCCAAATAATGTCGTTCGCGCGACTATGCAAGCGATAGTCGCACGGGCCTTCAAGGAGCGCGCATTTCCGCGCTTTTGCCATAGTCTGAGGCAATTGTGGCAAGGTCATGACGGGCTTTTGGCAGCGAGAACGACCCGCGATTCGCGCCTTACGCTGCGCTCAAAGGCCTGCTAACTCAGACTGATGGACGCCAAGCAGCACCTCTACCTGGTCGATGGATCGGCCTATATTTTCCGGGCCTATCATCGCCTTCCGCCGCTGACCAACCCCGCGGGCACCCCGGTCGGCGCGGTCTATGGCTATACCACCATGCTGTGGAAGCTGGCCGACGATCTCAACAAGGCCGACGGGCCCACGCACCTGGCGGTGGTGCTCGACAAGGCCGGAACCAGTTTCCGCAACGACCTTTACGATCAGTACAAGGCCAACCGCCCTCCCGCGCCCGAAGATCTGCGGCCGCAATTCCCGCTGATCCGCGACGCTACGCGCGCCTTCTCCTTGCCGCTGATCGAGGAGGACAACGTCGAGGCCGACGACATGATCGCCAGCTACGCCCGCGCCGCGACGCAGCGCGGCTGGGACGTGACGATCGTCTCTTCCGACAAGGACCTGATGCAGCTGATCGGGCCAGATGGAAACGGCGGCCGGATCGACATGCTCGATACCATGAAGAATGTCCGGATCGGTATTCCTGAAGTTGAGGAGAAATTCGGCGTACCGCCCACGCTGGTCGGCGATGTGCTGGCCTTGATGGGCGACAGCGCCGACAATGTCCCCGGGATCCGCGGGATCGGCCCCAAGACCGCAACCAAGCTGATCCAGGAGCATGGCAGCCTCGAAGGCGCATTGGCTGCCGCGCCAACGATGAAGCCATCGAAGATGCAGGAAAGCCTGATCGAGCAGGCCGACATGGCGCGGCTCAGCCGGGTGCTGGTGCAACTGAAAGAAGATTGCCCGCTGCCGATGCCGCTCGACCTCTTCAAGCTGGGGACCATTCCGCCCGATCCCTTGGCCGAATTCCTGTCCGAGCACGGCTTCACCAGCCTCTTGAAGCGGCTGGGTGACGGGCGCGGCAGTCCGGAGCGGCGGACCGATCTCAACCCGGCCAAGCCGGTCACTGCCGGAGCCGCTGCGGCGCCTGCGGGGACTCGCCAGCCGCTGCCCGAATTGCCGCCGATTGATCGCAGCAAGTACGAATGCGTGCAGTCGCTCGAAGCACTCGACGTCTGGATCGCGCGCGCCTTTGCCGCGCGGCTGGTGGCGTTCGATACCGAAACCAGCGCGCTTGACGCGATTTCGGCCGATCTGGCCGGGGTCAGCCTGTGCACCGGGCCGGGGCAGGCCTGCTATATCCCGCTGGGCCACGGCGGAACCGACATGTTCGCCGAAAAGCCGCAGCAAGTGCCGCTGGCCGAGGCCGTGGCCCGGCTGAAACCGCTGCTTGAAAGCGACGCGGTGCTGAAAGTCGGGCAGAACGCCAAGTACGATCTCAACGTATTGGCGCGGCACGGCATCGCGGTCGGGCCAATCGACGATACCATGGTGATGAGCTTCGATCTTGACGCCGGGCGCAGCATCGACGGAATCGGCGGCGGGCACGGGATGGACGAGCTTAGCCAGCGCCACCTCGGCCACACGCCGCTCGCCTTCAAGGACCTGTGCGGGACTGGCAAGAAGGCGATTTCGTTCACCGAAGTGCCGACCGGCCGCGCAACCGAATATGCCGCCGAGGATGCCGAAGTGACCTGGCGGCTGCACCGCCTGCTCAAACCGCGCCTTTCCGAAGAGCACGCGACCCGCATCTATGAACGGGTCGATCGCCCCCTGGTGCCGGTGGTGGCGCAGATGGAGCGCCACGGGATCAAGGTTGACCGCGAGCGGCTGGCCGGGCTCTCCGCCACTTTCGCCGAGGAGATCGGCAAACTGGAGCTTGAGATCCATGAACTTGCCGGTCAGCCCTTCACCATCGGCAGCCCCCAGCAGCTGGGCGCGATCCTGTTCGACAAGCTGGGCTACAAGGGCGGCAAGAAGGGCAAAAGCGGGCAATATTCGACCGACCAGTCGGTGCTCGAACGGCTCGACGGCGAAGGCGCGCCACTGGCCAGCAAAGTGCTCGAATGGCGCCAGCTCTCCAAGCTGCGTTCGACCTATACCGAGGCCTTGCAGGATGCGATCAATCCGCACACCGGCCGGGTCCACACCAGCTACAGCCTTGTCGGCGCGCAGACCGGGCGGCTCTCCTCGACCGAGCCCAACCTGCAGAACATCCCGATCCGCACCGAGATCGGCCGCCAGATCCGCGATGCCTTCGTGGCGGAACCCGGCAACGTCCTGCTCGCCGCCGACTACAGCCAGATCGAACTCAGGCTCGCCGCGCACATGGCCGACGTGCCTGAACTCAGGCAGGCTTTCGAAGCCGGCGAAGACATCCACGCCCGCACCGCGCAGGAAATGTTCGGCGAGGTCAACCGCGACACCCGCGGCCGGGCCAAGACGGTCAACTTCGCGATCCTCTATGGGATCAGCCGCTGGGGGCTGGCGGG
>JAGXTB010000025.1 GCA_018334165.1 Sphingomonadales bacterium | reverse complement strand
AGCATGGCCGAGGTGGGGGTGTGTAGGAAAATGGTTTTGGTGAGGGGTGGTGCGAGGGCAGGGAGTTCTCACGCCAAGACGCCAAGATGTTTCGCTGCGCAGCGCAACCGTTTTCTCAGCAGCCGAATTGCATTAGGCCCTGACAGCAAACTGCCTGCGGCGCTTGGACTGACTGCTTGGCGTCTTGGCGTGAGCCCAACCTTACGCCGCCTTCGCCGCCACGCCCTCCACCCGCGCCTCGGCCTGAACCGCGCGGTTTCTTCCGTCGCGTTTGGCTTCGTAGAGGGCGCGGTCGGCGCGTTGGTAGAGGTCGCGCCAGTCGTCTTCGTTTGCCACCGCTCCTTCGGCGACGCCGAGGCTGACGGTGACCTGGCCGCCGTGGGGCATGGGGGCGGTGCGGACGTCGTGGAGCAGGGCGAGCGCGAGTGCTTCGGGCAGTTCGTCGGCGCGGCCCAGGATCGCGAATTCCTCGCCGCCGATCCGCGCGACCGAGCCCATCAGGTCGGCCCGGATCGCGAGCCGCTCGGCGACTTCGCACAGCACTTCGTCGCCCATGTCGTGGCCGTGGGCATCGTTGATCGCCTTGAAGTGGTCGATATCGACCACCAGCAGCCGCAGCGGGCCTTGCTGGCCCAGCGCCATCGCATTGTCGATCAGCGCGCGGCGGTTGAGCAGGCCGGTGAGGGGGTCGGACAGGGCCAGCTCGCGCGCGTTCTTTTGCAGGCGCAGCAGCTCGACCACGCGGGCCTGGTGGCTGTCGATCATGTGCAGCTGGAACGTGGCGGCGACCGCCAAGCTGACGGCGACCGCAAAGTCCATCCGCTCGCCCGAGGTGAGCAGCAGCATCAGCATCGGCACCAGGGTGATCACCAGGTTGGCAAACGCCGCAGTGCGCGCGGACGAGAGGCAGTAGGCGGTCGAGAAGGCGCCCAGCGCGATGACGATCGGGTAATAGATCCGCTCACCCGCCGGGGCGCCCAGCCACGAAGTGACGCACCAGGCGCTGCACATCGCAGCCATCGCCGAGGAACCGATCGTGACTTCCCGGGTAAAGCGGGTCGCCCGGCGCAGGCTGGAGCCGAGCCGCAAGTCGCGGCTGAGGTTGACGAAGCCGGCCAGGCACAACAGCGCCATCGCTGCCGGCGCGCCGTAGCGCACCCACAGGCTGGCATCGGGCGCGGCGGCGAGGACGGCGGTGGGGGTGGTCAGCAGCAGCGCGAGGAACAGCAGGCGGGCCTGTTTTTGCATCTGCACCGCAGAAGTGAGCAAGAACTCAGCCCGGATCTCGTCCGGAATATCAGGCGCAAAGAATGCGCGAATTCTGTAAAGTCCCCCGCTCATGCCAATAAGTATTGGTCCTGAGCGTTGAAGCATTGGTTAAGTGTTGGTTAGGCGGAATAAAATCGGATTTTGATCGGATTCTTTTTAACGGAAATTAACCATGCTTGATCAGCGGTGATCGGTGTCTACTTGGGCCGCGCCATCTTCAGAGCTTGCAGGACATCGCGCCAGGAGACCAGTTTGAAATTCTGGGTCCCCGCGTCATTGACGCCGTCCTGGACCACCAGCAGGCCTTGCGGATAGTCCCGGCCGAAGCTGCCACCGGCCAGCGCGATGCCATCGGTTTCCTCGGTCGAGCCAACTGTGCCAGCGATGATCCTGAACCGTCTGGCCGGGGTCATCGCGGGCAGGCGGTAGAGCGCATAGGCGTTGTCGCCCTGGCTGGAGACGACCAGCATGCCGCCGCGCCGGCCCTTGGCGATCAGGGCAAGCCCTTCGACATCGGCAACCAGTTGCTGGCCATCAACCGACGCGACGAGCTTTCCGGCGCTGCTCCCCTGGGCCTTGGCATCGAACGCCCAGACCCCGCGCGCCTCCTCGCCAACGTAGAGTGTCATGGTCCGCGGGTCGGCAACACAGCCTTCGGTCTGGGTGGCAAGTTTCATCGAGCGGACGATCTGCCCGGAAGGTTGCCCTGCCGAGAGGTCGATGCGGACCTGGTGGATGTCGCCAGCCTTAAGCACCGAGAAGGCGAACAGGTCAGGCCCTTTGCGCAGCAGGCACAGGCCATAGGCTTCGCCCGCGCAAGAGGCCCGCGACCGAGCACAAGCCGAAAAAAGCACTGCCCGCAAAGCGGCAAGGAAGATTCGGACAGGGTGAGGGGGGGCTCAGAGCAGAGTTGCGCCAATTCGCGTGGTGTTGAGCAATAGCGTATCCTTGCTGAATTGCATTCGCACCACCGGTCCTGTCAGTTTCGGTGCCAGATAAGCCAGAGTTGGGCCATCAACGCGGATCGGTGCTTCCCATACCCCGATTCCCGGTACATTCGCGTCAAAGAAGGCGCTGCCGACCATGATTCCATCGGCGGTAGCGACCAGCTGAACCGATTTGTCCAATCTCCGTCCGGCCCTGGCATAGGCACCTTTTCGCGTGGCGAATTTGACTGCTTCGCATAGCGCAGCTTGATCGACGACAAGATCCCAACCTTTCTTGGCCAGACCAGTCACGCCGCCTTCGACAGCCGCTCGATCTCTGCCGCGAATTCAAAGCAAAGCTGATCGCGTTCATCGTCGGGCAGCCACTTCGACATGTTCGGGAATACCGTCTGCCACATCCGCATCTTCTTTTCGGGCCAGGGCGTTGCGGGCGCGGCGCGGGCGGTTTCCAGCACGGCCAGCAAACGGCCGCGGATACGCGGAATATCAGGCACATAGTCTTGCGGCGCGGGGTGGGGAATGCGGTCCTCACCCTCGCCAAACAGGCTGAATTGTCCGTTGCCGAACAGGTCAGTCATCGCCCGCTTCACCTTCGCCTGCTTCGGGTCCCGCCGCCGGGAAGCCCAGTTCCTCACGGGTCAGTGTTTCTTCCAAAGTGGCTTCCAAGACAAGATCGGCCGCACCGAACCAATGGATAAGTTCGTGGATACGTGCCGCCACGTCGCGCAATTCGCGCATCAAGGCCAGGGTCACCGGCAATTCCTTGCGCCCGTCGATCCAGCGCGGCAGCACGCGGTATCCGCTGACCGAAAAGTCCCAGACTGCTTGCGGCAACCCGGCAAAGCCGGGCACGGCGGCATCGCCATGCGACCAGATCGAAAGCTGGCCATCGGCAAAGTTTGCTGCGGCAACCTGCGTGGTATCGTCCGGCTGGCCGACAATCCGGCAGAAATCGCGCGGGCGAAACGCCTCCGCGGGTTCGCGCTGGAATGCTTCCAGCCCGCGAATTTCGCGCCCGATCCGCGCCGCTTCGGCGAACACGGCCGGATCAGCCGGGAAAGGAATGTGCGGAAAAGTGTCTTCAAGGTCTTCGGCGAAGCGGCGGGTATAGCTTTGCGCGGATAGCAGACAGAGGATTGCGTCGAACACGTCCTCGGGTGTCTGCGCCGCGCCATAGGCTTCGGCGAGGGCAGCAATCAGCACCGAATTGAGGTTGTGTGCGTCGGGACCGTGGCGGCGGTCGTAAAGGGGGAAGGCGTAGCCGCCGTTGCTGCCCTTGATAGAGTGATAGTCCGGCAGAAGACCGTGGCACCAGATGCCGGGGCCTGCGCCGGTATTGGACTTGAGGGAATACAGGCCAACATTTGCGTTGCCCCAAGCTCGCTGCAAGTCGGGTCGCAAGAAGTCGCCGTAGGCTCTATGGTTGTACAGGTAACGAGAGTCCAACGGCCGATACGCGGCCTTGATCACCAGTTCCGGTTCGAACGGTATGGCTCTGGCTTCAGCCCATTTCCGATCACGTGAATCATGGAACTCGTCCCGTGCTTCCGCGTCGGACAGCGTCGCGAAGTTCAACATGCGCTGTGACAGCAGGTTTGAACTGGTCGAATAGATGAAATCATCGCGCTTGGATTGCATCCCGCCGACATTGAAGCGGAACGCCTCGCGAATTGACAGCCACTCACCATTCGCAAAAGCTGGCGGACGCCAATCATCCAGCAAACCACGATCAATCTCGACTTCGTTGGGGAGCCGCCCGGCTGCTGCCCCGCCGACCAGCCAGTCCAACTTCCCGCGCCGCCCGAACAGCCCTTCCTTCCAGCAATCGGTATAGACCACCTCGGCCAACTCGCCCTCAGCCTTGCTGCCATCGGCGATTGCCAGGGTGATCGCGGTGCCGACCATGATGTTGAACACCCCCTGGTCGCTGTCGACATCGCCGCGTGGCCCGGCACGGACATCGCCGCGCAGGTCGATCACCTCAACCCGGTCGAACTTCTCACGCATCATCTGGCGCAGCCCGGCATAGGGCCAGCCGGTCAGGAACTTGCGGTTGGTGATGAAGGCAATCACCCCGCGCTGCGGGGCATTGTCCGCCTCAAACAGTTTCCAGATCGCCCAGCGCCAGAAGGCGACCGAGAATTCGGGAAAGGTGTTGAGCTGGCCGCCTTGTCCGGCATCCTGTACGGGCCGCTTCAGGTCTTCCCAGACGCCGTCCATCCAACGCCCGACCAACGTCTCGTTCTCCCCTTCTGCCAGCCGTTTGTAGGGCGGGTTGCCGATGATTGCCAGAATTGGCTGCTCTGCTTTGATCCGATTGGCCTCGCGGCGTTCGTCGTCAATCGGAATGCCCTGAATGCCCAGTTGCCCCATCGCTGCTGCAGCGCCGGGTGCAGCAAGGGTGTCAGCCAGATAGACCCCCAGGCGCGGCAGGCGCACCGGTTGCGGGGCATCCTCACCATCGTCGGCGGGGCGATAGCGCAGCGCGTGGTGCAGCCGGTAATGCGCAACGGCGTAGGGGCCGACCAGCAGTTCGAACCCGAACATCCGCCCCGCCAGATCGCCCAGCGCCATCGATGCGGCAACACCGCCTTCGTCGGACATCACCTGATCGCGTACGCGTTCGGCCACGCCCAGCAGGAAGGTGCCAGTGCCGGTGGCCGGATCAAGGATCGTCACCGCCGGGTCGCGCAGGCCCTGAGTTCCCAGGTTCTCGCGCAAGGCACGGTCAAGCGCGCCGGTCATATAGCGGACCACTTCGATCGGAGTGTAATAGACCCCGTACTTCTCACGCGCCCGGGGATCGAAGGTCTGGAGGAAATCCTCATAGAAATAGAGGATCGGATCGCGGCCATCGCGCTGGATTGCCAGGATTTCGGGCGCGAAACTGTTTACACAGTCGCGCATCACTTCAAAACCGATGCCGATCTGGGTGGTAACTTCGTCCTCGCTCAGCACCCGCAGCGCGGCCTTCATCAGCGGATGCTCATCGGGCATCTGCCGCCAGGCGTCTTCGCCCACCGGGCCGTCACCGGCTTCGCGCACCAACAGCAGGCCGAAAGCCAATGTCTGGGCAAAGGCGGACGAAAACAGCACGTCGAAATCGGCAGCGGGATAGCCGCCCGCTTCCGGGTGGGCATAGAGCACGTTGCGAAAGGTGTTGCGCACCAGCATCAGCGGATCGTTGTCAAGACCTTCCAGCCGCAACTGGGCAATCCGTTCCTGTACTGCGCTGCGCACGATCCGCGCCGAATGGGCCAGCGCCTCGGCCAGTTGCTCGGCATTGCGGGCGGCGGGGGCATCGGTTCGGGCAAGGGTTGCCAGCAGCCCAAGGAAACCATCGAGCGGATGATCGTCGATCAGGGCATCGGCGGCGCGGTCGGTCGTTTCGGGGTGGAGCGCGCGACGCGGAACGAGCGTGGCTTCGCCCTGCAAGGCCCCGCGATGGTAGAGCCGGAAATCAGAGAAGTTGCACGCCGCCCAGGCATGCAGTTCTTTCAGCCGTTCGTACTGGCGCTTGTCATGGGCATCGCGCCAGCGTTCCGGATCGGCCGGTTTGGCCGACGCTTTGAGCTCGACAAAGGCGCGGGCCGGCTGGCCGGGGCGTTTGAGCGCGATATCGGGACGCCCGACGCCGGGATTGTTGAATTCAGGCGCAACGGTGAGATCGGGGACAGCCGGGAGCGTCGGAAGCAAGTCTGTCACAAGGCGCTGGAAATGCGGAGCCAAAGCAGGTTCGGATGCTTCCGGATTGGCCCGCCGCAGTTGCCGGATGGCTTGGGCGTAATTCTTGACAAGCGAAGTCTGACCGTTCGGCATGAGCGGACACTAACCGTGATAGTTGCCCCCGTCATGTGGAATTGCGTCCGTCCCTGAGGCGTCGGCAAATACGCTCTTGCCAGGGGAGGGGCGAAGGCCATTCCACCCCGCCCGGCAAAACCCCGCCAACTTCACTTGGCGTTCAGGCTCGCTCTGGCTATAGGGCCTGCCATGTCCGAACGCTCCACGCTCAAACTCGCCCTGTCTGCCACTGCCCTGACGGCCCTGCTGCTGCTGTCGGCCTGCGGGGGGCGTGGGGGTGGGCCCAAGGATACGGCCTTCGTCGCGCGCGATGTCGATACGCTTTACGGCGCCGCCAAGCAGCGGCTCGATCGCGGCGACACCATGCTCGCCGCAGCCCTGTTCGACGAGGTCGAGCGTCAGCACCCCTATTCGCCCTGGGCCCGCCGCGCCCAGCTGATGAGCGCCTTTTCCTATTACGTGGCAAAGGATTACACCAAGTCGGTCCAGGCCGCGCAGCGGTTCCTCTCGATCCATCCGGGCAACCGCGATGCGGCCTATGCCTATTACCTGATCGGGCTTTGCTATTACGAGCAGATCAGCGACGTGGACCGCGACCAGAAGATCACCCGCCAGGCGCTCGATGCCCTCAACGAAGTGGTGCGCCGCTTCCCGACCTCGCGCTATGCCGCCGATGCCAAGCTCAAGATCGACCTGGTCAACGACCACCTGGCCGGCAAGGAAATGCAGATCGGGCGGTTCTATGAACGCTCGGGCCGCTGGCTGGCGGCGAGCGAACGCTTCCGCAACGTCACCGAAAAGTACCAGACTACCAGCCACGCGCCCGAAGCGTTGTACCGGATGGTCGAAACCCAGCTGCAACTGGGCGCGCCGCAGGACGCGCAGAAATATGCTGCGGTGCTGGGGGCCAACTATCCCGGCAGCGAATGGTACGCCAAGGCCTATGCGCTGATGCAGAAGCACGCGCCGGGCGTGACGGTCAACTAAGCCGCCTTTTTGGAGCGGTTGGCCAATGAACGACACCGCCCGCCAACGCGCCTATTACGATCGCACTGCCGATCACTATGAAGCGATGCATGTGCGTGCCGATGACGAGCACGGGCAAGCGCTGGCCCGCTTTGCCGATACGGCGCGGCGGATGGGGGCGACGTCAGTGCTCGATGTCGGGGCCGGGACAGGCCGCGCGCTTGAGCTGCTGGGCGCGGCCCTGCCGGGGGTCAAGCTGGTGGGCGTTGAACCCAGCGCGGCGCTGCGCAGTGTCGGCCATGCCAAGGGGATCTCAGAAGACGCGCTGATCCACGGCAGCGGCGAGGCCTTGCCGTTCGAGGACGGGGCCTTCGATTTCGTGATCGAAACCGGCATGCTTCACCACGTGCCCGAACCTGCCAAGGTCGTCGCCGAAATGCTCCGCGTCGCGCGGCGCGGCGTGATGATCTCGGATTCGAACAAGTTCGCGCAAGGCTCCAAGGGACTGCGGCTGGTCAAGGCACTGGTTGACCGGCTGGGACTGTGGAAACCGTTCATCTGGCTCCAGACTCGTGGGCGTATGGCCAAGTGGAGCGAAGGCGACGGGGTGTTCTATTCCTATTCGGTGCTGGACAACTTCGAACAGGTCCGCGCCCGCTTCCCGCAGATTGAACTGGCCGCCACCGTGCCGATGACCGGGTCCAGCCTGCGCCGCGATGCCGGGCACCTGTGTCTGATTGCGACTTCGAACTAAGTTTCTACTCCCCAAGTTGACATTTCGTTCAGGCGTGTGTTCTATGGCTGACGACCATGCTTTCGCAGAAAACCCGCTATTCGATCCGCGCGCTCCAGCACCTCGCCGATACCTGGCGTCAGGGGCCGGTGCGGCTTGATACCATTGCCGAGGCGCAGAATATCCCGCGCAAGTTCCTGACCGTGATCTTGTCGGAAATGGTCCGCGGGGGCCTGGTGAATTCCACCCGCGGGCGCGACGGCGGCTATGAACTGGCGCTCGACCCGATCGACATCCGCTATGGCGATATCATCCGTCTGACCCGCGGCAGCCTGGCCCTGGTTCCTTGCGCCAGCCGCAACGCGCACGAGCATTGCCAGAACTGCCTGCCCGAAACCGAATGCCGCTTGCGCGGGCTGATGCTGATCCTGCGCGATGAAATGGCGGCGATGCTCGACCAGGTGACCCTGGCTGACGCGATCAAGCTGGAACCGCCGTTCGCGGATGCGCCGGAAGGCTGACTTCTTGCGCTGAGGCCTGATGCGCCTCGCGCAAGGCTGCGACAAATTGGTCGGTCGCGCGCTCCCAGGAATAGCTGGCACCGATTACCGCCGCTGCGAGCGGATCGAGTTTCAGCGCCTTGCGAATGGCAACCGACAGATCCTCGTCGAGCGCGCCGACTGTGGCTGGCAGTTCGTCATCGGGACCACGTCCGTTCGGTCCGATGATGTCGAGCGGGCCGTGGACCGGATAGGCCGCGACCGGCAGCCCGCAGGCCAGCGCCTCGATCAGCACCAGCCCGAAGGTATCGGTCCGGCTGGGGAACACGAAGACGTCGGCCGAGCAATAGGCCTTGGCCAAGCGCTCACCGGTCAGCGCGCCGGTGAAGATCGCTTCGGGATAGCGGGCCTTGAGCATGGCCAGATCCGGCCCGTCGCCCACTACCACTTTGTGGCCGGGGACTTTGGCCTCAAGGAAGGCCGGCAGGTTTTTCTCGACCGCGACCCGCCCGACATAAAGCATGACCGGGCCGGGCAGTGCGGCCAGTTCGGGCAAGGGGGCATGGCCGGGGCGGAACAGCTCGCGATCGATCCCGCGGCTCCACAGCCGCCAATTCGGCAGGCCCCGGCTTTCCAGTTCGGCGCCAAGCGTGGGCGTTGAAACCAGCACCGCGCGCGAAGGCGCATGAAAGCGCCGCATCAGGGGCCAGAACCGTTCGGCCTTCAGCCCGGTGCGCACCGCCGCATAGTCCGGAAACCGGGTGTGGAAGGCGGTTGTAAAGGGGATGCCCCGCGCGCAGCACCAGCCCCTTGCGCTCCACCCGATCGGTCCTTCGGTGGCGATGTGGACGATTTCGGGCGCAAAGTCGGTAAGCGTGCGGCGAGTGCCGAAGCGCGGGACAAGAGCAAGGCGGATTTCCTTGTAGCCGGGCATCGGCATGGTGCGGAACTGCTGCGGGGTAACCAGCTCAACCTCATGGCCGCGCTCCAGCAAATGGCTGACGGTGGTCGAAATCGAACGGACCACGCCGTTGACTTGCGGGTGCCAAGCGTCGGTGCAGATGGCGATCCTCATGCCACTTCCTTCTCTTTGCGTTTGGAGCCGCGTGCCGGCGCGGTACGCGCGGCCGCGGCCTTGCGGTTTTCCTCGGCCCAATCGAGCAGCGACATGGTGCCGTCGGCGGCCTCGACCAGCGCGGTGCAGCTCTCCACCCAGTCGCCGTCGTTGTAGTAAGTGACGCTGCCGATTGCGCGGATTTCGGCGCTGTGGATGTGTCCGCAGACCACTCCGTCAACCCCGCGTTCGCGCGCCGCGTGGGCTACCGCCTCTTCGAACTCGCCAATGAACGCGACCGCGTTCTTGACCCGCTTCTTGAGATAGGAGGACAGCGACCAATAGGGCAGGTGCAGCCGCCGCCGCATCCGGTTGAGCACCACGTTGAGCTGCAGCAGCACGGTGTAGGCCGCGTCCCCCAGGAAGGCCAGCCAGCGGTGATAGAGCACCACCACATCGAAGGCATCGCCGTGGGTGACCAGCAGCTGCCGCCCGTCGGCCGTGGTGTGGATCGCCTCCAGCGCTACTTCGACCCCGCCAAAGGTCATCCCGGCATAGGGCCGCAGCATCTCGTCATGGTTGCCCGCGATCAACACCACGCGGGTGCCTTTGTGCGCCAGCTTGAGGATCCGGCGGACCACTTCGTTGTGCGCGGCGGGCCAGTACCAGCCCTTGCGCAGCCGCCAGCCATCGACAATGTCGCCCACCAGGTAGAGCGTTTCGCAGTCGATCGAACGCAGGAAATCGAGCAGCAACACCGCATTGCAGCCGCGCGTGCCGAGGTGGATGTCGCTGATCCAGACCGTGCGGTATTTGCGTTTGGGGCGAAAGCCGCGCGGCTCGGGCAGGTCGAGCCAATCGGGGAGCGAACCGGGAAAGGACTTTTGGGTCATCGCGTCGTTACTCGCTGTTCCATGGCCGGGCATATGGCGCAGCAGCGTTGCAGTTGGGCGTCAGTTCGGGGACAGTTCGATGACGGCGGACAAGCGCGACTCTTCGGGGTGACTCTGCCCGGATCGCACGCTAGAACAGGCCGCGAACATGCTGACTTCGCTTGCCATCCGCAATGTCGTCCTGATCGAGGCGCTGGACCTGAGTTTTGGTCAGGGGCTGGGCGTGCTGACTGGTGAGACCGGGGCGGGCAAGTCGATCCTGCTTGATGCGCTGGGCCTGGCGCTGGGGGTGCGGGCCGACAGTGCGCTGGTCCGTTCGGGTGAAGAACAGGCCAGCGTCACCGCGACGTTCGAATTTGACAAGCTGCCCATGCCGATCCGCGCCATGCTGGGCGAGGCCGAGGTTGACGTTGAGCCGGGTGAGCCGCTGATCGTCAAACGGCGCTTGAAGGCCGATGGCGGATCCAAGGCGTTCATCAACGACCAGCCGGTCAGCGCCGCCTTGCTGCGTGAACTGGGCGCGCATCTGGTTGAGCTGCACGGCCAGCACGACGATCGCGGCCTGGTCAATCCGCGCGGGCACCGGATGCTGCTCGATCGCTATGCGCGTGCCGATGTTGAAGGCGTTGCCGCAGCTTGGGCCGACTGGCGCACTGCCCGAGACGAGCTGGAAGCAGCGCGCGCGGCGATTGCCCAGGCCAGCGCCGACCGCGACTTGCTGCTGGCCTATCTGGCCGAGCTGACTGCACTTGCCCCGCAGGAGGGCGAGGAGGCGGAACTCGCCGAAGCGCGCGCGGCGATGCAGAAGGGCGAGCGGCTGTCGGGCGATCTCGAGGAATTGCGCAAGCTGTGGGCCGGATCGGATTCGGCACTCACTACTCTACGCAGCGCGGCGCGGCGGCTGGACCGGATCGCGGGCGAGCATCCCCTGCTGGGCGAGGCATTGGCCGCGCTCGACCGTGCGGTGATCGAGGCGGGCGAGGCCGAAGACAAGCTGGAACGCGCGGCCGAGGCGCTGACCCACGATCCTGCCCAGCTGGACCGGATCGAGACCCGCCTGTTCGAACTGCGCGCCATGGCCCGCAAGCACCAGTGCCAGGTCGACGATCTGCCGCACCAGATGCGCACGATGCGCGCGCAATTGGATGCAATCGAAGGCGGCGAGGCGAATGTCGCGGCGCTTGAGGCGGCGGCTGAAGGTGCCGGAATCACCTACCGCGACCGTGCCGCTGCCTTGTCTGCCGCGCGGACCGAGGCGGCGCTGCGGCTCGATCAGGCGGTGGCGGGCGAACTCGCACCACTGAAGCTCGATGCCGCGCGCTTCCGCACCGGGGTCACGCGCTTGGCGGATGAGCAGTGGGGCGCCAGCGGGATCGACCGGGTCGAATTCCTGATCTCGACCAACCCCGGCGCTGATTTTGCCCCCCTGGCCAAGATCGCCTCAGGCGGCGAACTGTCGCGCTTCATCCTCGCGCTCAAGGTTGCGCTCGCCGAAGAGGGCGGGGCGGCGACAGTGATCTTCGACGAAATCGACCGCGGCGTCGGCGGTGCAGTCGCCTCAGCGATCGGCGAACGGTTGGCGCGCCTCGCCAGCGGCGGGCAATTGCTCGCCGTCACCCACAGCCCCCAAGTCGCTGCACGCGGACACCGGCACTACGTGATCGCCAAGAGCAGCGAGGGCACCGTCACGCGGACCTCGGTTCACTTGCTCGACAGCGCCGGACGCCAGGAAGAGATCGCCCGGATGCTCTCCGGCGCGGAAGTAACGCCCGAAGCGCGGGCGCAGGCGGACCGGTTGCTGGAGGGGGTGTGAGCAGCCACCCGCTCGACCGCCCGGTCTGGACCATGCTGACCACCCGCCAGTCGGTCCTGGCGCGCGGGGATCGGCGGGCCTGGCGGATCGACCCCGGCTTTGGTCCTTTCGCGGCGGCGCGCGACCAGGGGGACGAGGCCATGGCGGCACTGGCCGCGCTGATCCGGCCGGGGGAGCAAATCTGGCTGGTCGAGACCGAGGAATGGCCCGCGCCTGAAGGATTGGTCACGGTCCGCACTGCGCCGCTGGCGCAGATGGTGGCCGAGCACCCGATGCCGCTGCAGCCGGGCGATGACCAATGCATCTTGCTGGGCGATGACGATGCGGCCGAGATGGCCGAGCTTGCGCTCGCCACCGAACCGGGGCCGTGGCGCGCGCAGACCCGGCGCTATGGCCAGTTCTATGGGGTGCGCCGTGATGGCCGCCTGGCTGCGATGGCCGGTTCGCGGATGCTGCCGGGCGACACCTACGCCGAAGTATCGGGCGTCTGCACCTGGCCCGAATATCGCGGACAGGGCCTGGCAGCGCAGTTGATCCGGCAAGTCATGGCCGGTTTTTCCGCGCGCGGGCTGACCCCGTTCCTGCACTCCTACGCGGGTAACGCCAAGGCGATCGGGCTCTATGAGGCACTGGGCTTTCGCACCCGGCGCGCAATGGTTGTGACCGTGCTGGAGCGGGGTTGATGTCTTATGGTGGTCAGCACTACCCCCCAACCCCCTCCTCTAAAGAGGAGGGGGAGTTTGAGCATGGCGCCATTAGAGCCCCCTCCTCTTTAGAGGAGGGGGTTGGGGGTGGTGGCCCCACACGCAAAGTTCTCTTGAAACGCGCAGCCGAAATGCGCCAATATCCTACCGAGCCCGAACGGCGCATGTGGATGGAATTGCGCGACAGCCGATTCTTCGAATTCAAGTTCCGACGCCAGGTCGTAATGGGCAGAAGGATCGTTGATTTCTTCTGCCCCGCAAAAGGACTGGTCGTCGAGATTGACGGCGATACACACGATGCCGCGCGCGACTTAGCGAAGGACGCGAGGCTCACCCAGCAATTCGGGTTCGAAGTAGTTCGTTTCACCAACCCAGAGGTGATGGAGAACCTCGATGGAGTGCTGACCGCGCTCAAGATCACGCTTGAACGGCGGCCGGAACGCTGGTTGAACCGTCGCGAGCACCACCCCCCGACCCCCTCCTCTGAAGAGGAGGGGGAGTAAGAGATGTTCCGCCTCTAAGCCCCCTCCTCTTCAGAGGAGGGGGTTGGGGGTGGTGGAAGGCACAAGATGAACTTGCCAACGACCGAAGCCGATGCCGCCAATGAGCTGATGCGGCTTGCCAGGCAAATTGCGCATCACAACCGGCTGTACCACGCCGAGGACTCGCCCGAGATTTCGGATGCCGAGTATGATGCACTGGTGCGGCGCAACAATGAGCTGGAGGCGGCGTTTCCGCATCTGGTTCGGGATGATAGCCCAAGCCGCAAGGTGGGACATGAAGTTGCAGCATCGCCGCTGGCGAAGGTGCGGCACGACCAGCGGATGTTCAGCCTCGACAATGCCTTTTCGGACGAGGATGTGGCGGACTTCGTGGCGCGGGTGCGGCGGTTTCTGGCCTTGCCTGAGCACGCCGAAGTGGCGCTGACTGCCGAGGACAAGATCGACGGCCTGTCCTGCTCGCTACGGTACGAGCACGGCCAGCTGGTCCGCGCCGCGACTCGCGGCGACGGCGAGGTCGGCGAGGATGTGACGGCCAATGTCCGTACGATCGCTGACATCCCCGCGCAGCTTACCGGAAAAGTGCCCGATCTGTTCGAGATACGCGGCGAAGTTTACATGGCGAAAGAGGATTTCCTGGCGCTCAACGCGGCGCAGGAAGCAGTGGAGGGCAAGATCTTCGCCAACCCGCGCAATGCGGCTGCGGGCTCGCTCCGGCAAAAGGACCCCAATGTCACCGCCGCGCGGCCGCTGCGGTTCCTGGCCTGGGGCTGGGGCGCGGCGAGCGAGGTTCCCGAAGTCAGCCAGTTTGCAATGATGCAGCGGATTGGAGAGTGGGGCTTGCCGATCTCGCCGCTGCTGGCGCGCTGCGAGAGCGTCGAGGCAATGCTGACACATTACAACGCGATCCAGCGCCGCCGGGCCGAACTGGGCTATGACATTGACGGGGTGGTCTATAAGGTTGACCGGCTCGACTGGCAGGAGCGGCTGGGCTTTGTCGCCAAGGCCCCGCGCTGGGGGATCGCGCACAAGTTCCCGGCCGAGCGCGCCGAGACCACGCTCGAAGCGATTGACATCCAGGTCGGCCGCACCGGCAAGCTCACTCCTGTGGGGCGGCTCACCCCGGTGACCGTGGGCGGGGTAGTGGTCTCCAACGTCACGCTGCACAACCGGGATGAGATCGCCCGGCTGGGCGTGCGCCCCGGCGACCGCGTGGTGATCCAGCGCGCGGGCGACGTGATCCCGCAAGTGGTCGAGAACCTGACCCGCGAGGTGCCGCGCGAGGCCTATCATTTCCCCGACCATTGCCCCGAATGCCGCAGCGAAGCCGTGGCCGAGGAGGGGGAGGTCGATGTGCGCTGCACCGGCGGGCTGATCTGCCCGGCGCAGCGGACCGAACGGCTCAAGCATTTCGTTTCCCGCGCCGCACTCGATATCGAAGGGCTGGGCGAGAAGACCATCGATGAATTCTTTGCGCTCGGCTGGCTGGAAAGCCCGGCTGACATTTTCCGGCTAAAGCACCGCCGCGAGGCGATTTTGGGCCGCGAGGGGTGGAAGGACAAGTCGGTCGATAACCTCCTTGCCGCAATCGAGGCCAAACGCGAGCCCGATGCCGCGCGGTTGCTGTTTGGACTGGGGATCCGGCATGTGGGCGCGGTCACGGCGCGGGATTTGCTCAAGCGGTTTGTGACTTTGGAGAAGCTGCGCGAGGTTTCGGTGGCTGCTCGCCAAACCCAAACTCCGTTCGCATCGAGCGAAGTCGAGATGCCGCGCTCAGGTGTCTCGACTTCGCTCGACACGAACGGAGGTGGGGAGTCTTTGTCGGAATTGCTGTCCATCGATGGCATCGGCCCCGCCGTGGTCGAGGCGCTGGGCGATTTCTTCCACGAAGCACACAATGTCGCGGTCTGGGAGGACTTGCTCTCAGAAGTCTCCCCGCCGCCCTACGTGGTCGAAACCAGGGACAGCGCGGTGGCCGGCAAGACCGTGGTCTTCACCGGCGCGCTGGAGAGCATGAGCCGCGATGAGGCCAAGGCCCAGGCCGAACGGCTGGGTGCGCGCGCGGCGGGATCGGTTTCGGCCAAGACCGACCTGGTGGTGGCGGGCCCCGGCGCGGGATCGAAGCTCAAGAAGGCGGCCGAACTGGGGATCGAAGTGATCGACGAGGCCGCCTGGGCGGAGATCGTGCGGGCTGCGGGTTAGCTGGCCGCGAACATCTTGTCGTAAGCTGCGCGGTTTTCCTTGATCCACAGCATGCCCTGCATGTCTTCGGGATCAAGCCGCGGATCGAACCGCAGGCCGCAATTGTTGCCGCGGACCCAGATCACCGTGGCGAAGACGCGCAGTTCATGGAAGCTGAGGATCAGGCCCTGTTCGGCAGCCAGTGGGCGGTCGATCTTGAGCCGTGCACCGGCCATCGAGATGTCGTCGATCACGCAGCTGCGCTTCTCGTGCATCAGTTCCAGCGTTGCAGGCACGCCAAGGCGCAGCCGGTTCAGCTTGCGGCTGCCCTGTTTCTGAGCGGGGAACGACTGGAGTCCCATGCCTCTGCCTTAGCGGCAGAATGTTAACCATATGCTACGAATGCTCTTCGGCGCGCAGCACCGGCGATCCCTTGCCGGTGCGCAGCGCGATGATCAGTACGCCGCTCAGCGCAATCACTGTCCCCACGATCATCTTGGTATCGATCGGATCGTCGATCAGCCAGGACCCCAGGCCGATCGTCATCAAGGGAGTCATCAAGGTCAGCGCGGCAACCAGGTTGGCTTCGTACTTGGCGATCAGGAAGTAGTAGGCGGTGTGCGCGAAGATCGAGGTGACCAGCGCGGAGTAGAACACCGCTGCCAGGGCCGGCAAGCCCGCCGCCATGGTGCTTTCCACCGCGTTTGGTTCAAACACCAGTGAGAACGGCATGATTACCGCCGCGCCCATCAGCGCGACCCAGGCCTGGAATTGCAGTGGCGAAATCTCGTCCATCTGCTTCATCATGATCGCCCCCAGCGAGCCGCAGAAGGCCGAGGCAAGCAGCAGCAGCATGCCAGCGCTGATCGTGAAGCCTGGCTGGTACATGACGATCAGTACCCCGCCGAAAGCCAGCATGATCCCCAGCGTGCGCCGCCAGCGGATCCGCTCACCCAGCATCATGATCGACAGCAAGGTGGTCATCGGCACGCTGGTCTGAACCACGATTGCCGCTTCCGAGGCCGAGACCCAGTTCAGCGCCAGGAACATCAGCGCGAAACTGCCGCCGCCCATCAGCAGGCCCAGCACCGCGATCCGCCATAGCGGCTTGGGCACTGGTCGCAGCCAGGGCAGGGTGCAGATGAGGACAATGCCAAAGCGCAGCGCGGTGTAGAACAGCGGCGGGACATGCCAGTGGCTGACCAGCACTTTGCTGAGCACATTGTTGCTGGCCCAGACCAGGCAAATCAGCACAAACAGCAGGAAGTGGCGGAGGCTCACCGCGCTGGCACTTTGGCGGACCAGGCGCGCTTGCGCAGCCACAGGATTGACCAGTCGCCGTTGACCACGCGGCCTGCGATCCGCAGCCCCGCGCGGCGGCAGGCGCGGCGGACCTGGTCCTCTTGTGTTTCGAGCAGTCCTGCCAGCAGCAGGCTGCCGCCCGGCAGCAAATGCGCCGAGAAATGCGGGGCCAGGTCGATCAGCGGCCCGGCCAGGATATTGGCGATCACCAGATCATAGGGTCCGCGCGCCTTGAGCAGCGGATGCTCCATCCCGTCGGCCACCAGCATGGTCAGCTCGCCCGGGCGGTGCCCTTGGGCGATCCCGTTGGCGCGGGCATTGTCATCGACCACATCAAGGCAGACCGCGTCGATATCGCTCGCCGTGGCCAGTGCGCGCGGCCACAGGTGCAGCGCAGCGAAAGCCAGCAGGCCGGTGCCGGTGCCGATGTCGGCGCAGTTGCGCACTACCAGCCCGCGCGCTTTCATTTCGCTCAGCATCTCCAGGCACCCGGCGGTGGTGGCATGCTGACCGGTGCCGAAGGCCTGGCTGGCGGGAATGCAGAAGTCGCGCAGGCGTGCCATGTTCAGCGGCGGATGCTCGGGCGTATGGACATGAAAGCGCCCGGCGCGGATCGGTTCGAGCCCTTGCTGGCTGTGGGTCAGCCAGTCGGTGTCGGGCAAGGGTTCGGTCTGGAGCGCCGGGGCTGGTCCCGCAAACAACCGGGCGATGGCGGCCTTCTGGTTCTTGCTGGGCTTTCTGGGCAGATAGACTTCCAGTCGCCAGTCATCGGGACGGTCTTCGGCAATCTCGCTGCCGGCGATCACCATGTCGGGATCCCAGTCGGCCGCTTCTTCGTGCGCGACCAGCGCCGCTTCGATCTTGGGCCGCGGCGCGAAAGCAATGACTTTCCAGCTTTGGCTCACTGTCCGGCCCGTTCCCTGGCCAGCCGCTTTTCCAGCCGCTCGCTGCCGCCCGCGGCATAGGTAATGCAGGCGCGCGGACTGGTCAGCGGGGCCTTGCCCGACAGGCGTTGGAGCAAGTCACTGCCGCCCGGATGCGGGGTCAGCAGCAAGTCGCACGGCAACGCCTCGATCGTGCGCAGGCCGCCCCGCGCCGCCTCGACCCGTTCGGGGTGCTTGGTGAAATGATAGTCGTCGGCAGAAATCGTGTTGACGCTGTCGGCATAGGCAATGGTCAGGCATTTGCCGGCTTCGCAGCTTTGCCAGGTCCAGCTGGCGGAGCCCGGCGAATGGGTGGGATTGGCGTGCATGGTGAGGCGTGTGCCGCCGATGATCAGCGAAGCGCCGCTGCGCAGCACGCGGTCCACCCGCACGGGCTTCATCGGGTATTTGGCCAGCAAGGCAGCTTGCGGATCATCGGGATCGGCCTGGCCGGTGCGCATGGCCTTGGCCGCTCCGGGACTGACCGCAAGCTGCGCGCCAGTTGCCTGCTGGATCAGGGCCATGCCGCCAACATGGTCAAAATGCTCGTGCGTCATCAGCAGCCATTTGACCTGCTTGGGATCGAAGCCCAGTGCCTTGATATTGGCCAGCACATGCGGTGCGGCCTCTTGGGTGGCGGTGTCAATCAGCACCAGCCCGGCACCGGTTTCGATCAGCACCACGGTGATCCCGCAAGTGCCGACGTACCACGAGCGGCCGTGGATTTTCGCAGGCGGGGCCGGATCGGACCAGCCGTCGCGGGTTCCGCAGGCCGCGAGGATATCCCTGCTGGCACCGGGGCGCTCTGGCGCGGGAGCGGGCTTCGCGCCCAGCAGGGCAAGGGCGGCAAGGGCGATCAGCGGCTTAGCGGACATAGCTGGCTCCATTGGCGTCGATCACCGTGCCGGTCATGCTCTCGGGCGCGTCGAGCGCACAGAATTCGACGATCCGGGCGATTTCCTCGGGCCTCGCCACCCGGCCCAGCGGGATATCGGCGAGCAGGCCCGGCCCGCCGCGAC
>JAGXTB010000024.1 GCA_018334165.1 Sphingomonadales bacterium | reverse complement strand
CCGAAGCCCGCCGCAAACGCGCGCTGCAGGTGCGGCTTGACGAGCATGTCGGCCCGCAAGGCTGGGTCTGGCACACCAAGGCATTCCGCGTGATCGGCCGGGTCTGGACCGGGGCCTGGCACGATGGCTTCATCCATGCCGGCAACCTGGCCTATATGTCGATCCTGGCGCTGTTTCCGTTTTTCATCACGGTCGGCGCGGCTTTCAGCCTGGTCGGCGAACAGGCCCAGCGCAGCGCATCGGTTCACACCATCCTCAAGGCCCTGCCCCCCGATGTCGCGCGCGCGCTGGAGCCGGTGGCGCAAGACGTGATTGTGGCGCGCAGCGGCTGGCTGCTATGGATCGGCGGGTTGGTCGGGCTGTGGACCGTGGGCAGCCTGATCGAGACGATCCGCGACGTGCTGCGCCGCGCCTATGGCACGCGGGAGACTTATGCTTTCTGGCGCTACCGGCTGATTTCGACAGGCGTAATCATCGGCGCGGTGGCAGCACTGTTTTCTGCGCTGCTGGTGCAGGTCGGGATCGGCACCGCGCTTGAAGTGATCGCTGCACATTATCCCCGCGCGACCGGCTGGGCCGATACGCTGTTCACCTCGCAGCTCTTGCCGGCCGCAGTCATTTACCTTTCGCTCTACATGCTGTTCCTGACACTGACTCCCACCGCCTATCGCACGCGGCGCTATCCCAAATGGCCGGGCGCGCTGCTGGTCACGGTGTGGTGGATGGCGGTTTCGATCGCGCTGCCGCAAGTGCTGCGGCGCTTTTTCACTTATGACCTGACCTATGGCAGCCTGGCGGGCGTGATGATCTCGCTTTTCTTTTTCTGGCTGGTCGGCTTAGGAATGGTGGTAGGGGCCGAGCTCAACGCCGCACTGGCCGAGACGCCCGAGGAACAGGACTTGCTGGGCAAGCGCCGCCAGGCGCGCGGGTCTGGCGACAATGAAGCAACAGGAACCAATGCATGACTGGATTGATGCAGGGCAAACGCGGACTGATCATGGGTCTGGCGAACGACAAGTCGCTGGCCTGGGGGATCGCCCAGAAGCTGCACGAGGCGGGCGCGGAGCTCGCCTTTTCGTATCAGGGCGAAGTGATGGAAAAGCGCGTCCGCCCCTTGGCCGAGAGCCTGGGGGCCGATTTCCTGATCGATTGCGATGTCTCCGACATGGCCGCGCTCGATAGCGCCTTTGCCACCCTGGCGGCGCGCTGGCCGACGATCGACTTCGTGGTCCATGCCATCGGGTTTTCCGACAAGAACGAATTGCGCGGGCGGTATTATGATACCACGCTCGATAACTTCCTGATGACAATGAACATTTCGGCCTATTCGTTTGTTGCGGTGACCAAGCGGGCCAAGGACATGATGCCGGATGGCGGTTCGATCCTGACGCTTTCCTACTACGGCGCGGAAAAGGTTGTGCCGCATTACAACGTGATGGGCGTGGCCAAGGCCGCGCTCGAAACCAGCGTGATGTATCTCGCCAATGACCTGGGCCCGCTGAACATCCGGGTCAATGCGATCTCGGCCGGGCCGATCCGCACGCTGGCAGCCAGCGGGATCGGCGATTTCCGCTATATCCTCAAGTGGAACGAGCTCAATTCGCCGCTGCGCCGCAATGTGACGATCGAGGACGTCGGCGGCTCGGCGCTGTACTTCCTGTCGAGCCTGTCATCGGGGGTGACCGGCGAAGTCCACCACGTCGATGCGGGCTATCACCTGGTCGGGATGAAACAGGAAGACGCGCCCGATATCGCGCTGGGCTGAGCGCCCTACTTCGGCGGCGCGGGCGGGGGCGTTTCCGGCTCGGGAGCTTGCCCTGAAGCCTGCTGCTCCAGCTTGCGGCGGGCGATGATCTGTTCCTCCTGCTGCTCGACTGCGGCCTGGGTTTCGGCGGCATCGGCATCGACATTGGCCAGCCGCTTGGCACGCTCGTCGGCAATCAGCTGCGCGGCGCGAATGCCGGGATCGGTCTTCTTTTGGGCATAGGCTTCGTTGATCAGCTTGCTCGAACAGCCGGTCCAGCCGCCGGACCCAACCGGCGAGCAGCTTTGCGCGCCGGTCTTGGTATAGGTTTCATAGGCGCGGACCTTCTGGTTCCAGGCCTCGTTCTGCGGGCTCACACTTTCGCGCAGAGTCTCAGGGATCCGGTAGCGTTCGCCTTCGTCCTTGCGGGCGCAGACGGTGATCGTGCCGGCATCGGATTCGGGGCACTTGTCCTCGCCAAAGACGATGACAAGGTTGACCTTGGGCTCGCTCGTTTGCTGCGCCTGGGCCGGGGTGGCGGTTGCGAGGCCGAGGGCCAGCAAGGCCAGGGCAGCATGGATCGGACGCATCAAACGAACTCCTGAATTTGCGGTCCCGATATAGGAACCGGACCGCTGAATACCAGATGAAGCGGCACGCGTCTTGTTCCGGGTCAAATTCGTGTCGCGAGCCGGATCGCCACGCGGCAGCCCAGCCGGATCGCGCCCGCCAGCAGCGGATAGGCCGGGGCCTGCTCGGCTCCGGCCGCCAGCGCGGTCTCGCGGTGGGCGCGTTCGTCCTCGCGAAATTGTTCGATCATGCCCGACAGTTCGGGGTCGCTGGTCCCCAGTTCATCGAGCTGCTGGGTATAGTGCCGGTCGATCTCTTCTTCGACCGCGGCGGTGCAGGCCATCGCGGCCTTGGGCCCGATCAGCGCGGTCGCCGCGCCCAGCGCGAAGCCCGCGACATGCCAGAACGGCTGGAGCGCGGTGGGGCGCACGCCGCGTTCCGCGATCAATGCGTCGAACTTCGCGCGGTGTTCGGCTTCCTGCTCGGCCATGTGGCGGATCTCGCCCGAAAATGGCGCGCGGTCGCCCATCACTGCCAATTGTCCGGCATAGATCCGGGTCGCGCCATATTCACCGGCCTGATCAACCCGCAGCATCCGTTCGGTGGCTTCCTTGTTCATGCCGCAACACCCTTGCTGCGGCCCTGTAGCACGAAGACCAGCAGGGCGGCCGGGACCGAAATCAGGAAATTGAACCCCGCCAGCGAAATCCCGAACAGGTCCCACGGGGCTACATCACAGCGAATGACCGGGGCGTCGAGGATCGCCTTGAGCGGATCGCCGCTCGTATCGACCGCGCTGGTGCAGGCGGTGAAGCCGGTCCACCAGCCGTATTCGATCCCGGCATGATAGCCCCCGATCAGCCCGCCGATCAGGATCGCCAATGCGGCCAGTCGGACCAGCAGCTCGGCCGGGGGGCGGACCAGCGCCAGCGCGGCGCAGGCCAAGGCGGCGAAAAGCGCGTAACGCTGCCACCAGCACATCTCGCACGGGTACAGGCCAAAAACATACTGGCTGATATAGGCCCCGCCCAGCAGCGCGGCGGGAACCGCAAAAGCCAGCAGCAGGGCGGCGCGCGCGGCGGCGGGTCCAGTGGGAAGCAGGCTCACTTGCGCTTGACCCCGGCGGTGCGGCGTACGGTCTGGACTGCGTAGTACAGCTGGAAGTCCTTGATCCCCTTGGCCTTGAGGCTATCGGGCGTATCCTTGAAATGGGGATCGGGCTGGCGATCGCTTTCCAGCTTCTTGTCATCCATCGCCGCTTCGTTGACCAGGTGGCGGCGCAGATCGCTCTCGCGCGCAGCCAGTTCGTTGCGCCGCGCGGCATCGGGATCGCTGAGCTGCGGCACGCGGATATCGGGATCGATCCCGCCTTCCTGCACCGAGCGGCCCGAGGGTGTGTAATAGCGCGCGGTGGTAAACTTGACCCCGCTGGTGCGCGAGCGGTCAAAGTAGAACAGCGACTGGACCGAGCCCTTGCCGAAGCTGCGTTCGCCCATGATCAGCGCGCGGCGGTGATCCTGCAGCGCCCCGGCGACGATTTCCGAGGCCGAGGCCGAGCCGACGTCGATCAGCACGATCAGCGGCAGCCCCCTGGCGACATCGCCCGGGAACATCGATTCGGCGCGGTAGTACTGGTCCTCGCGCTTGTTGCGGCCGCGCTGCGAAACGATATCGCCCTTGGACAGGAACAGGTCGGACAAGGCCACAGCCTCGTCCAGTTCGCCGCCCGGGTTCTGCCGCAGGTCAAGCACCAGCCCTTCGAGCTTGCCGCCCGCCTTGCCGCGCAGGTCTTCAACCGCCTTGCGGACATTTTCGCCCACATCCTTGCCGAACTCGTTGACGGTGATCACCCCGACATTGTCCTTGAGTTCCCAGGTCACCGGCTCAAGCTTGATCACCCCGCGCGTCACGGTGACATCGAACGGCCCCTCGCGGCCCGAGCGGAAAATGGTCAGGCGGATCTTGGTGCCGGCCGGCCCGCGCATCTGCGCCACGGCATCGTCCAGTTCGCCGCCATAGAACAGCTTGCCCTCGATATGGGTGATGAAATCGCCGGCCTTGATCCCGGCGGCTTCGGCCGGGCTGCCGCGCATCGGCGAGATCACCTTGACCGCGCCGTCATCCATCACCACCGACAGCCCCAGCCCCTGGTATTCGCCATCAATCATGGTGTTGAGCCGCTGGATCGAGGCGCCTGAAAGGTAGGAGGAATGCGGATCGAGCGAGTTCAGCATGCCCTCGATCGCGCCGTCTTCCAGCTTGTTGCCCTCGGGCGCTTCGACATAGTAGGCCTGGAGCCAGGCATGGACCAGCGCGAGCCGCTCAAACTGCTGGGACGAGCGGCCATCGACCGCGGCAAGGCCCGCAGTGGTCGCCGGGATCAGCGATACCGCGCCAAGCAGCAGGGCGGAACGCAGCAGGGAAACAGTCTTCATCGCTCAGCAGCCTCTTCGCAAATCTGTTGCGCCTCTTATCGCGCGGGGAATCTTAACACCAGATGGTCAGTAATCAGCGCACGAAATCGAGCGGATTGACTGGTTGGCCCGCGCGGCGCAGCTCAAAGCCCAGCACCGGGCGGCCCGGCCCCATCCGCCCCAGCGAAGCACCGGCCACCAGATTGTCGCCAACCCGGCAATCGAGTTCGCTGAGGCCTGTGACCAAGGAGGTCCAGCCGCCGCCATGTTCAATGATCGCGATCAGACCATAGCCCTTGTATGGCCCGGCAAATGCCACGCGTCCCGCAGCCGGAGCCACGACTTGCGCTCCGCCGCTGAGCAAAATCGACAGCCCGCGCGACTGCGGCTGGCCGGGCCGCGTCTCGCCGAACCCGGCGACCAGGCGTCCGGCGGCGGGTAGCA
>JAGXTB010000023.1 GCA_018334165.1 Sphingomonadales bacterium | reverse complement strand
GAAGCGGCCTGGGCGGCCTGCTCGGCGCGCAGGCGGGTGCGGGTTTCGCTGAGTTTGCTCTCCAGATCGGCGATGGCGCTGCGAAGGGCAGCAGCCTCGGCTTCGGCATCGCGCTGCGCCTGGCGCGCGGCATTGGCCCCGGCCTCGGCCTTCTCCCGTTCGGCGAGCGCGCCGCGGGCGAGGTCTTCGCGGTCCTTGGACAGCGCCAGTTTGGCCTTGTCCATCCAGTCCTTGGCGGCCTTGTCGTGCGCCCGCGCGCTGGTTTCGGCATCGCGGCCACGGCGTTCGGTGCGGGCGGCATCGCGAACCAGCGCGATGATCGCTTCCTCGATCTCCAGCTGGAGCAGCCGCAGCATCTTGGCCGGGCTTGCGGCCTTTTCGACCAGGTTATTGATGTTGCTCGACGCCAGTTCTTTGACGCGCACGGCTATTTCAAACATGTCCGCCCCCTGCGAGGTTACTTCACCGCAGGGCCTAACCTAATCCTGTTAACGACTTGTGGCCAGTGTCAGTTCTTGCAGGCGGTGTTGTTGCCCTTTTCGGTGCCGACCCGGGTCATCGTCTGGGTGGTCGAGATCACCACGCCCTGGTTCTCGCACTTGCGCAGCTGGAAGCGGACCTTGCGGCCATGAAAGTCCAGGCTGACCCGGCGAAAAGTCTCCATCAGGTCGGTGCCGAGCAGCAGCGAAGGCTCGTTCTGCAAGCCGAACACTGCGAACGGCGGGACATCGGCAAAGGCGATCGGCACGTCGGTCAGCACCACCTTGCCCAGCCGCAGCTCGGGCACGATCGCGATATCGACTTTCACTGTCGCCCCGGTGACGCCCATCAGCTCGACCTGGCTCATCACGATCTTCTTGTTGCGGGCGATCTTGCGGTGCAGCGCCATGTTGCCGATGGTGATTTCCGAGCCGGTGTCGATCACCGCATTGAGCGGCAGCCCGTTGGCCCTGACTTGAGTCAGGATCAGCTGCCCGCGCTTGAGCCGCGCGGTGACGACAATCTCGCCGTCCATCCGCGGTTCCGGGCGCGAGCCATCGCTGATGGTGATCTTGCGCTTGTCGAAATCGAGCACCATGCGCTGTTCGACCAGCGCGTCGAGCCCGATCATCCCGGCCGCGCCGACGTGGTAATCGTCCAGCCGCGGCAGCTCCAGATCGCGCACGACGGTTGAGCCCAGATGCAGCGAATCGACCAGGACCCGGTCAACCCGGCGGCTTTCGGTGATCCCGTGGAGCATGGCGGGCTCTCCGGCGGGCAGTTTGAGCGCCTTGGCCAGCCGCTCGCCAATCACCGAGGTATCGGCCCCGCTATCGACCACGAAGCGGTAGGGCCCGGTGCCGTTGATCCCGACCTCGACCGTCAGGCGCGAGCGCAGCTTCCTGGCCGCCAGCTCCTCGCCGGTAATCGTCAGGCTGTCGTCAATCACCGCGGGCTTGAGCGGCGGGAGGCTCGTTTCGGGTGGAGCCTTGCGCGGGGCCGGCACGGCGGCGCTGGCCGAAAGCAGGGCAATGGCGGCCGCGAGCAGGACGCGGGTGAAGGGTCGCTGGGCTGTCATGTGCGGATTGAGGCCACGAATGCGCCCAAAGGTCCAGCATTTGTCGACGAATGTTGCATTCGCGGCGACTTTCGCCTAGGCGCGCGCCTTCGCTTCGGTTCTCCGGGGTGATTCCACGCGGGAGGGTGGCCTTCGGGCCTCCTGTTTGACCGCTCACTCTGCGGACTGTGGCTGAAATAGCGCTGCAGGCCAACAGGAAGAAAGGAGGCCCTTTGTGGCCAAGAAAATTGAAGGCTATATCAAGCTGCAGGTGCCCGCGGGCTCTGCCACGCCCTCGCCGCCGATCGGCCCTGCGCTGGGTCAGCGCGGCGTGAACATCATGGAATTCTGCAAGGCGTTCAATGCCGCCACGCAGGACCTGGAAAAGGCGATGCCGATCCCCACGATCATCACCGTCTATGCCGACCGTTCGTTCACGTTCGTGACCAAGACCCCGCCGGCTTCGTTCCTGATCAAGAAGGCTGCTGGCCTCAAGTCGGGCTCGAAAGAACCGGGCAAGGTTTCGGGCGGCAGCATCAAGCGTTCGCAGCTCGCCGAAATCGCTCAGGTGAAGATGGCCGACCTTTCGGCCAACACGATCGAGCAGGCGACCAAGATCATCGAAGGCTCTGCGCGTTCGATGGGTCTCGACGTGGTGGAGGGCTAAGACCATGGCAAAGCTGACCAAGAAGGCCAAGAGCCTCACCGAAAAGCTGGGCGACAACCAGAAGATGTATGGCGTTGCTGAAGCGATCAAGGCGCTGAAGGACCTCAAGGCCACCAAGTTCGACGAAACGCTGGAAGTTTCGCTCAACCTGGGTGTTGATCCGCGTCACGCCGACCAGATGGTCCGCGGCATGGTCGTGCTGCCTTCGGGCACCGGCAAGGACGTCAAGGTTGCGGTCTTCGCGCGCGGCGAAAACGCCGAAAAGGCGCTGGCCGCCGGTGCCGACAAGGTCGGCGCGGAAGACCTGCTGGAAGACATGCAGGCCGGCAACCTCGATTATGGCCGCGTGATCGCGACGCCGGACATGATGGGCGTTGTGGGCCGTCTGGGTAAGGTGCTGGGTCCCAAGGGACTGATGCCGAACCCGAAGCTGGGCACCGTCACCCCGAACGTCGCCGAAGCGGTCAAGGCTGCCAAGGGTGGCCAGATCGAATTCCGCGTCGAAAAGGCCGGGATCATCCACGGCGGGATCGGCAAGCTGTCGTTCTCTGACGATGCGCTGAAGGCCAACTTCGACGCCTTCGTCGATGCGGTGGTCAAGGCCAAGCCGTCGGGTTCGAAGGGCAAGTACGTCCGCAAGGTCGGCCTCAGCTCGTCGATGGGCCCGGGCCTCAAGATCGACCTGACCGAAGTGCAGGGCGCCTAAGCGGCACTGCACCAAGGCAAACGAATGGGGCCGGGAGGGGAAACCTTCCCGGCCGTTTCGTTTGAAGCTATGCTGCATGCCATGCGTATCCTGATCCCGCTCGCCCTGGGTGCCGCCGCCGTCGCCGCGCCGCCTGCCGCTTCGGTCCAGACCCATGCCCAGCTCGATGTGCCGCGGGGCAAGCCGCAAGTGGTGATTGTACAGAGCCGCGACTTCGCTGGCGGCGCTGAGAGCGGCTGGCATGTCCATCCCGGCACCGAAGTGGCCTATGTCACCGCGGGGCGGCTTGAGCTCAGGGTCAAGGGCAAGGTCACCGTGCTGGAAGCGGGCGACAGCTTCACCATGCCGCACGGAGTGCCGCACAATGGCGTCAATCCCGGCGGGGACAAGGCGAAAGTGGTGGTGACGCTGCTGGTCGATAAGGGCGCGCAGCCGCGCCAGCCGGTGCCAGCGCCCAAGTAGCGCGATCAAGCTCCACCAGCCAATCCAACCCCGTTCGTCCTGAGCTTGTCGAAGGACTGTCCTTCTTGCGGTCGCGCTGTGTGGCACGAAGAAAAGGACGGTCCTTCGACAAGCTCAGGATAGTCGGGTTTTGGGGTGGGGGAGAGATTGAGTTCCGGCTACGGGATTAGCCGCCCAGGTTCGCCTCGGAATAGCATTCCACCACCAGCGCCAGCGGCTCGCCCTGGGGCAGGCGCAGCAGCGCGCGGTGGGTGGAGATTGCCCCTACCGGGCAGCCCGGATCGCCGCGCCGGGTTGAGGCCAGCGGCTCGCGGGTGAAGTTCAGGCTGGCGGCGACGCGGCCAAACGGGACCTGGCTTTCGCCCAACTGGCGGTTCATGTCCGGCGTGAGCCGCGCGGGCACGTACCAGTTGTGCGCTTGCGACAGCACATGCGCCCCGCAAGTCAGCTTGACGTGGCGATAGCCCAGCGGCTGATCCGCGCTCACCCCCAAAACAGCGCGCAAGTCGGCCGGCGGCACGGCATCGGCCCCGCTCACAAACTCCACCGCAATCTGCGCACCCGGCGCAATCGCGCGCTGGTCGCACCACAGCTGCAAGGCGGCAGTAGCGCTGGCATGCGCGGCCAGGTTCGCCTCGAACGCGGCGATGTCAGGGTCGGTTGCGGGATGGGCGCAGCCTGCCAGGGGCAGCGATGCGGCGGCGAGCGTCATGGAGAGAAGTCCGGACTTTCGAATAAGCTGCCGCCAGTGCGGCCAATCACCGCGCCCCATTAGCCGCGTTTCCCATGCAATGCCAGTGGGCCTTTGGTGCAGCTCAAATCCCGCCCGCCACGGCTTCGCGGCCGAGCGCGTTGAGGCCGATGGTCAGCGCCTGGCAGACGGCTTCGAGCACGGCCTCGTCGGTCGAACGCACGACAAAGTTCGCGCCGACCCGGCCCTCGCGGAAGAACGGGTAACTGCCGATCGCGCAGCCTTCATGCTCGCGCTCGGTCTCGCGCAAGAGGTCGGCCACTTCGCTTTCGATCGCCCAGGAGCCGATGGTGGCGCTGAGCACCGGAAGCCCGCCCTCGAGCGTGCCAGTCAAGGCATCGAGCATCCCTGCGGTAATCGAGGGGACGCCGGCCATCAGGAAGACGTTGCCGATCCGGATCCCGGGCGCGCCGGACATGCGGTTGGGAATCAGCTCGGCCCCGTCAGGCACGCGGGCCATCCTGAGCCGCGCTTCGTTGAGGCCGCCGCGCGTCTCATAGTACCGCTCCAGGATCGCGCGGGCTTCGGGGTGGATCACCACGCCAACGCCAAACGCCTCGGCCACGGCATCGACGGTGATGTCATCATGCGTCGGGCCGATCCCGCCGGTGGTGAACAGGTAGTCATTGGCGGTGCGCAATGCGTTCACTGCGGCGACGATTGCCTTGGTATCGTCGGCCACCACGCGCACTTCGGACAGGCGAATGCCCTGGACATTAAGCCAGGTCGCAACTTGCGCGACGTTCTTGTCCTGGGTGCGGCCCGAGAGGATCTCGTCTCCGATGACGAGCAGGGCGGCTTTCCAGATGCGGGTTGGGTCGGTCATGATCCGGAGATTAGGGGAAAGATCTTGCCGGGCAAGCCCTCCCCCTTGATGGGGGAGGGATACCGCAGCTTGCGAACTTGTTCGCTAGCGCAGGTTGGGTGGGGGTGAG